>NBLX01000111.1 GCA_002084705.1 Desulfobacteraceae bacterium 4572_35.1
ATGAACACCAAGGCGGTATCGCGCATGGAGATGGAAGCCAACCTGCGTCGTGCGGTGGATGAGGGCGAGCTTTTTGTGGAATATCAGCCGCAGGTTGACTTAACTACCAATAAGGCAAGCGGAGTTGAAGCATTGGTACGCTGGAATCATCCCAAATTTGGTGTTGTTGGCCCAGATAGCTTCATCGCCTTGGCAGAGGAGTCAAATTTGATTCTGGCGATTGGCGAGTGGGTGATGCGCAGTGTGTTTAACCAGTGCGTGTTGTGGAAAAAGGAGGGCAGGCTTCCCCCACGGGTGGGAATAAATGTTTCCGGGCGTCAGTTTGCCCAAAGTGATTTTGTGGCCACCGTAATAAGACTTTTGCGTGAAACCGGCGCTGACCCGAATTGTCTTGAATTTGAAATAACTGAAAACATTTTAGTAGAAGATACAGAGACGGCGATAAAAACCTTGGAACGGTTACGTGCGTTGGGGATAAGGTTAGCTATTGATGATTTTGGTACCGGCTATTCATCCCTGAGTTGCTTGAAAAAATTGCCGGTAAATCGTCTTAAAATTGATAAATCCTTTATTCATGATCTACATACAAACGCAAATGATAGGGCGATTGTTACTGCCACTATTGAGATGGCACGAGGTTTAGGTCTTGAGATTATCGCTGAAGGAGTTGAGACTCAGGAGCAGTGTCGTTTTATGCAGGAGAGTAACTGTGATGAGATCCAGGGTTTTTATTTCAGCAAGCCGTTGTCGGTAGATGCTGTTCAGGATAAGTGGTTAAGGCAAAAGGATGAGGCTGGAGAAGAGGATTGATTTTTTAGTGAAACGGCTTTACAGCAGTCATTCCTACATGATAATAACTAATTGTTTATCAATTTTAGGCCGCTATTGCGGCCTTTTTTGGTTTGATTCGCCAAGTCTGTAGTCTTCTAGGAAGTAACGCATGTACGCACACCGTCCAACTCACGTAGAGATCGATCTTACCGCTTTAAAACATAATTACCAACTATTGTGTCAGCGTTTGCCAGCTGCCTGCTCTGTGCTGGCTGTGGTCAAGGCCGATGCTTATGGTCACGGTGCTTTGCCTGTTGCCAAGGTTTTGCAACAGGAGGGTGCCGATTTGCTTGGTGTTGCCATAGCTGAAGAGGGGTTGGAGCTGCGTCAGGGAAGTATTGATATTCCGATTTTGATGATGGGAGGCTCATTCCCTGGTCAGGAGGAGATTGTTGTCAGCAACGATCTTCAAGTGGTGGTGTTTGATGTTGAGCAGCTTATTCACCTTGAGGCTGCTGCTGCCAAGCTGAATAAGCTGTGTCGTTGCCATTTGAAGGTTGATACCGGCATGGGTCGCCTTGGGGTTCTGCCTGTTGATCTGGATGATGTTCTTGTGACGCTGCGTAATTGTCCCCACCTGTGCATGGAGGGGGTAATGAGTCATTTTGCTGTTGCTGACTTGCCCAATCATCCATACACGCTATGTCAATTGGAACTTTTTCTTGAGTGTGTGGAGCGGGTACGTGGCGCAGGTTTTAACCCTAAATATATCCACTCTGCAAACAGTGCTGCGAGCTTCGATGTTAAATTAAATCAAGGGGAATGTGGTTGTAACCTGGTGCGCTCCGGTATTGCTTTGTACGGAGGTCAACCGTTTAGCGATGCTGAAGAAGGTCTGTCGTTGCCTCTGCAGCCGGTTATGAGTCTGCGCACAGTTATTGCTCAGCTTAAACAATTTCCTGCCGGAAGCTCTATCTCCTATGGACGGCGCTTTGTTACCAGTCGACCATCACTTATTGCGACCATCCCCGTAGGTTATGCCGATGGTTATAATCGGCAATTGTCTAATGTTGGTCAGGCAGTGGTGCGTGGCCAGCGGGTGACAGTGGCGGGGGCGGTGTGTATGGACTGGACTTTGCTGGATGTAACCGATGTAGCTGGGGTGAGCTGCGGTGACGAGGTTACTTTACTCGGTTGTGCAGATGGGGAGTGTATTCTGGCTGAGCAGTGGGCACAACAGGTGGGTACAATCTCATACGAAGTGTTTTGTCAGATCAGCAAGCGGGTACCACGGCACTATCTCGGCGCTAGCCAATACGATTAGCAGTAAATCATCGTTAAAAGAGAACTTATGGAGGAGACCCGATGGCACAACAATTATTTCTTGCTTTGGATTTAGGTACCACAACTCTGGGCGGTCGGTTGCTGAATTGTGCTGGTGAGGTGTGTGCCGAGGCTAGCCAGTTTAATCCTCAAGAATGTTATGGCGCCGATGTTTTGCGTCGCATGGAAGCGGCGGTAGCAGGCAATGGTGAATTGTTGCAACAGACCATGTTGCGGGGTATAGAGTCCCTGGTAGCGATACTGTTACATCAGTGTAGCGGCGAGCGTGAGCATATAGTTGCAGCGGCGGCGGCAGGTAATCCCGCCATAACTTCTCTGCTGCAGGGGTTGCCGGTAGAAAAATTGCTTTATCCTCCACATCGTCCAGCGCAAATGTTGGTTACTGCTATTGATGTTGACGCACTGCCTGTGCCGCTGCTTTTATTTCCCCTGGTCAGTGGTTACGTAGGGGGGGATCTGGTGGCAGTGTTGTATCAGTTTGCTGATTGTGCTCCAGGAACCTTTTTGGTTGATGTTGGAACAAATGGTGAGATGGCGTTATTCGATGGCGAGCAGTGGTGGGTAACCTCTGTTGCTGCTGGTCCCGCTTTTGAGGGGGGGAATATCTCTTGCGGCATGGTGGCAGACAACGGCGCAGTGACCGGTGTGCAGTTGGATCATGATCGACTGAAATTAACTGTGCGCGGAGGTGGTTTGCCTCTCGGGTTGTGTGGCAGTGGCTTGCTCGAAGCTATAAGTGTTGGCGTGGTTAGCGGTCTGATAGCTTCAGATGGTACAATTGCCGATGTTGATGATATCGATAATAATCTGATCCGTTATCTTGATCACAATGAGCAGGGATCTACTCTGTGCCTGTATCGTGATGCAACAACGAGGATTGAGCTGACACAGGATGATATTCGCCAGTTTCAGTTGGCAAAGGGGGCGGTGTATGCCGGGGCTGAATGTCTGCTGTCCCGTGCCGGAATGACAGCTGAAGAGCTTGATGCTGTTGTTGTGACCGGCGCGCTGGGTTTCTCGATGCAGCGCGAGGCATTGAAAAATGTTGCTATGTTGCCACTAAATATGATAGAAAAGGTCATCTTTTATGACGGTGGGGTGCTGGCTGGATTGAGTCGATATTTGTGTGCGGGTGGAGAGGCAGATAAATTGCAGGATTTAGCCGATTCATTACGATCATATCCGTTGTCGGGAACGCCTCACTTTGAGAAAGCTTTTGTCGATGCGCTGAATTTTTCTGTTCGTGCATGATGGCTTTTTACTTGTATCGCTGCTGACAACAGGGTAAAAAGAAAATTTTGTTAACTTTTGTTATCAGGTTTAGCAAATTACAAGAATAATCGTAGGGGCACAGTGTATTGTGTTCGTTGTGCTATTAAGTCAAAGCTGCGGTAAAAAAGCCGCTTCTGTAGAAGGCGAAAGGGGAACAAATGTCTGCCATTAAACGTGCTCTTATCAGTGTGTCTGATAAAAACGGTGTTGTCGAGTTTGCGCGTGAACTCAGTAGTTACGGTGTTGAGATTTTATCCACGGGGGGGACCGCCACACTGCTGCGTCAAGAGGGGGTTGATGTGGTTGATGTTTCGGATTATACCGGGTATCCGGAAATGCTTGATGGTAGAGTTAAGACGCTGCATCCAAAAGTTCACGGTGGTCTGTTGGGGGTGCGTGATAACCCCGCTCACGTTGCAAAGATGGCAGAACACGATATTCAGGCTATCGATATGGTGGTTGTCAATTTGTATCCCTTTGAAGCAACGGTTGCCAAGGCCGATTGTACTCTGGCGGATGCTATTGAAAATATCGATATAGGTGGCCCCACCATGTTGCGTAGTGCGGCAAAGAATAACCGTTTTGTTACCGTGGTGGTTGATAGTAGCGATTATGCTGCGGTTCTCGATGAGATGAAGAATAATGACGGCGCTGTTTCGGAGCAAACAAATTTTAATCTTGCCGTGAAGGTTTATCAGCACACCGCTGCCTATGACGGGGCAATATCTAACTGGCTTGGTAACCGGATGGGTGAAAGCGTAGGACATTTTCCGCCAGCCCTAAGCCTGCAATTTCACCAGAGTCAGGTTATGCGCTACGGTGAGAACCCTCATCAGAATGCGGCTTTTTATGTGGAAAAAAATATCTCCGATGCCTCCATTGCGACGGCAAAGCAGCTTCAGGGTAAGGCACTCTCTTATAATAATATTGGTGATACCGATGCGGCTTTGGAGTGCGTAAAGCAGTTTGATGAGGGCCCGGCCTGTGTAATTGTCAAGCATGCTAATCCGTGTGGTGTTGCGCTGGCAGATAATATCTTTGATGCTTATGAGCGTGCATTCAGTACCGATCCAGAGTCTTCTTTCGGTGGTATTATTGCCTTTAATCGTGAGCTGGATGGTAAGACTGCGCAAGCCATTGTTGATCGTCAGTTTGTTGAAGTTATCATCGCTCCACAGGTTTCTGCTGAAGCGGTAGAGATTGTTAAGACCAAGAAAAATGTTCGTTTGCTGGAGTGTGGGCAGTGGAGTGACAAGCCGGTAGAACGTTTGGAGTATAAACGGGTTAACGGTGGGATGCTGGTTCAGGATACTGACCAGCAGCTGTACAATGAGCTAAAGGTGGTTACCAAGCGTCAGCCGACGGATCAGGAGATGAGTGATTTGCTCTTTACTTGGCGCGTGGCTAAATTTGTTAAATCAAACGCCATTGTTTACGGTAAAGAAGCTATGACCGTAGGTGTTGGTGCGGGTCAGATGAGTCGGGTTAATTCGGCACGTATTGCCGGTATTAAAGCTGAACATGCTGGGCTAGATGTGCCGGGTTCTGTTATGGCATCAGATGCATTCTTCCCTTTCCGGGATGGCCTCGATAACGCTGCCGCTGCGGGAATTACCGCAGTGATCCAGCCTGGTGGTTCTATTCGCGATGAAGAGGTAATTGCTGCTGCGAACGAACATGATATAGCTATGGTGTTTACCTCTATGCGTCATTTCCGTCACTAATATTAATGCACGGTGCAAACTGTGCAAATTACGCTGTTTCTTTTTTCTGAGCATGGTTAGACTGCACTTCCCTTAGGGGGTATGAACAGCATAGAGTCTAGACGGGATGACTCCAAAATAAAGGGTTCTGAAGGATGAAAATACTGGTTGTAGGTGGTGGTGGACGTGAGCACGCCTTGGTGTGGAAAATAGCTCAGTCGCCGTTGGTGGATAAAATTTACTGCGCGCCCGGTAACCCCGGGACTGCCGAGTTGGCGGAAAACATTGCCATTACTGTTGATGATATTGATGGTCTGTGCTCTTTTGCTAAGGGGAATGGTGTTGATTTAACCGTAGTTGGTCCGGAACTGCCTTTGACTTTGGGGATAGCCGATCTGTTTAAATCTGAGGGTCTGGCGGTATTTGGCCCCAGCAAGGCTGCCGCCCAGTTGGAGGGGAGCAAGGGCTTTTCAAAAGATCTGATGGCGAAATATGGGATTAAAACTGCGGCTTACGCCTCTTTTAGTGACCGCGATGAAGCTGTTGCCTATGTACGCGAGCAGGGTGCTCCTATTGTGGTAAAGGTTGATGGCCTTGCTGCGGGCAAAGGGGTGATTCTGGCACAAACCGAAGAGGAAGCCGTTGCCGCTGTCGACGATATCCTGGTTAAAAAAGTGTTTGGAGACGCTGGAGATTCTGTAGTTATTGAGGAGTTTCTCACGGGTGAAGAGGCATCGTTTTTCGCCTTTACCGATGGCAAAAATGTGTTGCCTTTGGCTTCAGCACAAGACCATAAACAGATTTTTAATGGCGATAAAGGTCCAAATACTGGTGGGATGGGTGCATATTCTCCTGCACCAGTAGTGACAGATGTTTGTTTATCGGACTTATGATAGAAAATGATGATTTTAAGGTGCTGGAGTTCAACGCACGTTTTGGTGATCCCGAAGCGCAACCGTTGCTGATGCGGTTGAAATCCGATTTGGTTCCGGTACTGCTCGATTGCGCTCGTGGCGAATTGACTACAGCGGAGCTGGAATGGCACGATCGTGCCGCTGTTTGTGTCGTAATGGCCGCATCCGGTTATCCCGCCAGCTATCCAAAAGGCGATACAATAGAAGGTATCGACAATGCTAACGCCATCGATGGTGTACTGGTTTTTCATGCAGGGACAGCCAGTGAGGATGGCAAAATTGTTACAGCCGGTGGGCGGGTACTCGGTGTTACCGGTTGGGGCTATGATGTCGCGGCCGCTATTGAGACGGCATATTCTGGTGTAAAAGCTATAAGTTGGAACGGTGCACAGTATCGCACCGATATCGGACAAAAAGCGTTAAAACGCTGAATGGTTGGGGGATAGATATATACGTAATGCAACAGGAAAACAATACCCCGGCAGTGGGGATTTTGATGGGTAGTGATTCGGACTACCCCGTGATGATTGAGGCGGCAAAAATTCTTAAATCTTTTGACGTGGCATACGAAATGGTTGTATCCAGCGCTCATCGTTCGCCGCAGCGCACTGCAGAATATGCCTCAAGTGCAGCCGACCGTGGAGTCAAGTTGTTGATCGTTGGTGCCGGTGCGGCAGCGCATCTTGCCGGTGTTGTTGCTTCAGAAACAACATTACCAATTGTTGGAGTTCCTATCGACAGCTCAGCGTTGCAAGGGATGGATGCCCTGCTGGCCACAGTCCAGATGCCTGGGGGGATACCGGTGGCGACCATGGCTATTGGTAAGGCCGGTGCAATGAATGCGGGCATCTTTGCAGTGCAGATATTGGCATTGAGTGACCCCGTTTTGAAGAAAGCTTTGGAAGAGTCACGCGCCAGAATGGCTGTTGAGGTGGCGCTGAAGAGCGATGGTTTACAGCAGCGGCTAGCCGCTGATGGTCTGTAGTATTTTAAATGTTAGAGGTGAATGATCACCGTAATTTCTACAAGGGAGACACTCTTTGAGTACTAAGCAACGTGGTGTGCCAAGTAGTATCTGGGAATTTTTCTGCTCCTTGAAGCTTACTATTTTTTCTTTGATATCGCTGGCGGTAACCTCGATCATTGGCACTGTTCTGCAACAGAACCTTACCCGTAAACAGTATCTGGCGGTGTTCAGTAAGGATACGTATGAATTTTTGAACGATTTACAATTCTTCGATATGTACCATTCGTGGTGGTTCATCGGTCTGTTGGTATTGTTTTGTATCAATTTAACCTGTTGTTCGATTAAGCGCTTCCCACGGGTGTGGAGAATTGTTCATCATCCGAATGTGACACCAACTGAGCAGCAACTTAAAGCTTTTTCCAACGCTGATGAGAGGTTGGTGAAGGGTGACATAAAAACGGTTGCTGAGAAGATGGGCAATTTTTTAGCAGAAAACTTTGCTGCGGCAAAAGTTTTTGAAAAAGATGGTATCACTTATCTCTACGCCGAAAAAAGGAAGTATGCTCGCTTTGGTGTTTATGTTACCCACTTGTCCATTTTGGTTATATTTCTCGGAGCTATTATTGGTAATATTTACGGGTTTAAAGGGTATGTGAATATCCCTGAAGGTGGCTCGGTGAGCCAGATATGGTTGCGTAACGTGGAGGCACCGTTGCCCCTAGGTTTCGATGTGCATTGTGATGATTTCAGTGTCAGCTTTTATGGAGACTCCCAGCGACCGAAAGAATTTCGCAGTGTACTCAGCATCGTAGATGGTGGCGAGGTCAAGATCGATCATCGACCGACAGTGGTTAATGATCCACTTAGCTATAAAGGGCTTACTTTCTATCAGTCCAGTTATGGTCCCGCCGGTGCTGGTGCTGTTGCTATAAAGGTCAAGGTGCGTGGCGAGGATAAGGCTGATGCCTTTACTCTGCAGCGCGGTGAGACAGCTGAACTGCCCGGTGGAGATCGTGTCAAGGTGGTAGATTGTACTGCAACCTTCCGCAATTTTGGACCGGCGGCACAGTTGGCGGTGACTTCTCGTGATGGTGAAAGGCAGATTGTTACTGTCTTTAAGAATTTCGCAAAGTTTGACGAACAGCGTAATGGTAAATATATTTTTACCTTGGTTGATTTCAACCAACTTTATTACACCGGCTTGCAGGTAACAAAGGATCCTGGGGTTATGGTGGTGTGGTTAGGATGTACTATGCTGATACTTGGCTGCTTGGTGGCTTTTTTCATATCTCATCAACGCATGTGGGTGGTGATAAGTGAGCAAAAAGATAAAGTCGGGGTGCGTTTTGTTGGCACATCACATAGAAATCAGCCGGCGTTCGAGTTGTATTTTGATGAATTGAAATATAAATTTCGTGATGCACTATCGCAGGATTAGTGATCGCTTGAAGGAGATATTCGCATGAGTAGTGGTCAGTTGTTTAATGTAGTTACCTTCGGTTATTTTGCCGCCATGGTTTTATTTATCGGTTTTTTGGCAACGCGTAGCGTGGTGGTGGCCAAGCTCGGTAACTTGTGTGCATATATCGGTTTTGTTGTGCAGACATTCGCCATTGGCTTGCGTTGGTATGAGACGTATCAGGTGCCAGGTGCAAATGGTTATGCTCCTATGTCTAACCTTTATGAGTCAGTGGTGTTTTTCTCCTGGACGATTTTATTGATCTACATCATGATTGATTTAAAGTATAAATATAGAGCTGTTGGGGCCTTCGTTCTCCCCTTTGCTTTCTTGGCAATGGCATGGGCACAGCTAGGTCTAAATGATGCTATAGCTCCTCTGGTTCCCGCTCTGCAGAGTAACTGGCTTACCTACCACGTTATTACTTGTTTTCTTGGTTATGCGGCTTTTGCTGTGGCGTGTGGTGTGTCGATAATGTATCTGATCAAGGTTAGAAAACAGAAAAATGCTGGTGATGGCAGTTCTCCAGCTGGTGGTATCGTTGGTTTGTTTCCCAGCGCCAAGATTTTGGATGACCTCAATTATAAGGCTATCATGATTGGTTTCCCTCTGTTATCTTTGGGAATTATTACCGGTGCAGCGTGGGCTAATTATGCATGGGGTACCTACTGGAGTTGGGACCCGAAAGAGACCTGGAGTCTTATCGTGTGGTTTATTTATGCGGCGTTTCTGCATGCACGGATCACCCGTGGGTGGGCAGGGCGCAGGGCTGCGTTTTTATCAATAATAGGTTTTGCCGCTACAATTTTTTGTTATCTAGGGGTAAACCTGTTGCTGGCTGGATTGCATTCTTACGGGTCATAGCAGCACATAACCACAGCGCAATGATGGAGCATTTAAGTGTAACTTGCAGCATGATGAGCACGTGCCCAGCTGGAGAGGTACTGAATTAGTTGCAATCAATTTAAGGAGAGCCGAGGTGTTTGTATCTCTTGGCTCTCCTTTTTTGCGATCTTAAACTGGAATAACGATCAATGTTGAAAAACGGTGAATCTCTTGATACTTTGCGCGGTGGGGCGCTACGAATTATTCAACACCAAAAAGGGTACCGATTTTCTATCGATCCGGTTTTGTTAGCAAACTTTGCCAGTGTAAATGCCGGTGATAGAGTGTTAGATCTTGGTTGTGGTGGTGGCATTATTGCTTTGTTGTTGGCGAAATGGAGTGCAGCTGAACAGATTGTGGGCGTAGAAATCCAAGAGGATCAAGCGGAGCGGGCGCAGAGAAACGTTTTGTTAAATGATTTAGCGGCTAAGGTTGAGATAAGGCAGGGTGATTTGCGCCACTTGACTGGAAATAATATTGGTCTATTTGAGCGTGTGGTGAGTAATCCCCCTTTCAGGGCAGCTGAAACCGGACGTTGTTCTCAAGGCGATGAGCGCGCCAGGTCACGCCACGAACTGGCGGGAAGTCTGGATGATTTTTTAGCCATTGCCAGTATTTTATTGCAGCAAGGTGGCACTTTTTCCATGATACATTTGGCGGAACGTGTGGTGGATATTGTCGCTGGTATGCGAGCTGTGCAGATTGAACCCAAACGTCTGCGCATGGTTCACAGCCGTAGTGATTGTGGAGCGCGTTTATTGTTAGTGGAAGGGCGAAAGCGTGGTCGCCCCGGACTTGAGGTTGAGCCACCATTATTTGTTTATGACGGTGAAGAATATAGCGCAGAGGTCGCCGCCATGTATCGTAAGGGATAGTTTGGTGTGATAGTTCGTAACTTATGGTATGCGGAATAGGTAGAGCAGGTCTGACACTGCCCATGCTATAATTTTTTTTGGTTTTTTGTTAATTTTTCCAGGCGGCGGTGTTTTAAAAAAAGCGAGTTGAGGGCGGCACGAACTTCATCATCTTCAATTTTTTGAGTTAATCGGTGAATGGTGGCTGTTTCTGCAGGGTCGAGCTCAGGAAGTTCCAGCTCTGGTTCGATAGCTTTAATGGTTTTTTTTAACTGTCCACGCCGCAGGTACAGATCTTTAATCGGGGTGTCATCCAGGTGGCTGTTGATCTGCTCAAGCAGGCGCGGTTTCAATAGTTGCAGTTGCTGCATCCATACAGGGTGATCTACTTTTATTTCCAGAACATTGTCCCGTATGCG
>NBLX01000019.1 GCA_002084705.1 Desulfobacteraceae bacterium 4572_35.1
AAACCTTACTCCACCATTGAGCTCCCTGCGGGTTCAGCTGCAGAAAAATTACTTTTTCTGCGACAACAACAGGTGCAGGTTCTTGTTTGCGGTGCCATGACCCGCTACACCAGTCGCTATGCTCAGGGGATGGGGATCGAAGTGTTCCCCTTTATCGCTGGCGATCAACAAGAGGTCATCACCTCTTGGTTAAACCAGAACTTGCAGGACAACAAATTTTCCATGCCGGGTTGTGGTTGTAACGGTTGCTTCAGAAAAAATCAACGGGGTCGCCAGAATCGTGGCGGTCGCAACGGACGACAGATATAGATTCAACGCTACCCCGGCAACAGCAAAGGAGAAATACAATGCCTAGAGGAGACAGAACAGGACCAAACGGTGAAGGACCAATGAGTGGTCGCGGTGCAGGTTTATGCGGTGGAAATTCCAGCGGCGGTTACACAAGTAGTGGCAACGGTGCGGGGATGGGCAGAGGTGCAGGACGCGGAACAAACAGCACAGCAGGAAGAGGGCGAGGTGCAGGTACGGGCAACAGAGCTTCCAACCGTGGCGGTGGTTTTTTCAATCGCCTACGCTCTGCAAACGATATCAACAATGACACCAGCGGCAACAACGACTCCGTCGTGCAGCATCAACTTAACAGTATGCAACAGCAACTTAACAGCATTACCGACACCATAAAAAAGCTACTTAAATAAATAATCTGGTTAGCACTGAATCTTTCGCTTTACCGTAGGAACGAATTTAACCGCGAACGCTTGTGCGATAGACACGCTATTACGCACACTTTCGCGGTTAAAACCGCTTCTACCAGAGCTGAGAAACAAATGGCGGAAGATTGAAACTATTCGGGAACGCAATTTACTTTCACCATAAAGGAAATAAATAAGTATGAAAATAGCTATCAGCACATCTGGAACAACCTTGGATGCCCCCATTGATCCCCGCTTCGGTCGAGCAGTACGTTTTCTAGTCTACGATCTCGAACAGAACAACTTTACCTTGGTAGACAACGAACAAAATCTAAACGCCACCCAGGGAGCAGGCATTCAAGCAGCAAAAACAGTGGTTGACTGCGGCGCACAGGCTATAATCAGCGGCCATTGTGGCCCAAAAGCTTTTCAAGTGTTGTCAGCAGCGGGAATCGCAATATATCACAGTGACGGCAGTACCGTCGCAGAGGCGCTAGAACAATACAACAATGGTCAACTTCAAGCTGCCACCGATGCTAACGTTGAAGGACACTGGGTTTAAATCATGAAAATTGCTATCGCCTCCGGTAAAGGGGGCACAGGAAAAACCACCTTGTCTGTGGCACTGGCACAGGCTGCCGATAAAAATGTTCAACTGATTGACTGCGACGTTGAGGAACCGAACGGGCACATATTCATCGATGCCCAACTTGATAAACACGAGGATGTTACCATCCCCATCCCCGTTTTGGATAAAACGTTGTGCAACAACTGCGGTAAATGCGGTGAAATCTGTCAATTTAATGCCATCGTCACCATTGGCGACAAAACCATGATCTTTGACGACATGTGCCACAGTTGCGGCGGGTGTATCTTGGTCTGCCCCCAGCAGGCGTTAACTGAGCAGCAAAAAACCATCGGCTACCTCGACAGCGGCAGCAACACGATAAACTGTGGACAAGTGCACCAGCTCAGTTTTATTAAAGGCTCCATCAAAATTGGGGAGGCGATGTCTCCACCGGTGATTCGTGCCGCCAAGAAAAAAGCTGACCAGAATCAACTCACTATCATCGATTGCCCCCCCGGCACTTCGTGCCCGATGATGACCGCCGTGTGTGATTGCGACTTCGTATTACTGGTAACTGAGCCTACCCCATTTGGTCTTCACGATCTAAAATTAGCAGTTGAAACCATGCGCTGTATGGATCTACCCTTTGCGGTAATTGTCAATAGAGATGGCTGCGGTGATGAACGCGTCAGCGAGTATTGCAGTGCTGAAAAAATCCCCCTGGTTCTCAAAATTAAGGATGATCGTCGTGTAGCTACCGCCTACTCCCGCGGCGAGGGGTTGTTGTCAGCGCTACCAGAACTAGCTCCAAAGCTACGCTCATTATTGGATGATATCAGCACATGGACAAAGCCAGCAACGGAGGGTAAACAGTGAAAGAGATAGTGATCATCAGCGGCAAAGGGGGCACAGGCAAAACCAGTGTCACCGCCGCATTTGCCGCCCTGTGTAATCATGCCATGCTCGCAGACTGTGACGTTGACGCTGCCGACCTACATCTGCTTTTGGATCCAGAGATACAGCAAAGCCACCCATTTATCAGTGGACACATTGCCAAAATAGACGGGCAAAGGTGCATAAACTGCGGAAAATGTTTTTCCCTGTGCCGGTTTGACGCAATCAATCCGCCTCAAACAAACGACAAATATACCGTCACCCCATCATCCTGCGAAGGGTGTGGTGTATGCGTCCATTTCTGCCCTGAACAAGCCATAGAATTTCCCGAACGCCGGTGTGGTGAATGGTATCATTCTGAAACTCGCTTTGGTCCCATGATCCACGCCCGTCTCGATATCGGAGCTGAAAATTCAGGCAAGCTGGTCAGTTTAGTCCGGCAGCAGGCACACAAACTTGCTGAAGACAAACAATGTCAGTTAATTTTAGTTGATGGACCACCGGGAATCGGTTGCCCGGTTATTGCAGCAACAACCGGCGCAGATGCAGTATTTGTAATTACTGAACCAACATATAGCGGTAAACACGACCTGTTGCGAGTATTGGAATTAACCAAGCATTTCTCAATACCTGCTTACGTGTGTATCAACAAATGGGATATCAACCCCAGCATGGCGCAAGAGATTCAAATAAGTGCAGCAAAAAACGGGGCCACATTGATTGGCACCATTCCGTATGATAGCAAAATTACCAGCGCCCAAATAGCAGCTAAGACAATAATTGAATACGACGACAGTATATCGGCACTGGCGATTAAAGAGATCTGGCATAATTTCGCCAAAGCGCTTAACATTGAACAAAACCAAGGAAACTAACAAACTAATGGAGAAAAGTACTATGAAAATTGCCATCCCCACAGCCCAAGGTCAACTGGCTATGCACTTCGGGCACTGCGACACCTTTACCATCACTACCGTTGACCAAGACAATACCATCATCGGCAAAGAGGAGGTACAAGCGCCACCGCATGAGCCAGGACTGCTCCCCCGCTGGTTAAGTGAAAGAGATGTCGATATAATCATAGCCGGCGGCATGGGGCAACGCGCTCAACAACTATTTAGCGACCGTGGCATAAAAGTTGTTGTGGGCGCCCCCGCTGAATCCATTGACAACATAGTCACAAACTACCTTGAAGGTAAACTCACCACCGGCACAAACCTGTGTGATCATTAATGTATAGGTGTCGAGTTGCCATTTTCTGCCAATCAATCGGATATAGTTTTCATTTCTTGAACACCAAATAACACTTGACAGCTCTACAGTGAAACAGATAAAGTGCGCCGTTACAAAAGAACTAAACTTATTGAGAGCGAGGTGAAGTACATGTATGCGGTGATCAAGACCGGAGGAAAACAGTACAAAGTATCCGAAGGTGACACACTAAAAATTGAAAAAATTGCAGGTTCAGTCGGCGAAACGGTTGAACTCGGCGAGGTCCTCATGGTCGGCGGAGAAGAGGTAAAAATCGGGACACCTCTATTGCCTGGCGCAAAAGTTACTGCTCGTATTGTTGAGCAGGGCAAAGACAAGAAAGTTATTGTTTTTAAATCTAAGCGTCGTCAAGGGTATCGCAAGACCTATGGACACCGTCAGACTATCACTCGTCTGCAAATTACAGGCATTGAAGCTTAAGGAGGCAACTCATGGCTCACAAAAAAGCGGGCGGCAGTTCAAGAAACGGTCGCGACAGTGCTGGTAAACGTCTGGGCGTGAAAAGATTTGGTGGTCAGGAAGTGACTGCTGGATCAATTCTGGTGCGCCAGCGTGGTACCACGTTTCACCCTGGCAACAACGTCGGCTGCGGCAAGGATTATACCCTGTTTGCCCTGGTTGATGGTGTTGTCAAGTTTGAACGCAAGGACAAGAAACGGCAACAAATCAGCGTTTACGCTAACTAAGTCGTCCTTGAAGCACAAAGTATGTACAAGCCCGAAGTTCCCTATTGGAGCTTCGGGCTTTTTTATGCTACTGAAACAACAACAGTTTACTACGGATTAAAAGCACCATGCGATTTGTCGATCAAGTAAAAATACACATTAAAGCAGGCGACGGCGGTCGTGGCTGCATGTCGTTTAGGCGGGAAAAATTTATCCCCAGAGGTGGTCCCGATGGCGGCGATGGCGGCAACGGTGGCGATGTTTATTTACATACCGACTCTAGCCTCACTACCCTGCTTGATTTCCGCTACAACGCCCACTATAAAGCAGGAAACGGCGTTCATGGCATGGGCAAACACATGCATGGTAAAGGCGGCGAATCACTGACAATCAACTTGCCCCCCGGCACCTTGATATACAATGACGAAACCGATGAACTTCTCGTCGACTTAACCGAAGCTGACCAGACACACAAATTGCTCGATGGCGGCTTGGGTGGTCGCGGAAATGCCCGTTTTGCCACCAGCACCAATCGCGCGCCACGCCACGCACAACCTGGCATAGCTGGCGAAAGCTTAACCTTGAGACTAGAACTTAAACTAATAGCCGATGTCGGCTTAGTGGGGATGCCTAATGCTGGCAAATCGACCTTGATCCGCGCAGTTTCAGCGGCGCGACCCAAAGTTGCCGACTATCCATTTACTACTCTAGTTCCCAACCTCGGCGTAGTACGTTACGCCGGATTTAAAAGCTTCGTCATGGCCGACATCCCCGGTTTAATAGAAGGGGCCAGCGAAGGCCAGGGATTGGGCACAAGATTTTTACGCCACGTTGAGCGCACCGATTTCTTCCTCCACCTGGTGGACTTAACTACAGCGCACGAAGATGACTATCTGCGCCATTTTAATATGATCAACGCAGAACTCGAACACCACGATGCAACCATGCTCAACAAGCCGCAACTGGTGATCTTAACCAAGAACGACATTACTGAAGTGCGCGAACTGGCCAGCACTGTAACTCCTATGTTTGAACAACTGGGGTACCCCGTATTTTGCGTTTCAGCCGTCACCGGCGATGGTATAAAAGAGTTGGTTGAGGAGATCGGCTCACGCTTAGACCAACTTCGCAGTGACGACATATAAACTACCAGGACGCTTCATCATGCGTACAACGCTTATCACACCATCTAAAAG
Source organism: Desulfobacteraceae bacterium 4572_35.1 (assembly GCA_002084705.1). Taxonomy (GTDB): domain Bacteria; phylum Desulfobacterota; class Desulfuromonadia; order Desulfuromonadales; family Desulfuromonadaceae; genus Desulfuromonas. Next base: position 5,288 of record NBLX01000019.1, read on the forward strand.
GATAATTATCAAGGTTGGCAGTGCGGTTATCACCAACACTGACGGATTAAACAACCAGCGCATAAGCAGCCTTACCCGTGAAATATGGGCTTTGCATCAGCGCGGTTACGAAGTTATCCTGGTTTCTTCTGGTTCAGTTGCAGCCGGCAAAGGCGATCTAGGCATCATCGGTCGCCCCCAATCTATCCCCCTAAAACAAGCTGCGGCCGCCATCGGTCAGAGCCGTTTAATGCGCAGTTATCGCTCCGCCTTTCGCAAACTCGGTGGAAACGTAGCGCAGGTGCTGCTCACCCGTGACGACCTCGCCAACCGTCGCCGTTACCTTAACGCCCGCAACACCATGATGACCCTCCTCGAATATGGGGTGATCCCGATAATAAACGAAAACGACACTGTTGTCGTAGATGAGATCCGCTTCGGCGACAACGACAACCTGTCAGCCATGGTTACCAGTTTGTGCGAGGCAAATCTGCTGGTTATCCTTTCAGATGTCGATGGTCTGTTCGACAGCGATCCACGTATCAATCCTGAAGCTAAATTGATCAATGAAGTTGAACGGATAAATGATGAAATCGAACAGATGGCTGGACTGAGCAACACCGATATCGGCACCGGCGGCATGTATACCAAAATCAAAGCGGCAAAGAGAGCTACCATGCATGGTGTCGGCACTGCCATCATCAACGGCATTGAGCCGGGCAACTTACAACGTTTTTTTGATGGCGAAGATGTTGGCACCTATTTCCTTCCCAACACCAATCGCATGGCGGCAAAAAAACACTGGATCGCCTTTACCAAAAAACCACGCGGCAAACTGTTTGTTGACACCGGAGCTTTCAATGCCATCGTCAATGAGGGCAGCAGCCTGTTACCGTCTGGCATAAAAGGGGTCGAAGGTGGTTTCGAACGCGGCGATGCGGTGCAACTGTGTGGCCCGGACGGAGTCGAGTTTGCCAAAGGGGTTACCAATTACACTCTGGCTGAATTGCTCCAAATCATGGGCAAAAAAACCTGTGAAATAGTTCCCGTTCTCGGTTATAAATATGGAGATGAAATTATTCACCGCGACAATTTAGTGCTGACAGCAGATAACGACGAATAAAAACAACTATTCAGCCCGATACGCCGACAACTCTCATTTCATGGGACGTATCAAAACATCTCGGGCAGCAAAAACATATCAAGGAGAGTCAATTTATGAGCGTCACATCTCAGATACAACAGTTGGCCAACAATGCCAGGCAAGCAGCAACAGTCATGGCAAACACCTCTTCTACCATTAAAAACAAACTGTTATGCCGCATGGCAGATGCCCTTGAGCAACAGGCCAAAGAGTTGCAACTTGAAAACACAAAAGATTTAAGTACAGCTCGCTCCAACAATTTAGCTGCGGCCATGATCGACCGCCTCACCTTGAATGACGAACGAATCAAGGCTATGGCTGATGGATTGCGTGAGGTAGCCAACTTGCCCGACCCCGTTGGCGAAATCAGTAAAATGTGGCGTCGCCCCAACGGTATCCAGGTGGGTCGAATGCGTATTCCCTTGGGCGTTATCGGCATCATTTTTGAGTCTCGTCCCAACGTAACTGCCGATGCCGCAGCACTATGTCTGAAAAGCGGCAACGCCGTTATTCTCCGCGGCGGTTCCGAAGCCATCCATTCCAACTGCGCTATCGGCAAAATATTGACCGAGCAACTAGCCGCCTTGGATCTGCCCGAAGCAGCCCTGCAAGTAGTAACCACCACCGAACGCGCAGCGGTAAAAGAACTACTCAAATGTGACGAACAGATAGATCTTATTATCCCGCGTGGCGGTGAAGGACTGATCCGTTTTGTCAGCGAAAACTCCCGCATCCCGGTGATCAAACATTATAAGGGTGTATGCCACACCTTTGTCGATGCTGGCGCCGATTTTGATATGGCCAGTGCCATCTGCATCAACGCCAAAGTGCAACGCCCCGGAGTCTGCAATGCCATGGAGACATTGTTGGTACATCAAGAAATTGCTCCAACTTTTGTTCCATATCTGGCAAAACAATTGCTGCAACACGATGTTGAACTGCGCGGATGCCCGGCAACTTGTGCCATATGTGATCAAGTCAAAGCGGCCACACCTGCCGATTGGGATGCTGAATATCTGGATCTTATTCTAGCAATACGCGTTGTAGATGATATTGATGCTGCCATTGAGCATATCCGCAGTCACAGCTCACTCCACACCGAAGTCATCATTACCAACAATTATCACAATTCACAAAAATTTCTCCGCACCGTCAACTCCAGCGTGATTATGGTCAACGCTTCGTCCCGCTTTTCCGATGGCAATCAACTTGGCCTCGGAGCAGAAATTGGCATCTCCACCACCAAACTACACTCCTTTGGCCCCATGGGGCTGGAAGATTTAACCACTCGTAAGTTTGTTGTTCTCGGCGATGGTCAAATAAGGGAATAAGGTTCTAGCATCGACAATGGACACCGGAATCATAGGGGGAACTTTCAACCCCATCCATAATGGTCACCTAAAAATTGCCGGAGAGTTGCTAGAGCAGTGCCAACTCGACAGGGTGATTTTTATTCCCGCTGCCGAGCCACCCCACAAAGCAGACGACGATATCGCTCCGTTTACACAGCGTCTAGCCATGACTGAGCTTGCCATGACAGCATACCCAAAATTTACAGTCAGCAATATTGAAGCCCAGCGCCATGGCAAGAGCTACTCGGTTGACACCCTGAGGCAGCTACACCAACATTATCCCGACGATCAATTCTTTTTTTTGATCGGCATGGACTCTTTCACTGCTATTTCTACCTGGCACAACTACCAGCAACTGTTCAAATTATGCAATTTGATTGTTGCTCGGCGTCCAGGAACTACACCACAGGATAATCCACTCAAGCTGCCCGTTGCCATCCGGCAGCAGTTCTGTTATGATGCGGAACTCGATATATATAGGCATCGCTGCGGACAACGGTTGATCTTTCTCAAAAAAACATTTTTGGACATCTCATCAACTGCCATAAGAACGAAAATTGCGGCGCACCAGCCTATCGACTTATTGGTACCGGCATCCGTTGCCGAGTACATACATACGCACAATCTTTATACTGCGTAAAGAAAGGTAAACACATTGGAATCAGATCACCGCGCTTTGTTGTGTGCACAATTCTGCCTCGACAGAAAAGCGCTGGATATGAAAGTACTTCACATCAGCGAACTCTCCTCCTTAACAGACTATCTGGTATTGGCATCGGGCACATCAGACCGACAGGTTCAGGCTATTGCTGAATCGGTACGACTTGGGTTGAAGGAAAAACACAATCTTGCCCCCATCGCAGTTGAAGGGATGAACGAAGGACGCTGGGTATTACTCGACTATGGCGATGTTATGGTACATGTATTTCAGCAGGAAGTTCGCACCTTTTACGACCTGGATGGTTTATGGTCAGAGGCACCAACTCTGGCTATCCCTGAAGAACAGACCGCTAACTAGGATGTTAGTGTGAAAATCACAGTGATCTGCGTAGGCAAACTGTCACTACCCTTCACAAAACAGGGAACTGAAGAATATCAACAGCGAATCAAACGCTACATACCTCTGCAGATTATAGAACTGAAAGAGGAAAAACGGGGCGGCAAAAAAAGTGATCCCACTTTTATCCGTTCCAGTGAGGCTAGACAAATCCTGGCAAAAATACCTCAGGATGCGTACACTATCGCATTAGATGAAAGTGGCGCATCCTTAGTATCAGAAAAATTTGCCAACAAAATCGACCAGCACATGATCAGCGGTCGGACAAATTTGTGCTTTATTATCGGCGGAGCTTATGGTTTAACTGATGAACTAAAGAGCAAGTGCAACGAACTGCTCTCATTGTCGGCCATGACATTTACCCATCAGATGGCGCGACTTTTTTTAATGGAGCAAATATATCGCGCCTTTACCATAATTCGCCGTGAACCGTACCATAACCGTTAATCACAATGATTACGATTTGAGGTAACAACAGAAAAACTATAGTTTAATTTGTTGCATATATTTCAATTTATTGGGTATTGACCCACTGGAGGACAGTATGACCCTCATGGCATTTCTTCTCGTCGTTATTTTATTCTTAGCTTTTTTTGTTTTTTTCTCGGGGATCAACCCTCAGGAGATGACAATCTTCTTCCTGCCCGACAACTCCATAACCTATCCGGTAACCGTAGTTGTCATCGGCTGCATCCTCATCGGCCTGTTTATCGGCTACGGTTTTCATCTCTACGGAGCCTTCAGTTACGGCATGCGTTCATGGTTACGTAACCGTTCAGAGAAAAAATCCAAAGAGATCGACAATGTATATCGTGAAGGCGTAGGTCGCCTACTCTCAGGGGACATCAAGCGCGCCCACAGCCTACTGCAAAAAGCTATCGACAAAAATCCTACTAAGGTCGAAGGGTACATAGCGCTGGCCAGCGTCAACAGCCAGGAAGGGGATCAACAAGGAGCCATCACTCTGTTACGCAAAGCCAAGAGCATAGACAGCAAAAGCATTGAGGTGCTATTTAAGTTGGCGCTGACATATGAGGATCTTGGCGAAGATGATGCCGCCTGCAAAGAATACGAAGAGATTCTTGAGCGTGAGAAGGACAATCGCAAAGCGATCCGTGCCAAACGCGATATCCACATGAAACATCAACGCTGGGAAAAAGCCCTGGAGCTACAGAAGCGCCTGTTGAAAGCCGGACTCAGCGGCAATCGTATTCAAGCAGAAAAAGAAAAAATGCTGTCGATTCGCTATGAAGTTGCAAAACAAAAACTGGCTCAAAATGAAGAAGACCAAGCAATCTCCGCTCTAAAACAGATCATCAAGGAAAATCCAGAATTTGTTCCGGCGCACGTTACCCTTGGCGATGCCTACATTAAGACCGACAATCAAAACGATGCCGGCAAGACTTGGCAAAATGGTTACAACAAGCTAGGTCGCAGCGTATTCCTTTCCCGACTGGAAAATCATTACCTTCAACATGAAGATCCAAAGTCACTCCTTGAGTTTTATGCTAACGCACTGGCGGCACGCAACAATGATCTGGTTTTGCGCTTCTTCTACGCCAAACTGTACCTTCGTCTTGAAATGGCAGACGAGGCCATGGAACATATCTACATCGTTGAACACTCAGCCCCAGACTTTCCACAAATCCATCTATTGCTCGCCGAAGCACATCGGCGGCGCAACCGGATTGACGAAGCCATCGAAGAATATCAAAAAGCTCTGGGCGTGGACAATCAACTCAGCCTTGGCTATGTTTGCGATGCTTGCGGCAAGCACTCAGCGGAATGGAAAAGCCGCTGCGAAAAATGTGGCACTTGGGGTAGCTACAGCATTGCCTTCCGTGAGATGGTCGAAAATAGCGAAGTGGTCGCTCCCGTCGCTCCACAGGCTGGAGCATAAATCGTGACAAACACAATTGATCAACAGCATGCAAGGGTCAAACATAAACCGGTAGTACTCACCATTCTCGACGGCTGGGGGCTGCGTGACTCAACAGTTGGAAACGCTATCGCCCAAGCCAACACACCGTGTTTTGATCAATTGATGAACAACTATCCCCATGCCCGTCTGCAGGCATCCGGTCTTGAGGTCGGACTGCCGCAGGGGCAAATGGGCAACTCAGAGGTCGGCCACCTCAATATCGGTGCTGGTCGCATTATCTATCAGGATTTAACCAGAATAACCAAGAGCATCGCCGATGGAGATTTTTTCACAAACCCCGCCCTGGTTGCAGCCATGGAAAAAACTCTTCGGCGCCAGGGCAAGTTACATTTGATGGGGCTACTATCGAACGGCGGTGTGCATTCCCTCAACACCCACCTGTACGCACTGATCAAGATGGCAACGCAGCGTGGCATAAAAGATATTTGCATCCACGCCTTTCTCGACGGTCGTGACACCCCACCATCAAGCGCCGCCACCTATCTCGAACAACTTGAAGCAGAACTGCAGCAACAGCAGGCAGGTAGAATCGCGACAATATGCGGTCGCTTCTATGCCATGGATCGCGATAAACGTTGGGACAGAGTGGAAAAAGCCTACCGTGCTCTCACTCTGGGCGAGGGGCACAAAGCATCAGACAGCAAAACAGCCATCGAAACCGCCTACGCCAACGGTCAAACCGATGAATTTGTTGAACCAACCATAGTTGGAGCACCAGCACCGGTGCTTGATGGGGATGGAATCATTTTCTTTAACTTCCGCGCCGACCGAGCTCGCGAAATTTCGGCAGCTTTCACAACACAAAACTTTAGCGGTTTCAACCGAGGTAAGCGCATCGACCTGGCGGATTATGTATGCATGACCGAGTACGATCAGCAACTGCGGCTGCCTGTTGCTTTCCCACCAGACAGTTATCCCAACATTCTCGCTGAATCAATCGCCAATGCCGGGCTAAAGCAACTACATCTAGCCGAAACCGAAAAATATGCTCACGTTACTTTTTTCTTTAACGGTGGCAACGAAGAACCTTTCTCTGGTGAAGAACGCATTCTAATCCCATCGCCACAAGATGTAGCCACCTACGATGAAAAACCGCGTATGAGCGTGGATGCAGTAGCCCAACAAATTCTTGAGAATATAGATTCCGACAAATACGACTTTATCGTTGTCAACTTTGCCAATCCAGACATGGTTGGTCATACCGGCATTATGTCCGCTGCGGTAGCCGCAGTTGAAGCGGTAGACAGCAATTTGCAATTATTAGTAGACAAGATCATTGAGCACGGTGGTGCCATGCTGGTAACCGCTGACCACGGCAACTGCGAGCAGATGGTGGACAATAACGGTCAACCACAGACCGCCCATACCACCAACGAGGTGCCGTTAATCTACGTTGCCAGTGATGCAAACAATTACACTATGCAAAATGGCAAATTGGCGGATATAGCTCCAACCCTGCTCAACATGCTCAATTTACCAATTCCAGCGGAAATGACTGGGCATAACTTACGCACATCCAGATAACTGGCAAACCGTGAATGCAGATCTTAACAGCAACTACCACGTAAAAAAATCCCCAGCAAACAGATCATTTCATCGAAATATATTAGCCACCATCAAGCATGAATCCTGGTGGCTAATCAATATTCTCCTTCCTGCCCATTGCCTGCTATGCCATACCCCACTATTAAATGAAGCAGAGACGGCCTTCGGTCTGTGTCCAGCTTGTAAGGAACAATGTTTAAAGCAGGCGGACGCGGTCTGTCCAATTTGCGCCGAACCGTATAACTCTACCAACACCATTAATCACGTATGTTCACACTGCCTGTCTGATCCTCCACCTTTTGTCTGGCTTAAAGCAGCAGGAATTTACACCGAGACCGTCGCTGCTGCCATCCATAAGTTCAAATACCAAGGCAAACCATCTCTATCATCTACATTGTCGCTTTGTCTTTTAAAACAACTCAAACATGACATTATCACTTTTAATCCGCAAACAGTAGTTGCGGTTCCACTGCACATAAACCGATTACGCCAACGTGGGTACAACCAATCACTGTTAATCGCCAGACAAATCAGCAAAAACCTTCACCTACCGATATGTACTACAGCATTAAAGCGGATCCGCCACACAGACGCCCAAGCATTACTCAACGCCAGGCAGCGCCGCGACAACTTACGTTCAGCCTTTAGTATTGGCACAAAATTATCACCACAACGAATACTACTCGTGGACGATATTGCCACAACAACTTCTACTGTACGTGCTTGCGCCAAGCTATTATCACAACAGGGGCACACCGTTGCGGTGGTTACCGTCAGCCGTGCCAGCCTCACTTAAACCTTGCTGGGGCAGTTACTGATGTGCTAAAAAATAGGTTTCCAAAATAGTATATTTTGATATCAATCAAGCAAAACTAACGTGCTCAGGAGGGACACATATAAACAATGGACATAAAAATATTACCCGTAAACGAAACCAAACAACCGGTAAAAGATGAAAGCCACCTAGTGTTTGGCAAAGAATTTACCAACCGCATGTTTATCATGGAATTTGACCGCGACAAAGGCTGGCATTCCCCCCGCATTCAACAATACGGCCCATTTAGTCTTGATCCAGCTGCCCTTGTCCTTCACTACGCTCAGGAAATTTTTGAGGGGTTAAAAGCTTTTCGTCGCCCCGACGGCAGCATCGCCCTGTTTCGCCCTCGAGACAACTTCGAACGCTTCAATCTCAGCGCCGAGCGGATGTGCATGCCACAACTCGATGTAGACTTTTGCCTTAGGTCACTCAATGAGCTACTCAAACTTGAGCAGGACTGGGTACCACACACTGAAGGAACCAGCCTATATATCCGCCCAACAATGATTGCCACCGAACCGGTTCTAGGGGTAAAACCTGCAGACAGCTACTTATTCTATATTATTTTATCTCCTGTCGCGGCCTACTACAAAGGCGGTTTAAGCCCGGTAAAAATATGGGTCTCCGACGAATATGCCCGTGTACCTTCTGGTGGCACAGGCGAAGCCAAGACCGGCGGCAACTACGCATCAAGCCTCTATGCTTCAACTCTAGCAAGCGAAAAAGGGTATGATCAGGTGTTATGGCTCGACAGCGTAGAGCGTAAATATGTCGAGGAAGTTGGCAGTATGAATATTTGCTTTTTGTATGATGGCAAAATTGTCACGTCACCTCTATGCGGTTCGATCCTCAATGGCATTACCAGACGCTCAATACTTACCCTGGTAGATGAGTTTGGTTACGAAATAGAAGAACGCGCCCTGAGTATCGATGAAATTCTCGATGGGTCCGAGAACGGCCGCCTTACAGAAGCCTTTGGCACCGGCACTGCCGCAGTAGTTTCCCCCGTTGGTCAATTCACCTATAAAGGTCGCAATGTGCTTCTCGGCAACGGCAAAGCTGGCGAACTAACCATGAAACTTTACGACACATTAACCGGCATCCAATACGGTCGCATCGAAGACAAACACAACTGGGTAAAAATGCTGTAAGCTACAGCAAAAAATCAACGGAATATCCTATCCCACAAAAGAGTATCTATGTGTACACTAAATGCCACACACAGATACTCTTTTTCATTGTCGTCATTGCGCCTTCCACACCAACACTACACCGAAATATACGTAAGCACAAGCAGTTGTAGTAATCCTCATCCTGCCTACCTTTTTGGCACAATACTTGCCTTAGTGTTATCCTTATTACACAAAAAAGGAGGACTCTAAAAATGTGTCGTATTGGAGCTATTAAAAGCAGAAACTACATCCACCCAAGCAAAGCCTTGCACCTGATGCAATCGCAGCAAAAAGGACACGACAATTCAGGCTTTGCCATGGTAATGCAAGACCTTGGTGGAATTTTTGAAGGATACAAGCACCTGCCAACCTTATCTATGGCCTGCACCGACGAAGGACTTAATTTGGCCGAAAACATCCTGCACGAAGCCGGGTTTCGCCGAGTGTTACAGTGGGTGCCTGAAACATCAGCCAGCGATGATCTGGACATCATCGCCATGCCTAACTACGTATTTGAAACCTTTTCATTTCCAAAAAGCTACAAGAAGGCCACCCAAAAAGAGAAGGAGGAATTACTCCTCGACATTCGCCTGAAAATGCGCCGAGCCCTGGAACCAGACGAACAAGGTTTTGTCTATTCGTTCTGGCCCAACGTTGTCACCCTGAAAGAGATCGGCGATCCGCGCGATATTGGCACTTTTTTCAATTTATGGCAGCCAGACAAAAATTTTACCGCTAAAGTTATAACTGCCCAATGTCGCCAAAATACCAACTACGACATCGTTCGCTACGCCGCTCACCCTTTCTTTCTACAAGGCTATACTGGGCTGGCAAATGGTGAAAACACCTTTTACCAGAAAAACAAAGAGATGCAGGCAAAGCTGCATCGCGGATACATCGGCTTTGAATCCGACTCCCAGTGTTTTCTCTACACTCTACACTACGTACACCGCCAACTTAAATGGCCTCTGGAATACTTTAAGCACGTAATAACACCGCTGCCTTTTGAGCAAATCAACAAGCGCAACGATGCCAAACAACTCGTCTCAATCCGTCAGTCCTTAGCCAATTTGGAGCTTAACGGTCCCAACACCATAATCGGCGTACTACCGGACAACACACTGTTCACATGTTGTGACGCAAAGAAACTGCGCCCAGTAGTAATTGGTAGAGATGAAAACACCATCATCATCTCATCTGAGGTATGTGGCATAAACGAAATACTTCCCAACCGCGATTGGTCCACTGATATTTATCCCAACGAAAGAGAAGTTGTAGTGATAAACGAGGAACTGGAGGTAGCCCGATGGAAGCAATAACAATTAACGATACCACCCCGAACGATCTGCCCTGGAAAATACACTACGATACCAACCGCTGCACAATGTGCGGGTCCTGTGTATCTGCGTGCACATTCGGTGCCATCGAAGCCAAAATTGAACGGCGACGCATGGTATTCTCCGAAGGTGATATGCCCGATCCCAGGAGTCGTTTTTCGGCAATTCCGGTAATAAGACAGGTACATTCCCTAAAAAACTATTGCCGAGGATGCGGTATTTGCGAAAAAGTATGTCCAAATGATGCCATTAAGCCGGTGCGCAACATCGACACTCGGCATTCAATAGTTAGCCGCTGCGCTAGTGGCGACTCTATAAAGCGGGGTGGACGCAAAAACCTCATCGGCAGCACTCGCACCTTAGATCAACTGCGCGTTGGCCGTATCTCACAAATGACCGACCCAAGCCTCGATGCACAACGCCACACATTCGACATGCTGGCCCCCTTTGGTCGTATCCTGCC
>NBLX01000020.1 GCA_002084705.1 Desulfobacteraceae bacterium 4572_35.1
GATATTCAAATCATTGCCGTAGAACCATCGGCATCAGCTGTTTTATCCGGCGCCAGCCCAGCACCTCATAAAATACAGGGGATCGGTGCCGGCTTCGTTCCCACCGTTCTCGACACCACGGTTTACACCAAGGTGATAACGGTCAGTGATGAAAGTGCAATTAACACCACTGTAACTTTGGCACATCAGGGCATTTTATGCGGCATCTCCAGCGGTGCCAATGTTTACGCCAGCCAGCAAATTGCACAGTGTTTAGGCACGGGAAAGCATGTAGTGACTACCCTGTGCGACAGTGGTGAGCGCTATCTATCTACCGGAATATTCAACAGATGAAAGTTTTTTACTGCCACCCTACAACCATCCTGATCGGGCTACTCTGTTTATTGTCAACTTGCTGGTCAAGCACCTGCATGGCGAAACCTAGCAAGATAAAAACAAACATCACCAATGGAATTGTCAACTGGGTTTATGACGGTGACACCCTGCAAATAAGCGGAATCGGCGTGGTACGTCTCATAGGTATTGATTGCCCTGAAAAAATGGGCTCAGATCGCGATTGGAAATTCCTTAAGATGGGCTGTAAAGATCACAACACCCTACGCGCCAGCACTAAAAACACCATCAAACGGGTGATCAAGCTGTGCAAGGGGAAAATGGTTCAACTTCAATGCGGCGGCGACAAAAAAGATCACTATGGACGAATGCTTGCCTATGTGTGGTTACCTGACGGCAGAATGCTCAACCGCACCCTCCTGCGTGAGGGACGCGCAATTGTTTATCGCCGTTTTAATTTCAAATACAAAAAGGATTTTCTTCAACTGGAACAACAGGCGCGCAAACAGCGTCTGGGAATCTGGCATCAATTAAACAAAAAAGCACTAAAGAAACAGGTAGATTATTCCGCGCCACCTAATAAATAGTTGTCCAGCAGAAAACGAGCGATGCTACGTCGCGATGGCAACAATGGCAATTCATCGCGATGAAACCAACGCGCATCCTCAAGTTCATCGGTCTCAACTACCAGCTCTCCACCGCTGTAATCGGCAGTAAACAGACCATAGCGATTAGCCACCCAGTTTGACTTACGTGTCAACAGCACCTCTTCACCACAGCACCTCTTCACCACGGCGAATAAGGACAATAATACACGGGTGAACATGGGGGTAATGCTCACGACCACAGCCACGACAACTCTTGCCCCACTGTCCTGCGATAAAATCCATAGCCGCGCCACAACTGGAACAAAAGCTGCTGTTCTTTTGCCACTGTAACAACTGCCGTCCAAGAGCACCAAGAGACAATAAGGGTAATGACATCAGTGGCTCATCTGCCATTAGATCCAGGGCAACAACTCCAGCAGGAGATGACAACGAACGGGAATATGGAGCAACATAACAAGGTAAGCCACGCCACAAACCGATAAAAAGTGGTTCAGCGCGCAACTGCTCGGGTTTGAAACTTGGCAATTCTCCAGTTTTTTCCTCCACCAACAGCTGTTCGCCCTGCAATATCAACCACACACTCCGATCTTGCAGTTTTACGTTATCTACAGGAGCAGCATCGGGAGTTAAAAACTCAAAATGTTCTTTTAAACTTTGATAATTAAATGGTAAATACAGCGTCGATTCAAAATGCTTTGGTAACATCACTTCTCCTGATTCTGTTTACAACGTCTGAGAATATCGCCCACGGCAACAGCAGCCGGAAACTTCATCCACACCAGGGCATTGGGCTGCACAACGTCTACCACCCTGCCATCTTCAGCGCTGCAATCGGGGGCACGAAATTCATACTGGCGCATCCCTGGCCCGATCAACTCAATTTTATCCCCTTGACAAAAACGATTGCGCCCCTCAATCAGTGCCAATTTGCCATCGACAGCACCATCGGTATCATCGTCAACCACCTCACGCACGATAGCGATAAAATCGTGGGTACGCCGGTAACTGGAGTCGGCAGCGTGTACGCTGGCATCATCAACAGGGAGAAAATCGGTGGCATAGGGGCGATGACTGACCTTATCCAACTCCTCACGCCACAGGGGATCACAACGGTAATTTTCCGGATCGGCGCAATAACTGTCCAACGCAGCCCGATAAACCCGCGTCACCGCGGCAACGTAGTATAGGGTTTTCATCCTCCCCTCAATTTTCAAGCTGTCAACTCCGGCAGTGACAAGCTGGGGCAACTGATCGAGGAGACACAAATCGCGACTGTTCATGATATAGCTACCGTGCGCATCTTCCTCAATGGGAAACTGCTGTTCCGGCCGCGTTTGCTCAACCAACGAATAGTTCCAGCGACACGGCTGGGCACAAGCTCCTTCATTGGCGCTCCGCCCAGTCAATGCCGTCGACAACAGACAACGTCCGGAATAGGCGACACACATGGCACCATGCACAAACATCTCCAACTCGATATCCGTCTGTTGTCGAAGTGAAGCGATCTCATCCAAATTTAGCTCTCGCGCCAGATTGACCCGCTGCACCCCCTGCCGTAACCAGAACTGACACGCCGCAGCATTAGTGGTATTTGCCTGTGTCGATAGATGCAGCTCACGCTTGGGCTCCCGTTCCTTAACGTGGGCGAGGACACCGGGATCCGAAACAATATAGGCATCTATCTCCAACGACCGCAACTGAGCAAGATAGTTATCCAATTGCGCCATCTCACCTTGACGCACATAGGCGTTGAGAGTTAAAAACAATTTCTTACCGTGGCTGTGTACTATATCAACCGCAGTCTGCAGATCTTTTAAATTAAAATTTCCGGCAGCAGCGCGTAAACCAAACTGCTCTCCACCGACATACACAGCGTCGGCTCCATAACGCATTGCCAACTTTAATTTATCCATATCTCCAGCGGGAACCAACAACTCCGGCACCGACAATATATCTCGTTTATTCATGTGGGTAACCCCCCCTATGGTTATTAATTGGCACCCAATTTTATGGCAACCATCACTTTGCAGCAGAAAATTACGCTATTAACTACAACTGCAGTCCGCAGCTTAACTAATACATAATCCTCACAAGTTGCAACACAAATCATATCTCTTTTGCACCACAACAAAGATGTTTCATCCTTGACAACAGAGGGAAAAACTTATAAAAATTAAAATATTTTGCATTTTTAAATAACAATAAAATATCAGCCTTAAAATAACTGAATCAGTATCAGAAAAGAGAGACCATACCTCATGCGTCGTGTAATGCTACCAATATTGTGCTCATGCTTAGCGTTACTTGGCGGTTGCGTTGTGCCGCCGACACCAGCAATGCACACCACGTCAACAAGACCGTTGGAACGACAGGTTTATGCACAAAACAAGCAATTAGAGCAGTTAACCAGCTCACTGCAACAACTATCGACCACGGTATCTGCCAACAACAAGGAGCTGTTATCGTTACGCCATGAAATTCAACAGCTGAAATCACATCAAGGCGAAAAGCAGCAAATCGGCAACAACAATCAACAAACGGTTACCTCCACAATCGCAGATGCACCACAGGCAACAACACAACCAGACAAACCAACGGCAACCAAGTTATATCTGCAAGGATTTTCAGCCTACACCAACGGCAATTATCCGACTGCGATATCCAATTTCACCTCTTTCATCAACAACTACCCACGAAATCCTTACATACCTAATGCTTACTACTGGTTAGGAACCAGCTTTATGGCGCAGGGAAACCGGATACAGGCGACGGCGGTATTTACATCTCTGGTAAATGATTATCCACAAGCACACAAAGCTGCTGACGCGCAACTTAAACTGGTTAAACTATACGCGCAAAGCAACCAAAAACAGCAAGCACTAGCAGCACTTACCCGGCTTCAGCAGCAATACCATGATAGTTCAGCAAATAAAAACATAGCTCCCGATTTACTCGAATCGCTTTCGCACTAACATCATATATTGCGAATAAATAGGAGATCAAAATGAGTTTACGCAAATTTTTAATTCTTGTATGCCTGGTTATCCTGCCGTCAGTGGTAAGCGCCCGGGAAAATCCCCACATTTACACTGTCCAAAAGGGAGATACCCTATGGGGGATTTCCCAACGCTTTATATCCGACCCGTGGTACTGGCCAAACCTGTGGGCAAACAACCCCTATATTCGCAACCCACACCTTATCTACCCTGGCCAGAAGCTGGCTATTTACGATGGTCGCATTGAATTATTGCCAGAATATCAACAACAGACCAGCACCGCGCCGGAAGCGGAAGCAGTAGCCAAGCAGGAGCTTCCAACACCTCAGGAGGCGATAACCATTGAGGTTGCTGGTGATCTCAGCAGTTTCATCAGTACCGAAGCCCTCAACAGTGCCGGACATATTGTTGACACCATAGACAACCGCCTGATGATGACAGAGAACGATACCTGTTTTGTTCAGGTAAATGCAGGTAGCACCGTCGGCACCGAATACGATATATTCTCCATCGGCAACACTGTAAAACACCCGAAAACGGGAAAAACACTTGGCCAACAGATATCTTGGCGAGGCAAGCTATTTATAACGCAAGCCCATGAGCAGGTATACTCCGGCATCATATCCAAAGCTGTAGGGGAGATTGTTCGGGGCGACATCCTGTTGCCGGCTGCTGAACAAAACACAACCATCACGTTAAAACGCGCTTCCCAACAGATTGAGGGCTGCATCATAGCTGCCCACCCAGAAAAGATCGCCTTTGCTCAATACGACCTGTTCTATATTGATCGCGGCAGCAACGATGGATTGGAGGTTGGCAACATGCTAACTATTGTACGCCCACGCGAAGCCACTGAACTAGTTAAACAAGATCGCAACATCGTCTTGCCGGATACATTGCTCGGACGCGCATTGACAGTCAAAACCGAACCAAACATATCTGCAGCGCTAATCCTAAAAGCTTCACAAGCAATTTATCGTGGCGACAACATTTACAGTGAAACAGAGTAGCTACTAAAACTCGACCGACTGTAAACGTTAGCCACCATTATGGGCTGAACAAAAAGTGCTTAAAAGAAAAGGATTGGGCATCGCTTTAATCCTTTTCTTTTTAATTATCGCATTAACCTTTCTCAACTAAATAAAGCACATATGGATACTACGACTCAGGAAAACTGGTTACGCCTTCATCTCACCACCGGGCTGGGACGAGCTGGAATAATTAAACTTATCGAGGCCTTCGGCGATGTCTCAACAACCCTGAACCACACCACCACAAGTTGGAAAAAAGAGGCCGGAATAACCTCACCACGCATCGGAACACCACCACAAACAGATGACGCTGAATTCCGCCAGGCCTTACAACTTTTACACAACTGTCAAATGCGAATAATCAGCTTGTGGGATAAAGACTACCCGACCTTGCTACGCACCATTCACGACCCACCTGCTCTACTGTATGTGCGCGGACAAATTCCTAAAGGCAGGAGTATAGCGATTGTCGGTTCGCGGCGTGGCAGCCGAGATGCCATCCGTTTTGCCACCGAAACAGCTACCACTTTGGCACAACACAATATTTGCGTAATTAGCGGCTTGGCACGCGGCATAGACTCGGCAGCGCACACCGGCGCACTAGCCGGAGGAGGCACAACAGTTGCGGTGCTAGGAGGTGGCATTGATCGCATCTATCCGGCTGAAAACAGGAAACTGTTTTGCCACATCCCTGAGCATGGAGCCCTTATTTCTGAATACCCCCCCGGCACCAGCCCGCACCCGGGACACTTTCCCGCCCGTAATCGTATCATCAGCGGTTTAAGTGAAGGGGTTGTGGTTGTTGAAGCGGCTCATAACAGCGGTTCACTAATAACCGCAGACTTTGCCCTTGAACAGGGGCGCGACCTGTATGCAGTTCCCGGATCGATCTATAATCACAACTGTCAAGGTAATCTTAATTTACTCAAACAGGGCGCAACGGTAACAACCTGCGCCGAAGACATCCTTGACGCATTTCACCTGAATTGTCAGCAACAACAAGATGAATTACCACCACCATATGACCTGTCCAGCTTAAACGAAAAACAAAAAATCCTGTTCGACCTACTCCAGCCAACCCCACTACACCTGGATCAACTGGCACAGCAAAGTGGCTTGACAGCTATGGAGGTTTCGGCTATCGTGCTGCACTTAGAGCTGGAAGGATTAGCTTCTGCATTGCCCGGAGGGCGCTATCTACGCGGTTTTGCAGGATAAAACAAAACCAGCATCATGACCAGCTGCTCTATTTACAGGTGAATCTTGAACGAACGTGTATTAATTATCGTTGGCATAATTGCCCAATATTTCATGAGTGAAGACGATTTCTCCAATGAACATGAAATCGTAGAAGAGCTACTTGGTGCCGGTTTTAAAGAGGATGAGATCAGCGAAGCCTTCGTCTGGATGGAAAAAATTACCCTCAATCCAGATCAGCCTCAGCAATCGCCTAAAATCAAGGCTCCGAGCATGCGCCTTTTTTCTCCCGAAGAACAAGATGGTCTGTCGGTAGCGGCACAGGACTTCCTCTTAAAATTGCGCCTGGGCGGAATTATTTCACCAGAGATCGAAGAAGAGATCATCATCAAAGCCTGTCAAGCTGCCGAAGAGCAACAATGTAACTTGACCGAGGTTAAATCACTGACCGTGCTAACCATGTTTGCCGACTTGCAAAAAGACCATTCGCGCGAGATAGATTGTATCATCGGCAACAAACTGGAAAAACTGTACAACTAACATAATAGC
Organism: Desulfobacteraceae bacterium 4572_35.1; assembly: GCA_002084705.1. Lineage (GTDB taxonomy): Bacteria > Desulfobacterota > Desulfuromonadia > Desulfuromonadales > Desulfuromonadaceae > Desulfuromonas. The sequence continues at coordinate 6,715 of NBLX01000020.1, forward strand.
GACACACAACAGACAAATTTTCGCTATTTTCCATTAATAACTCAAGGAATTATCCATGGCACGCACTCTTGTCATAGTGGAATCACCGGCAAAATCAAAAACCATCGAAAAGTTTCTCGGCAAAGACTACAAGGTTCTCGCCTCCTACGGTCACGTACGAGCGCTACCAAGCAAGCAGGGATCCGTTGATGTTGAGGCTGGTTTTATCCCCAAATACCAGATAATGCCTGAGAGCCAGAAACATATTGAACTGTTAAGAAAAGAAGTTGACAAGTGTGAAGAACTGCTCCTCGCAACTGACCTCGACCGCGAGGGAGAAGCGATTGCATGGCACTTGCTGGAGGCATTGGGAATCGCTGAAAAGGGGCAAACTCCCGTTGTCAAACGGGTAACTTTTCACGAGATCACCAAGCCTGCCATCCTCGAAGCTGTTGCCCATCCACATAAGATAGCACATGACCTGGTAGACGCACAGCAGGCACGTTCTATCCTCGACTATCTTGTTGGCTTCACTCTGTCGCCATTTTTATGGAAAAAAATTCGCTATGGACTGTCGGCAGGACGGGTACAATCGGTAGCACTGCGCATGGTGTGTGAGCGGGAAAAAGAGATCAGCGCTTTTAAACCCCGTGAATACTGGAGTATCGAAGCACTACTGGCCAACGCCGCCGGCAAAAGTTTCTCCGCCAAGTTACATGCCGTTGACGGAAAGAATCTGACTAAGTACGCCATCCCCGATAGCGCAGCAGCACAAGCTCTAGCCGAAGCGATCAGCGGCAAACCACTTCAGGTTGAAAAGGTGGTGTGCAAGGAGAAAAAACGTACCCCTGCCGCACCATTTACCACCAGCACCTTGCAACAGGAAGCTAGTCGCAAACTTGGCTTTTCGGCACGCAAAACCATGACCATGGCGCAAAAACTGTACGAAGGTCTGGATATCGGCTCCGGTTCAGTTGGTTTAATCACCTATATGCGTACCGACTCGGTCGCCCTGTCAACTCAGGCAACAGAAGAGGCACGTGAAGTTATAACAACCATGTATGGCGAAGAGTACTCCCTGAAAAAGCCACGGGTGTTTAAGAGCCGCGCCAAGAATGCTCAGGAAGCCCACGAGGCGGTGCGCCCGACATCTATCGCCAACCACCCTGACAAAATCAAATCATATTTAAGCTCGGATCAGTACAAACTATACCGCCTGATCTGGATGCGTACCGTTGCCTCACAGATGGCACAGGCCAAACTCGATGCCACCAGCGTCGATATCACGACGCAAGAAACCGATAAAGTCTACAGTTTTCGTGCCACCGGTCAGATCATCCGCTTCCCCGGTTTCATGAAGCTGTACATTGAGGGTACCGACGACGCTGAACCAGCCGAAGAGGAAGGGATGCTGCCAGCACTGCAGGAGCAGGAGGCGATCAACTGCAATAAGCTGGAACCAAACCAACATTTTACCCAGCCACCGCCACGCTACACTGAAGCCAGCTTGGTTAAAAATCTGGAAAAATACGGCATAGGTCGTCCATCTACCTATGCCTCTATCATGAACACTCTGGTTACCCGCAGATATGTTCGCCTGGAAAAACGGGCATTTTATGCCGAAGATATCGGCATAGTGGTCAGCGATCTACTCTCCAACCACTTTGCCAAATATGTGGACTATGACTTCACCGCCAAGTTTGAAGAAGACCTCGATGCTGTTTCACGCGGCGAGAAAAAATGGCAACCACTGCTCAAAGAGTTTTGGGGTCCGTTTATCGATCTGCTCAAACAAAAAGAGAAAGAGATAAACAAGGCCGACATCACCACCGAAAAAACCGACAAGATCTGCCCCGATTGCCAAAAAGAGCTGGTTATTAAACTCGGACGTTCCGGTAAATTTCTAGCCTGTAGCGGCTTTCCCGATTGCCGCCACACTGAACCCCTGGAGGGTGCCGAGCAGGAGGAACCAGAGGTTTCAGATCAAAAATGTGAAAAATGTAACGCACCCATGCTGATTAAAATGGGACGCTATGGCAAATTTCTTGCCTGCTCTGGTTATCCGGCATGCAAAAACATTCAACCGCTGGTAAAACCAAAAGCACTGGGAATCCACTGTCCTCAATGTGATGATGGCGAATTAATGGAAAAGAAAAGCCGCTACGGCAAAATTTTCTATTCTTGCAACCAATACCCCAAATGCAAGTTTGCCCTATGGGATAAACCGTTGGAGCAACCATGTCCAAAGTGCGGATTCCCACTTACCGTGGAGAAAATCACCAAGCGCTATGGCACGGTACACAAATGTCCTCAGGAAGAGTGTGATTGGGAAGTTGTTATAGTGCCTCCGGTAAAAAAGGCAACTAAGGCAGCGGCTAAAAAAACTACTACCAAAAAAGCACCTGCTAAAAAAACAGCTACTAAAAAAACTCCGGCGAAGAAAACCCCCAAAGTGGACAAGTAGGAGCGGCTTCAGTCGCGAAGCCCTTTATTTCGCAAACAATTCGCGGATAAGTCTGCATCTACAGGTTTTCCTATCCCTCTATTACGTGTGCAGCTTTGGCAACAAGGTTACACACGTTTTTTATTTGATTAAGCACAACTGTAAAGGTACATAATGGAAAAGTTGACAATCATCGGTGGTGGGCTAGCCGGCTGTGAAGCCGCATGGCAAGCCGCAAGCCGCAATATTCAGGTTACCCTGCTGGAGATGAAGCCAGAACACTACTCGCCCGCTCATGAGTTACCGGGGCTGGCTGAACTGGTGTGCTCCAACAGTTTACGCGGCATGGGGATGAACAATGCTGTTGGCTGTCTAAAGGAGGAACTGCGCCGGGCTGACAGCTTGTTTATGCAGGCCGCCGACGTTACAGCGGTTCCCGCCGGTGGCGCGTTGGCCGTGGATCGTCAGGCTTTCAGCGATTTTATCAGTGACAAAATCGAGCAGCATCCCAATATCGAGGTCAGCCATCAGGAGGTAACCAAAATTCCCGCTGAAGGATCTGTAATCGTCGCCAGCGGCCCCCTAACCTCTACCACCCTGGCTCAACACATCGCTGAGCTTACCGGTAGCGATGATCTCTATTTTTACGATGCTATTGCCCCCATAGTCAGCGCCGAATCCATCGATCATACCGTTGCATGGCGAGCCTCACGCTACGACAAAGGCGATGCCGACTATCTCAATTGCCCCATGAATGAGGAACAATATAAACAATTTGTCGCCGAACTGTGCGCGGCTGAAAAAGTTGCAGCCCACAACTTTGAAAAGATGATCCACTTTGAGGGCTGTATGCCCATAGAGGAGATGGCCGCCCGCGGCGAACAGACTCTGGCCTTTGGTCCGATGAAACCTGTAGGCTTACCCGACCCGCGCACCGGCAAGGTTCCCCACGCTGTGATTCAATTGCGCCAGGATAACCGCCACGCCAGCAGCTATAACATCGTTGGTTTTCAAACCAAGCTCACTTATCCTGAACAAAAACGGATATTCCGCACCATCCCCGGTCTTGAACACGCTGAATTTGAACGCTTGGGCAGCGTCCATCGCAACACCTTTATCAACTCACCACGCTGCCTCAACAAACAGCTTCAGTTAATTGGGCAACCACACATCTATTTTGCCGGACAAATTACCGGCGTTGAGGGCTATGTCGAATCCGCCGCCTGTGGCTTTATGGCTGGGTTGTTTGCCAGCTACAACCTCACGGGCAAGGAACTACCAGCGCCCCCGGCAACTACAGCCTGCGGAGCACTGTTGCGTCACCTGAGCAATCAACCAGCAGATGGCTGCGACTTCCAGCCCCAGAACGTCAACTATGGTTTGTTCCCCCCCCTCGAAGGTAAAAAGATGAAACGCGCTCTGCGCCGCCTCGCTATGGCAGAGCGCGCACTGACAGCCTGGGATGTATGGCTTGACAATATCGAAGTGGAGAATAAACATGTCTAATCTACCTGATATCATCCTCGCCTCGGCATCACCACGACGTCAAGAGCTTCTTGCCAGCATCGGCATCTCATTTCAGGTTATCCCCAGTCATATTGAGGAAAATCACCGTGCTGGGGAAAGCCCGAGCGCTTTTGTCCTGCGCTTAAGTGAAGAGAAGGCAGCAGAGGTTGCCCAGCGCGCCAACATAACAGGACGCTGGGTTATCGGCAGCGACACTATAGTTTTATGTGACGATGATATCATTGGCAAACCAACATCCACTCAGGATTCCGCACGCATGTTGCGCCGCTTGTCGGGACGTAGCCATCAGGTTCTATCGGGATACGCCATAATTGACCGCGACAATAATACCTGCCTGAAACGCTGCGTAACCACCGAGGTAACCTTCCGCACATTGACACAGGATGAGATTGAGGGGTACATTGCTACGGGTGAGCCCGCAGACAAAGCCGGATCCTACGCAATTCAGGGGATCGGAAGTTACATTGTCACCAGCATCAACGGCAGCTATACCAATGTGGTTGGCCTGCCCATGGCTCACATTGTCAGCGACTTAAAAAATCTTGGAGCAATTAAACTGTTCAGTAAAGCGTGACGTGTAGAAAATTCTGATAAAAATTGTTTGAGCGTAGCGAGTTTTTTTGTCTTGATTTTCTACACGTTACGCTCACAAATAAACCATATTTCAAGGTGAGGTTAGTGCTGAAAATTCTGATAAAAATTGTTTGAGCATAGCAAGTTTTTTCAGCAGAATTTCTAGTACTGACCTCACTTAACAACCACCGCCCAAGCGAGTCAAATCTATGTCTATTGATATCAGTGCCAATCTCAACACCATCCACCAGCGCATCGAACAGGCATGCAGTCGTTGCGGCCGCGATCCACACCAGGTTGAGTTAATTGCGGTATCGAAAAAAAAACCTGCTGAACTGATAGCGCAAGCCGCGCAAGCCGGACAAAGAGTGTTCGGAGAAAGTTATGTGCAGGAATATGTCGACAAACAACAGCAGTTATCCACGGATATTCGTTGGCACTTTATCGGTGCGCTGCAAACTAATAAAGTTAAATACCTGCACGGCAGCACCGAACTTATCCACTCGGTGGATCGCCTCAGCCTCGCCAAAGAGATAGACAAACAGTGGCGCAAAATCGATAAGGTTGCCAACATCCTCATTCAGGTAAATATCGGTAACGAGGCGAGCAAGGCGGGAGTTACACCAGACGCCGCAGAAACTCTGATCCGCGCAGTTGCCGGGTTGCCGAATGTTCACATTCAAGGGTTGATGGCGCTACCACCCTACGCCGACGATGTTGAGCAGGTTCGCCCGTGGTTTAGACAACTACGTCAACTGGCACAGAATATTGATAAACTCAACCTGCCACAGATAAGCATGAGCACATTATCCATGGGGATGAGCCATGACTTTGAAGTCGCCATCGAAGAGGGAGCCACTTTAGTTAGAATCGGCACCGCTATTTTTGGTGAACGGGAATAAATCATGTCCGAGCGCAATTCAACCCAATCTAATCGTCCACTGTGGGGCTCCCGCCTTGGCTTCATTTTAGCAGCGGCGGGCAGCGCTGTTGGTCTCGGCAACATCTGGAAATTCCCCTACATTGCCGGCAACAATGGTGGCGGTGCCTTTGTCCTCGTTTATCTGGTATGTATTGCCGTGGTCGGCTTACCAATTCTAGTAGCAGAGTTGATGATCGGACGTCATACACGCAAGGATGCCATCGGTGCTTTCATCGCCCTTGAGCACAAAAAATCGTGGTGGCGTACCCCGGGTTGGATCAGTGTAAGCGCCGCCTTTATTATCAGTTCCTACTATTCTGTGGTGGCAGGATGGACTTTAGATTATATCTATCGCGCCGCCATCGGCAGTTTTAACAACCACGATGCAGCAGCTATTGAAGGGTTGTTTGGAAATTTAATCGCCGATGGTTTGCGTCAAACCACATGGCATCTCATATTCATCACCCTGTGTTTTGCTATCGTAATAGCTGGCGTACAAAAAGGGATCGAGCGTTGGAGTAAAATCCTCATGCCCCTATTGTTGGCATTGCTTACACTGCTATTCATCAACGGCATGATGAGCTCCGGCGCACAACGGGGGTTAGAGTTTATGTTCAGCCCCGATTTTTCCAAACTAACCGCCAGCTCAATCCTTGAAGCTATGGGTCATTCATTTTTCACCCTGTCGCTAGGGATGGCGGCGATGATAACTTACGGCTCATACATTAAAAATGAGGAAGATCTATTTTCTGCCGGACTCCGCATCGCCGGTCTCGACACCATAATAGCCATGATGGCGGGGTTAGCTATCTTCCCAATAGTTTTTTCCGTTGGCATGGAACCCGCCGCGGGTCCTGGTCTGATTTTCAAAACCATTCCGGTGGTATTCTCCCAAATTCCAGCTGGCTCGGTGCTGGCGGTACTGTTCTTTCTCCTGTTAGCCTTTGCGGCGTTAACCAGCAACATTTCGCTTATTGAGGCACAGGTTGCCTACTTAATTGATGAGCGTGGCTGGCAACGCAAAACAGCAACCTGCACCATTGCAACTTTAGCCTTTTTAGTCGGCATACCAACAGCCCTGTCTTATAATGTCCTCTCTGATTGGACCTTCATCGGCGAGCGCTCATTCTTCGACTCTGCCGACCTCATCGCATCTAACTACCTGCTTCCCATTGCCGGACTGCTGATATCAATTTATGTCGGTTGGTTCTGGAATGGCAGTGAAGAGAAACAGGAGCTGCTGGCCAGTGGGCGCACATGGGTCTACCCTCTATGGCACTGGTTAATCCGCTATATAGCACCAACAGCCGTTGCGACAGTGCTGTATTACAAAATGGATGAGGCAGGTTTGATAAAATTCGTTTCAGGGCTATTTTAGATGAATAGTCGTAAAGGGGGAAAGCTGAACAAACCCATAACATTGGGTGCCATCAGCCTGTTTTTCTTCCCGCTGCTGCTCAACGTGCAGTTGATGAGCGTGTCCCACACCATCATTAACGCCGCCCTGGCCCGTTTGGATGAATATATCATCGCCCTGGCCTCCTTCTCGGTGGCAATGGTGGTGCATCTGCTCTTTGCCTCACCATCATATCAAAACCACACCATCACCATAGCCATCGTACGCGGCAAAAAATCGCTGCGCAGTATGGTTATCTGTGTGCTGCTCATTGCCACCTATGTTTCCCTTATGTTGAACCTTATCGCTCACACCTTTTTAGGCGATCTGTTTCTTCAGTTCATCCTCGGGGTTTCACCTGAAGTTGCCGTCGGAGCAAAAAAAACTCTGGCACTGCTGGCGCTGCTCCCTTTTCTCACCGGCTTTCGTGGTTTGTTCCAGGGGTTAGTGATTCGGTCACAGCGCACTAATCTGGTATCGCTGGCCACAGGCGTGCGGGTTGTTGCCCTGTTGGGCTGGCTGCACATTGGTCAGCGTTGGTTTCATGGGCCGGAACTCGGTGCCTTTGCACTGGTATTGTGTATTGTTATAGAAAGCACCTTGATGGGATTTTTCGCCTGGCGCTGCTACAACTCTTTCAGCTACGCCAGCCTCAAGGAAACAGAACAGCAGTCAGAGGAAAAAAGTACCGGTCAAATTCTTCGCTTCGCCCTACCTGTAGCATTTTCATCCGGCCTACAGCAAACCATTCCAGTCGTGATAAATGCCATCATCAGCCGTCTACCCGACGCTAACCTGGCTCTGGCTGCCTTCGGGGTGATACGCGCATTACTGTTTATGCTTTCTGGTCCCATGAGAAACCTGCAGCAGGTGTATCTGACCCTGATCCACAGCAGTGCCGATTACCGAGTCTTATTACGCTTTTTTTGGTGGACTAGTGCCGGAATGGCTTTTTTGACGCTGATCATTGCTTTGCCCGCCAATAAATTGGTTTTCGCTGACATCTTTGGTATAGCGGAGAACCTACGCCATTACATAGTTATTCCCCTTAGTATGTGCGCCATATACCCATTATTTTATGGTGGCACCAATTTACTACGTGCCTATTTTACCGCTACCCATCACACCGTCATCCTCGGTCAGGCTACATTGGTAAAATTTTCCTATCTATTACTGTGCTGGGTAGCCAGCCTATTGATTCCACTACAAATATCGGGAATTTCCCTCGCTATTTTTTTGCTAATCAGCAGTGAAATTGCCGAGGCTTGCTATTTACGCATTAAGCGCCGTGGCATCACCGGCGCACAAACGATATAATCTGGACTAGAAAATTGCGGTGTTAGTTGTTTTTACCCAAACTTGGTGCTAGGCTAATTTTTTCACGAAATTCATTAAAAGCAAAAGCTATTATTATGACAATAGAAACAACAAACAAAAAACTAAGCTCCAGCAAAAAATTTCTATTGATCTGCTTCCTCCTCTTCACCACTTTAATATCAATTTTCGGCTTTGGGTTTTACTATTATCAAAAGCAAACAGTCATCGAGGCCGCTAAAACTAATTTATCCAATTTAGCTGACCTTAAAGCGCATCAAATCGGGCATTGGCGTCACGAACGCATAAGTCGCGCCCATCTATTATCGACCAACAAATTGTTTCTTCACAGCGTGCAACACTACATAGAACATCAGGATAACACCTCCAGAGAAAATATTATTCAGGCGCTCTTACCAGCTCTGGGGCAAAACAATCTCAATGGCGATCATGGCGTACTGATAACCGACCACCTTGGACAAACACTACTACACGTTGGGGAAAGCGCAGACTGGTCAAGGCGCAGCGATAAACAAAAAATCGCCATCATCCGCCAAAACGGTAAACCGTTGTTCAGCAAAATCTACCTCGACCAAATAACTTCCGAAAGCTGTCAACGCAACTGTGATGCCCCATTCAAACCACATCTGCACATGGATCTGACTGTACCGTTGTACGACAACAATAAACTGACAACGATGATGGGAAGCATAATTTTCATCATCGATCCCAACACCTTCCTCCTACCATTAGTAGGGCTATGGCCAACCAGCAGTATCAGCGCCGAATCTGTCCTGGTAAGAAAGATTGATGACAAAGTTATCCGACTGACTCCACTTCGCCACAATAATGGTGAAGAACCGTTGGTAACTATAAAGCCACCTAAAGGGATTGACACCCCAGGCAAACATATTAAGGATGGGGAATGCGGCGTTATTGATGGTTACGATTATCGTCAGAAAAAGGTTTTTGCTGCCATACAAAAGGTACCTGATTCTCCATGGTATATAGTAACAAAAATAGATCAAAGCGAAGTGCTGAGTTTTATGACCAAGCTGGGCGCAATTATTTTTGCCTCAGCTATTTCAATTGTTATTGCCGTTGGCATGATAATGTGGCTGTGGTGGCGGCGACAGCAGGCAATCAGCCGGGCACTTCACTACGAGCAGGAGCTACAAAATCGCACTATTCTCAGCCGTTTCGACAATCTGACCCGCCATTCTAACGACATTATTGTACTGTGCAGCGAAGAGGGAGATATCATCGACGCTAACCAGCGTGCGCTCGAAGCCTATGGTCAACCACTAGAAACGTTGCGCACACACAAACTGTGTAGCATGTGCGATATAGGCGACAATGGGTGCAATCTACTGTGGCAACAGCTGTCAGCAAACGGCGAGACAAAATTCGATTCACACCAATTTCGCCGCGACGGCTCCACCTTTCCCGTTGAGATAAACGCCACTTGGATTAAAGTGGGAGAGCGCAAACTGCTGCAGGCAATTATCCGCGATGTCAGCGAGCGTAAAGAGGCGGCACAACAACTGTTGCATCAGGCTCAACACGATCCCCTAACCGGTTTGCCCAATCGGACATTAATCACCGACCGCTTACACCAGGCTATCGGCAAATGTAAAAGACACGACAACCAGCTGGCGTTGCTATTTCTCGATCTTGATCGCTTCAAAAATATCAATGACACCCTGGGTCACGCAGCAGGAGACCAACTACTGGTCAACATAGCGCAAAGGATAAAAAAGTCATTACGTGAAGTTGATACTGTCGCCCGCTTCGGTGGCGATGAATTTATGATCCTTGTGGAAGATATAACCAACATTGCCGACATCGCCACACTAGCGCTGAAGCTTATCGATGCTATAGAGCAACCAATTTTTCTGGGACAACAAGAAATTTATGTTACTACCAGCACCGGAATCACCGTAGCCCCCGACGACAGCGACAACACCGAGGAGCTCATCCGCTTTGTAGAAACAGCCATGTACCGTGCCAAGGAGAGGGGACGTAACAATTACCAATTTTACACCTCCGACATGAACGCCCACACCCATGAGCACCTTAAGTTGGAGACAAGTTTGCGCAAGGCTTTGGCCAACAAAGAATTTGTCGTCCATTACCAGCCTCAGGTTGAACTCTCCAGCGGTAAGATTATTGGCAGCGAAGCATTAGTAAGGTGGCAACATCCAGAATCTATCCGCACGCCAGTTTCTAGATAAAAATCTGCAGCGTGATGTTTTCGACATTTTGCAGCGCACCAACTTCAACCCCAAAAATCTGGAGCTGGAAATAACCGAAAGCCTATCCATGTTTGATGTCAACACATCAATATCCATAATGGACTCCTTCACCAACAAGGGGATATCCATATCCATAGATGACTTTGGCAGCGGCTATTCATCCCTTAGCCATCTGCACCTGTTCCCGATCGATAAATTAAAAATAGATCGCTCCTTCATCAACCTGATCGGCAGTAACAACAATGACTCATTAATACCAACAATTATTGCCCTGGCTGAACAGCTAAATTTAAGGGTTATTGCCGAAGGGGTAGAAACAGCAGATCAACTCGAAAAATTACGCCAGCTCAAGTGCCAGATGGTACAGGGTTATTATTTCAGCAAACCGTTGCCAGCTAATGAATTCAGTGCTTTATTACACCAAACAGCTAAGGATTTAACCAATTGATGCCGATATGTAAAACAAGATTCGTAGTTATTCATTTTATATTACCTGCATAGGCATACAAGATGGCGCTTGCACCTGAAGCTGAAACCGATGACAACCAGAAAAAAAACGGTTCAACCGTCTACCACAAACACGGAGATGGTTATACCCTTAGCATCACTATCTCCGCCGATGAAATGAGTGCCAGCATCAGCCTAAAACCTGAACAAAAAAAAGAAGATTTGATCAGCGTTGAAACCCTGTTAGATATCATAAGCACCCACAATATTGTCGATGGAATCGACATGGCTGTACTTACAGACATCTGCAATAAGGCCTGCGCTGGCAAAGAACAACAAAACATTGTTATTGCCACAACCCATCCTCCCCTGCCCGGAGCTGACGGCTGGCTTGAACCACTAATACAAGATAAAAAACTTAAATTTAAAGAAGACGACCGCGGGCGAGTCGATCTGTACACTTTGAACAATATAGCCACTGTTGCCATAGACCAGCAGATTGCCATTCTCCATCCACCTCAGCTGGGTGAAGCATCAAGCACCGTCACCGGCAAAGTGCTGCAACCTCTAGCGGGTAAAGAGTTAGAGATCAGGATGGGCGAAGGGATACGCTTTGACGACGACGACGCGACGGCACTATCTCGGTCAGCGAGGATTACATCATCCACGGAGATGTTGACTTGCAAGTTGGCAATATCAACTTCCCTGGACGAACCAACATACGCGGTGATGTACTCGACAACTTTGATATCTACTCACAAAAAGGGATCGTCATAGCCGGTGCAGTCGGCTCCTGCCACCTAATTAGCGATGGGGATATTACTGTTGGCAGCATGTCTGGCAATAATGATGGTTTAATCCGTTGTAACGGCAACTTAAAGGCAAATTATCTGAACGGTGCCACCATTGAATGCATGGGCAGCGTAACTGTCAGCAATGAGATCCGCAATTGCATCATAAAATCCGCGGATACTATCATGGTAAAAAATGGCGTAATAAGTGGGGGCGAATGCATAGCTTTAAACGGCATTGAAGCTAAAGACATTGGTGCTACTGCCGGAGTGATAACCAAACTACAGTCAGGGGTTTACTTTCCCGAAACCGACCGTCTGCAATTGTTAAAGACGCAACAAAAGAGCATCTCCATTCAAAAACAATTTATACAACGCAGCCTCGGTTCATTAGACATTAAAAAGGTTAAAAACAGCAGCGTTGCAGAGGCACTACAAAAACGGCTAGAAATTCTCACCGAACGATTGGAAATACTCGAGGAATTGGGGGAGAAAGTTAAACAGGAGCTCAACGATTTTGTTTTTGAAGATTACGAGAACAACGCAAAAATCAATGTCCATCGTCGTTTAAAAGAAAAGGTAATAATCTCTCTTGAAACAATAACCGAGGAGATCCGCTTCGAACACAGCGGACCACTCTCCGTTGTTGCTGATGTTCCCAACGGGATGTTACGCTTTTGCGAGATGACCCCACTCTCCATCCAGGCGGAAGATGCAGAGTGGGAAGAGGAAGAACAAACCATCTAATACGGTTTCTACCCTAACTCGCGCGAGCGACAAGCGGAACTTTGTACAGCATCTATCAAAGCAGAGCGAATCCCGTGGCGTTCTAGAGTCTGCACCGCCGCTATAGTTGTTCCAGCAGGGCTGCACACCCGATCACGCAATAACGCCGGGTGCTCATTATTCGCTAAAACCATCTGTGCCGCCCCAGCCACCGTCTGCGCTGCCAACAACAGGGCAGTATCACGCGGCAACCCCTCAAGCACTCCACCCTCAGCCATAGCCTCTATCATCGTATACACATAAGCCGGACCGGAACCGGATAAACCGGTAACAGCATCGAGCAACAACTCTGGCACAATCTCCACCACCCCTACACTAGCAAACATTTGCCGCGCCTGTTCCAAATTTTCTGCCGTAGCATAGCGACCGCCACTTATACCGGCGGCACCGGCACCAATCAATGCCGGGGTGTTTGGCATCACCCTAACCACCGCAACCTTGTCACCTATCAGCTTTTCCAGTTTGGCGGTTGCCACCCCGGCTAGAATAGATATCAAACATTTATCACTGTCAAACTGATCCGCCAGCGGTAGCAACGCTGCCTCCAACACCTGCGGCTTAACCGCCAGAACAATAACTGAATTAGCGGCAACAACTTCAGCACTATCATTACAGACGGCAATCCCATAAGTTCGCTGCAAATACTCGCGGCGTTCTGCGCGCAACTCTGCCACCATAACATTGTCGGTCACAACTCCAGACTCAAGCAAACCACGTATTAACGCCTCAGCCATGTTACCACCACCGATAAAACCTATCTTCACCTGTTGCATATCCCCTATATCTCCCCTATATATTCCTTTAAAGAAAAAAGATAACTTTTGAGTTGAGCTTTGACCGATTTTACGGCATAAGTTGACTGGATGTCTACACTAATACAAACTCGGCGCAAAGGATAAACATCATGGATCTGTGGTACACCGAAAAACATTCCGACAACGTCGGCATCACCATGAAAGTGAGCAAAAGTTTGTTCTCCGGCAAAAGCGATTTCCAACAACTGGATATTGTTGAAACTCTGGAATATGGTAAAATGATGCTTCTCGACGGCTTGGTGATGGTAACTGAGCGTGACGAGTTCATATATCACGATATGATTGTCCATCCGGCACTGTTTACCCATCCCTGCCCTAAAAAAGTACTGGTAATCGGTGGCGGCGATGGTGGCAGCATCCGTGAGATAATGAAACATAGCTCGGTTGAACAAGCTGTTCTTTGTGAAATAGATGGACTGGTTATAGAGAAATCAATCGAATTTTTCCCGACAATCGCCAGTGAGATTGATGGCAGCAACCCGCGCGTCAAGCTCCATGTTGATGACGGGCTTGCCTATATCCGCGAACACCAAGATGAATTTGATATAATATTGGTGGATTCCACCGATCCCATCGGCCCGGCAATTGGCCTATTTGAACAGGATTTCTACAATCTCGTTGCCGGAGCGCTGAAAGAGGATGGCATCATGGTTGCGCAGAGTGAATCGCCATTTTATCACGCCAAAATACAGCAGGCTATGTTCGCCAACCTGCGCGCTGTTTTCCCCATCGTCGAGATGTATCAGGCCTTCATCCCCACCTACCCCAGCGGTTTCTGGAGCTTTGCCTTTGCCAGCAAGCGTTACCACCCTCTGCACGATTTTGATAAAGACAGGGCAAAAAATCGGGTATTTTACACCAAATACTACAATGAAGATCTCCACATCGGTGCCTTCATGTTACCAACCTTTGCCCGCGAAAATATTAAGCCATAGAGACATTGCACCACGAGCAAAATCGCGACAGCCCCCGATGAACCTGGGGACAGTCCCAGTTTTACTACCGAGCCAGTGGAGAAACCCCCAATGTATCAGACACATAGCAACAGCTGGACAATCAATGATTCGGCAACACTATATGGCATACATCAATGGGGCAAGGGGTTATTCGACCTAAACAGCGCTGGCAACCTTACTCTGAAAGCCAGCGGCGACAAAGGTGAAGTATCGGTGCCGATAATAGATATTGTCGATGGCATCAAGCAACGTGGTCACAACATGCCGGTACTGCTGCGGGTAGAAAATTTTCTTGATGACCGCATCGCCCTGTTACATAAAACTTTTGCCCACGCCATAACCAGTGCTGACTACACTGGCAGATATCGCGGAGTCTTCCCAGTAAAAGTTAATCAACAATGTCAGGTCATTGAAGAGATAAGTCACTTTGGACAACCATTCAACTATGGTCTCGAAGCGGGGAGCAAGGCGGAGCTGGTGCTGGCACTGGCCAACATCAAAGAGGACAGCACCCTCATCCTGAACGGCTATAAAGATCGTGATTTTATCGATCTGGGACTATGGGCACAAAAACTTGGCCACCACTGTTTTTTTGTGGTCGAATCACTGTCAGAACTGGATTTATTACTCGAACGCAGCCGAGCAATGGACATTCGTCCGCGCATCGGCGCCCGAGTAAAGGTGGCGGTAAAAGTTGCCGGCATGTGGACAGAGACCAGCGGCGACCGCAGCAGCTTTGGCCTTGACAGTCGCCAACTTGTAGCCATGATCACCACCTTGCGACAACAGGAGATGCTCGATTGTCTACAACTGCTCCACTGTCATCTTGGCTCCCAGATTCCGCGCCTGGCAGACATCAGCGCCGGCATCGGCGCTGCGTGCCACTACTACGCCAATCTGATTGCCGCAGGAGCTGCAATGGGCTATATCGACTTCGGTGGAGGGCTGGCCGTTGACTACAGCGGCAGTGGCAGCAACGCCGAACACTCGCGCGATTATACGTTGGACGACTATGCACAAACCATTGTAACGCAGCTGCGTACTGTCCTCGATCCACTCCAGATTACACATCCAGACATAATCACTGAGTCGGGTCGTGCCACCGTCGCTTATGCCAGCATGCTGCTGTTTAACATAATCGATGTGATGCACTTTGAAGCTATGGATCTGCCCCAGCAACTGCCGCCTGATTGTTCCGACACAGTAAAGCATTTGTTTACTCTGTACCGACAACTAACCGACGGTAACGCTACTCCAGTCTATCGGCATGCCAAGGAACTGCGACTGCATCTACGTCAACAATTTCAGCATGGGCAACTCAATCTGGAACAACGTGCACTGGGGGAAAACATCTTCCTCGCCATCGCCCAGCACCTGCTGCACCATCCCCACCAGACCTGTCTACCTGCACAGGATCAAACCGAGTTACGCCAAAATCTGGCCGATATCTACTACGGCAACTTCAGCGTATTTCAATCGCTACCTGACACCTGGGCCATTGATCAGAAATTCCCCATTGCGCCATTGCAACGCCATACAGAAAAACCGCAACGTGAAGCGATAATCTCTGATTTAACCTGCGACTGTGATGGTAAGCTGGACAGTTTTATTGTCTATGGCAAGCAGCGCAGCACCTTGCCAGTACATAAGTTAACAAGCGGTGAGGATTACTATTTAGGGGTATTTTTGATGGGAGCCTATCAGGAGACTCTGGGGGATATCCATAACCTGTTCGGGGACACCCACGTTATCAGTGTACGTATCAACGCTGACGGTGGTTTCGACATAATAAAAGAGATTAGCGGGGATAGCATCGGCGCCGTGTTGGAATATGTAGAATATCAGCCACAAAAACTCTTTGAACAAATGCGCAACGATGCTGAACAGGCGGTACGCAGCAAAACTATAACCATAGCTGAACGTCAGCAATTACTGCTGGCGTTTTCGACAGCACTTAGCGGTTATACTTATTATCAGCACTAAATTTGTTTGAAACCGATCAGACCTGGCTCATGCTTTCACTGATATCATCCGCCCAGCTGATGGCTTCCCAGTAACTCTCTACAACAACATCCTGTGCTATTCCACGGGTTTCTACAGCAACCCAGTCGCCTTGTTCATAATCCTGAACACAGTGTAACACCCTGCCCATCCGACCCTCACCAAACAACAGCGCTCTATTGATCTCGTCGGACAATGGCAACTCATTCAGTATATGTTCCATTGGCGCATCTAAAATACTCTCCAGTAACGAAAACAAACCAACGGTAAAATAGCTGGTCTCTTGGCGCGATCGCTGTTGCACAGCGATCAACTCACACATTTTTCCACGCACCAACGCCATAGTCATCAGCTCATCAGGCTTGTCACTTACGCTACCCATTATCAATACGCTAGCCCAAGTACGAATATGCTGTAAACCGACACGCACAATTGCCTGCTTGATCGATGTTACCTCATT
The DNA here is from genome assembly GCA_002084705.1 of Desulfobacteraceae bacterium 4572_35.1. Classification (GTDB taxonomy): domain Bacteria; phylum Desulfobacterota; class Desulfuromonadia; order Desulfuromonadales; family Desulfuromonadaceae; genus Desulfuromonas. The sequence goes on from NBLX01000020.1 coordinate 23,380, forward strand.
GATCAGATTATAGTAGCTAGAATTGACCTGGCGCAGCAGTTTGACACTCAGATTTACATCCGCCTGAATAATCTCCTCAATCCGTTCCATACTGACATCAGAACTTTGCAACTCAGACATAAGTTGCAACATCGCTAAGCGTGCCGGGGGCAATTTTTTACCGGTAACAACAACCGGTTTACTGAAGAAATAACCCTGAAAATAATCAAAACCTAAATCGAGACACTGCTGAAACTCTTCCTTGGTTTCCACTTTTTCAGCTAAAAATTTTAGCGATGGTTTTACCGTGCGCAGAATCTTCACCTGCTGCGCGGTTTCTTCCATCCCCAGTTCCATCACGTCGATCTTGATCAATTCAGCCAAATCCACCAAAGGACGCAACGCTTCACTATAAACAAAGTCATCCAAGGCGATCATGTGCCCGCGCTCAGCATAGCCTTTTACCGCCTGCACAATTTCTTCTTCAGCTTCCACAGTCTCCAGCACCTCAACCACCAATCTGTCGGCGGCAAAGGCAAGATCTTTTTCTTGTAACAAAAAACCACGAGTAAAATTACAAAAAGCCTTGTGCTTGCCAACCAGATTGTCCAGTCCTATCTCCAACAACAGATTGACCAGCACCGTACCACTGGCAGCATCATCGTCATCAATCTCCGCATAATTTACAAACCCGTGACGATACAGCAGCTCATAAGCATAAACTTCAATATTGCGATCAAAAATAGGCTGTCGCCCGATAAAAGCATCCTGCATAAAACCCCTCCAACAACACAAAACAAGGGAACAAAAGAATTAGATGGGAATCATTATTATATAAGCGGAGAAAATTTGCACCATTTTATGTAAAACTAG
>NBLX01000112.1 GCA_002084705.1 Desulfobacteraceae bacterium 4572_35.1
AGCGTGTTGCTGCAGGGATGGATGAGGCAAAGGCGGTGCAGGATGCTGAGCAGGAGGTTACTGCCTGGCTGATGGCTGAAGAAGCACAGCTGAACACCCGCTACGAAAAAGAGTTGATGAATCCTAGAGAGGGTTTAGCACTTGGCTCAATTTCATCAATTGTTATGCCGACAGATCTGCGTCAGGTGCTGGGGTCGAATATGAATTTCTTCCTGCGCCATTACACTCCTGGTCCAATGCAGGCAGTACAGCGTGAATTCCATTAAAGCAGACGCTAGCTTAAGCAGTATGCGTATGTGCGCTAGAAAATAACCCCCATGGAAGTGGAGATTAAGCCCATGGCACAGAATATAGATAACTATAGCAACAACCCTATGATTCACCGCGATCGTCGCCTTAGTCAGTCAACCTCGGCTTGGGTACGCTCATTTTCCTGTGAAGAATTGAAGCCATTGATCGTTTGTCGTGGTCCGATTCGTAAAGAAGCGATGGATGTGTACAATGAGATGGGTATTACCCATTTCGGTATCTTGCTGTCGGAAAAAGATTCGATTGTCTATCCAAACGCCCTCTCTCCAGAGTTGCGTACCTTGACCGACAACAGTCGTGTTCATCGTGTGCCAGATTATTCTGGTGCATCAAAAGAGGAGCGGATTGAGCGGATCGGTCAAATAATCGGCATCGCCAAAGATAACGGCTACGATGCAGTTTTTGCCGGATACGGCTTTATGGCTGAAGATGATGAATTTGTTGCTGCCATTGAGGATGCCGGTCTGAAGTTTATCGGACCGTGTGCCGCGACTCAACGTGCTGCCGGTAAAAAAGATGAGGCAAAGCGGACAGCACTACAGGTAGATGTTTCGGTTACCCCCGGTATCGATAATGTTACTGCCCGCACTTTGCTGAAAAAATATACTGACCGTGATGCACTGACTGCTTTAGTTAAGCAGGAAGGACTAGATTGCGATACCAGTGATGAATCATTGAGTCTCGAAGCGTTGGCAGATAAGGTGTTGTTTGCCTCATATGTTAAAGGTATTGACCTTGTCAGCGTTGATGAGCTAAGCGCTCAGGTTGAAGCTGAGTGCGTCGCGATGTTTAAAGGTTATCCTGGTGCGCGCATCCGTCTCAAAGCTATCGGCGGCGGTGGCGGTAAGGGGCAGCGAATTCTCGGTGCTGACCTTTTAGGAATCAAGGAACCAACCGATGAGCAGATTGCTAAGGCTGCAGCTGATGCTCCAAGCATGGTGCTGGAAATTATAAACGAAGTTAAAACCAACGGTGTTGGCGACAACAAAAACGTCTTGGTTGAGCTGAATATTGAACAAACACGGCACAATGAGATTCAGTTGCTGGGTAACGGATCATGGACAATCGCTTTAGGTGGTCGTGATTGCTCGTTGCAAATGCACGAACAAAAGTTGCTGGAGATCTCTGTTACCCAAGAGGCATTGCATACTGAGATAGATAAAGCTCGTCAAGCCGGGCTGGAAACACAGGCAAAAGCACTGGAAACTGACCTGGCTGTTTTGCAGCGGATGGAAGCAGAATCTGAGCGTTTTGGTGTTGCCGTTGGACTTGATTCAGCATCAACATTTGAGTGTATTGTTGATGGTGATCGCCACTATTTCATGGAAGTTAATACCCGAATTCAGGTTGAGCATCGGGTTACTGAGCTAGTTTACAACCTGAGGTTTACCAATCCTGACGATAAAGATGATTTCTTTATTGTTGAGTCCTTGGTTGAGGCTATGGCTCTACTGGCTGAGCATAAAGAGCGCTTACCGCGTCCTGAGCGTCAGCCGCGTTTTGGTGCTGCTGCTGAAGCGCGTTTAAATGCTACCGACGATTCATTGTCACCATCAGCCGGCGGTATTATTCAAAACTGGTCAGCACCAATTGACGGTGAGATTCGTGATGATCAGGGGATTTGTATCAAAAATCCTGATACCGATTATTTTATGAAGTACAACGTTGCTGGCGCATACGATTCCAATATTGCTCTGTTGTTATCTCAGGGCCCTGCCCGGGAAGAGAGCTATAAGCATCTTGCCAACGTGTTGCGCTGTACCACTTTGCGCGGTACTGACCTTGCCACCAACCTGCAATTTCACTATGGTTTGGTGAACTGGTTCCTTGCTAACAATGTTATGGCTAAGCCAACCACCCGCTTTGTGGTTCCTTATTTGACTCTGGTGGGTAAACTGAAAGAGGAAGCCGCCAAGATCGATGTTGTGTATGCCTTTTTAGCGATGAAAAAGCATTACAAAAATCTGTATAAGGGTAATCCTGAGGTTGCCAAAGCGGTATCCGATACATTAGATCGTAAAGGGACACTGCTGACCCGTCCAATGGAGATTTTGTTGCAGGATCCACATCTGCTTTCCGGTTGGTTGAGTTGGAACAAGAAGAACTTTACCATCGCAGACGGCAAAGTAACCTGGTTGAGAAATCCACTTGGGGTTATTTATGAAACCTATTATTTCCTCCATATGGAGTGGGATCCTAAGGCTCCGGCAAATGCAGTAATCTGGTCACACGACTATGAGTTGCTGAATGATGCAGTTAAATTCTATAAAGAGTTGCGTACTAAGCTGGGTTTGGGCAAAGATCAGTTTGCTGAACTTGATAAGATTATTAATGGCGATGAGCCTCAGCTTGGTTACGATGCTGCACAGTGGGCAGAAATTCAGGCGGCACACTTTGGTTTTGAGCTGGGCAATGAGTTGTTAGGCTTGTTGTTTATGGTTGCAGAAAAAACCGGTTTCTACGACCTGTGTGTCGAAGATGATCTGGAAGTAACTATTCCTGAATATCTGCATGATCCGGCGTTGCAGGCAACAATGAAAAAAGTGATGGTTCCACCGCCGGCAACAAAGGCTGATGAGGTTGTAACTCCGGGCGGCGGCATGTATTATGCTCAGGAAGCACCAGGGTTGCCACCGTTTGTTACTAAAGGGATGCACTTTGAAAAAGGGCAACCGTTATTTATCCTTGAAGTTATGAAAATGTTCAACAAGGTTCCGGCACCATTCTCCGGGACTATTGATGAGATTATCATTGAGGGTGGTGATGGTACCATCGTTTCTAAAGGTCAGGCGCTGTTTAAAGTAACTCCTGATGAGAAATTCGTTGAAGTTGATCCCAAAGAGATCGCGCGGGAGAAACAACAGATAACAACTGAGTTCCTTAAGGCTGTTATTGGTTAATAGAATGCGATTGGTTACATGTTGAAAACAAGAAAACCCTGTTGCTTAGACAGGGTTTTCTTGTTTGGACTGTTTTGTAGGTTGTAGTAGAGCGTAGCGAAACCCAATATGTGATGGGCAACCTAAGCTCGGAACGGTGGGTTAATTATACCCCCGCGTAGTTGTAGTCGTCGGCTTCAACATTTTCAGAGAGTGATTGTAAAAAGGAAAACTCCTGAGTATCTGAGACGACCTCAGTCATGCCATGATTAACTGACCAGGTTGTGCCGCAGATATCACATTCAACAATTTCTTCGCTAAATCCGGCTGAATGGAGACCTTGCTCAACGTACTTGCTGTGTTTACATACTGGACATTTCATAATTTGTACCTTTCTATATGTTGTTATGACGTTAGAATTACTAAAGTTTGCGTGCTACGAAAAACACACTACACCTGATTTTTTTTATTACAAGTAAAAAAATGAAAAAAACCATTGTAAAACAGTATGTTATGCACGGCTAGTGTTTTACTGGATAAATCATTAGTTTATTCTCGCAGAACTGTTGCAGAACAAAACGATGACTAATTGACTCCTTATTGTGTATAACATTGCGTTATTATTAGTTGTTTGCCAAAATCAACCAGTTGTATATAAACTTTACAGGTAGTGTGGGCAGTTTTCTGGTACGGTGGTTGTAGGACAAAAATAAAAAATAGATTATTTGTTGCGCTGATATTTACAGCGTCATTTTAGTTTACATAAAAATAACAAACAAAACATACGGGAGATTTATCGATGGTTAAAAAGATCAACCATATTGGCATTGCTGTTAAAAGTATTGAGGATGCAACCCCACTATATCGTGATGTGTATGGGATGCAGGCAGAGGGTGTTGAAGTGGTCGCCGAGCAAAAAGTGAAAGTTGCCTTTTTTGCTATTGGTGAAAGCCGCATTGAGCTGTTGGAGCCAACCAGTGCTGATTCGCCGGTGGCAAAATTTATTGAGAAAAACGGTGCTGGTGTCCATCACATTGCTTATGAAGTTGAGGATGTAGTTGCTGAAATAGCTCGCTTAAAGAGTGAGGGGGTCCGCTTAATCGATGAAGTCCCGCGCTGTGGAGCTCATCATACTCAAATTGCATTTCTCCACCCGAAAAGTAGTGGCGGTGTGTTGACTGAAATGTGTCAGGTTGCCCACTGAGAATAACCGTATTGGATTGCATTAGTACCTTTGTCGTTAGCCGCCAGAACTGGAGCAGTATCTGTGAAAAATAAAAAACAGTCACCACAACGGATCAATGCAGAACTGCTGGCACCCGCCGGTAGTTTAGAAGCATTTTTTGCTGCCATGGAAGCTGGTGCCGATGCGGTGTACTGTGGATTACAAGCGTTTTCGGCCCGGGCAAAAGCCAAAAATTTCTCCATGCAGGATCTGGCAGCGATGACAGGCTATGCCCATGAGCGTGAGCGGAAGCTGTTTGTTACCATGAACACACTGGTCAAGGAGAGTGAGCTGCCGTTGTTGATCGACAACCTTGCCGCTGTTGAGGAAGCCGGTGTCGATGCTCTTATTATTCAGGATATGGGTGTATGGCGGCTGGCAAAAAAATATTTCCCCAACCTGCCGCTGCACTCATCTACCCAAATGACGGTACATAATAGTGCTGGAGTTAAACAACTGGAGCAGATGGGTTTTGAACGGGCAGTGCTGGCGCGTGAATTAACCCTGCCGGAAATTAGCTATATTCGCAGTCAGACTCAAATGGAGCTAGAGCATTTTGTGCACGGTGCGCTATGTTTTTGTTTTTCTGGGCAATGTTATTTTTCATCGTATTTGGGTGGTAAAAGTGGCAATCGTGGGCGTTGTACCCAGCCTTGCCGTCGCCGCTATAACTATCGGGGTAAAAACGGCTATTTCTTTTCGCCAAATGACCTATCTGCTATTGAACTATTACCAGCGTTACAGGATGCCGGAGTAAGCAGTTTTAAAATAGAGGGGCGGATGAAAAGTGCCGAGTACGTCACTAATGTGGTGTCAGCATATCGGCAAATGATGGATGCGCCACCGCAGCAGCGCCATGAGGTTTTGCAAAAGGTGCGTAGCCTACTCAAGCAATCGTTTGGGCGCACGCCGACAAAAGGGTTTCTTGCCGGCAGTCAACCGGCAGATTTAGCTACTCCGGCTCTGCGTGGTTCAACCGGACGCTACTTGGGCGAAGTAACCCGTATGGACGGTAAAAAACTGCATTTTAAGAGTCGTGACGAGTTGCTCATTGGTGATCGTATTAGAATCCAACCGAGAAATGATAAGGTGGGCACAGCTTTTACTCTAAAGCAGTTATGGCATGGATCACGGCCGGTAAAAAAACTTGCCCAGGGTAGCGCTTGTGTCAGTAATCCTTTTGGCAATAAATTTAATATCGGTGATGCTGTATTTAAGGTCTCATCGCAGCAGGCCTTTTCTATGAGCGATGCTGCCTGCCGGCGTAAACTTGGGCAGGTTAAGCCAGCTAAGGGTGATCTGGCGTTATCTGTGGCACTGGATGATCAACAGTTACATTTACATGCCAGTGTGGGGCCGGTTGAACTGCGGGTAAGCTACGATGTTGAAACCTACCCGGCGGATGATAAGCCATTGTCAAAG
>NBLX01000113.1:0-207 GCA_002084705.1 Desulfobacteraceae bacterium 4572_35.1
GGGCACGACTGGATTAAAAAAGTGGTAACAGCAACAGTGGCAGTTTTTGCCTTGAAGTTACTCTTTTTCCCTTGATGTGGGGATTACGTGCTCATTCTGCTGAAGTTACCCAAATTTAACCCATCTTCCTGTCTTGACCACGGTACTGGATCGCTTCACTTAAGTGCTGGGTGTCAATCTGTTCTGCTCCGGCTAAATCGGCAATGG
>NBLX01000113.1:220-9509 GCA_002084705.1 Desulfobacteraceae bacterium 4572_35.1
AGTTACCCAAATTTAACCCATCTTCCTGTCTTGACCACGGTACTGGATCGCTTCACTTAAGTGCTGGGTGTCAATCTGTTCTGCTCCGGCTAAATCGGCAATGGTGCGTGCCAGTTTCAGGATGCGGGTGAAGCTGCGTGCCGAAAGGCCGAGTTTGTCGGTAACCTGCTCCAGCAGGCGATCACCTTTTGCGTCGAGTTTGCAGAATTTGCGGATATGGCGCGATCTGCCTGGCGCGGTTGACCCGCTGGCGAATAACGCTACTACTCTCGCCCGGGTTCTGATCGGTTAACTCTTTATGGGGAACTCGCGGTACCTCAACATGGAGGTCGATCCGGTCTAGTAGCGGCCCGGATAATCGGTTGCGGTAGCGGTGGAGCAGCGGTGGAGTGCAGGTGCAATCGTGTTGGGAATCGCCCAGAAACCCGCATGGGCATGGATTCATGGCGGCAACCAGCATAAAATCTGCCGGATAGGTGAGGCTTAGTGCCGCACGGCTTATGCTGACCTGCCCGTCTTCCAGAGGCTGGCGCAGCATCTCCAGGACATTCTTTTTAAATTCGGGGAATTCATCTAAAAATAAAATTCCTCGATGAGCTAATGATACCTCGCCGGGGCGTGGATAACTGCCGCCGCCGATCAATCCGGCATCGGAGATGGTGTGATGGGGCGACCTGAACGGGCGCTGTTGCAGCAAGGCTATTTTGTGGGAAAGTAGCCCGGCAACGGAGTGTATTTTTGTTGCTTCTAATGCTTCCTCAAAAGAAAAATCTGGCAAGATTGTTGGCAGGCGACGCGCCAGCATTGTTTTGCCGCTACCTGGAGGACCAACCATCAGGATGTTGTGAGAACCAGCTGCGGCAACTTCGAGGGCACGTTTAACATGTTGCTGCCCACGTACTTCGGAAAAATCTTCGCCGCTATCTTGTACGTTGTTTCCAGGGGGTGGCTCTATCGTTGTTGGTTGCAATTCAAGTTCACCATTGATAAACGCCACTACCTGAGCCAGATTTTCCACGGCGTAGATAGGTAGACCGTTGACCACAGCTCCTTCGGCAGCGTTGTCACTGGGGAGAATGAGTCCGTCGATATCCCAATCTTTGGCGGAAACGGCAACGGCCAATGCGCCGCGCACAGCCTTTATCCTTCCGTCGAGGGATAGCTCGCCCATATATAGATAGCGTGAAGCTTTGTCGTTGGTATTGCCTGTGGCGCTGAGAATGCCCATGGCGATGGGAAGATCGAGGGAGGCAGCGTCTTTGCGGATATCTGCGGGAGCGAGGTTGACGGTGATGCGGCGTACCGGAAAATCGTATCCGCTGTTTTTTATCGCCGATTTTACCCGATCTTTACTCTCTTTTACCGCCCCTTCTGGTAGGCCAACGGTAGCAAATTGAGGTAGACCTTGGGCAACATCTATTTCAACTTCCACAGGATAGGCATCGATGCCGATGAGGGCACCAGATAGTATGTTGGCGAGCATGAAAGTTCCGATCGGCTGGTTGTTTAACTTTATAACATTAAAAAATATATTATAAACACAAAAAAGCCTCAGCGGCAAGGGTTGACGCTGAGGATTCTTGGTTTGTGATTATGTTGAGTAGTTATTGTTATCGTTTAGTTCTCATCGAGATATTTGTCTTGTAACAGGGAGATGGCGCGCAGTTGGTCGCGGCGATGGATAAGGTAAACTTTGCTGGCAAAGCGGCTGAGGAACATCGCTTCCTCTACCGCAGTATCACCGCCACCGTTGATGGCAACGGGAACGTTGCGAAAAAAAGCACCATCGCAGGTGGCACAGTAGGAGACTCCGCGCCCAATAAGCTCTTGTTCGCCGGGAACCCCTAGTTTGCGTGGCTGGGCTCCGGTGGCAATAATTACCGCTCGTGCCAAAATCTTCTTGCCGTCGACTGATAGCTCTTTTATTTTACCATTATCATTGATGTTTTCGACGTTGCCAGTGGTCACCTGAAGGCCAAACTCCTGGCAGTGGGTTTGAAAGCGCTCCATCAACTCCGGACCGGCGATACCGCCGGGGAACCCTGGATAATTTTCCACATCGGTGGTTATCATCACTTGACCGCCGAGGATCATTTTTTCAATAAGCATAGTGTTCAGGCGAGCGCGGGAGCAGTATAGTCCTGCGGTAAGACCGGCCGGACCGCCACCGATAATAACAACATCGAAAATGTTTTCAGACATGGAGTTCTCCTGATTGTTGTAAGCTGTGTTTAAGTGCTGTAAGTTGTTTGGTAATTTATAAATTTCTTGCCGCTGATTAAAGTCAGTGGCATTAAACAATAATTGTTTTTACCAGTTTAGAGCTAAGGATGTTATGAAAAAAATTACTTTTGGTTTTATTTGGTTGGTTAGCTTTTTGTTGCTTTTGTTAGTGCTCGATCAATTCTTGTTGCGTTATCCGGGCTTCAATACCCCTTTGTTGGATGATTTTCAACACTTTTACCAGGATTTGCGTCAACGCGTCATTGCAGTGGAGACAAGCCCGCAACCGCATACTATTCAAGGTGTTATCTCAGCAAGCAAGGAACCCGTAGATGGAACAGGTGTGGTACAACAAGCATATAAAGTTTATGAAAAAATAGCTCGGCAGGAAGAACCTGCGCCAGTGCGTTATATTTATCTTGATGAACAAAATACCCTTAATTTTGCCGATAGCTTAGAAGATATTCCATTAGAATTGCGAAGCAGTGCCCGAAAATTGGACCAGTGATAACTGGTATTGCTTTTGCTATTGCTGTGGTTCCTCCTATCAGGGTAGTTGGCTGTATATATCGGAACGGCGGTCTTTGAAACATGGGATCTGTGTACGATATTTAACCATCTCCTCCTGTTTGAAGCTGGCAATTAACTCAGTATTTTCCTCGCCGCCTTCAGCCAAAACTTCACCCCATGCTGAAATAAGCATACTCATGCCGAAGAAGTCTAATTTGCCCTGAATGCCACAGCAGTTTGCCGCGGCTACAAATAGCTGGTTTTCGATGGCGCGAGCGCGTAGTAAGGTGCGCCAGTGTTCCTGTCTGGGCTTTGGCCACTCGGCAGGAAGACAAATTATTTCCGCACCCTCTAAAGCCATTTTGCGAAACAATTCTGGAAAGCGTAGGTCGTAACAGATGGCTAAACCCAAGCGGCCGATGGAGGTTGGTATAACGCAGCTATGCTGCCCGGCTGCCAGAAAACGGTTTTCCCCCATATTGGAGAATAGGTGCAATTTGCGATAGTGACCAGCTTGTTGGCCGTTATCGACAACAAAGGCAGTGTTGTACAGCGAATCACCAACCTTTTCCGGCAGGCTGCCGACAACCACCAGACCAAGTTCCAGAGTCAGAGCTTGTAGCGCTACCAGGATGCGCGGTGTTTGCTCAGCAAGTTGAGCCAGATGGCGATAATCGTAGCCGGTGCTCCACATTTCAGGTAGCACTGCCAAGTGAGCACTTTGTGTCGCTACACGCTGTAAACCGGCAAAGGCTGTTTCTAGGTTCGTGTCTATATCGCCCAAGGTAATGTTGAATTGAACGATTGATGCTATGATATCATGTTTCATTTTGATTAAATTCCGTCCTTATATGTGAATTAAAATTTATACACAAAAGATTAAAATAGAAAAATAATATTTTGCGCTAACGAACAATTTGAGTTGTTGACACTTCTATTTTACGATGTTACTTAGAATAGCCATTTTGGTCTGGTAAACCAAGATATATTTGGCTTTTTAGCTTCGGTATGCGCGTTTGTGCATTCAATAAATGTGTAAGCAAGTCTTGGTATGGATGGCTTGTGAGTTTGAAATAGTCGATCCGGTTGTTGTTTGTGGTTTAGCAATGGCAACCATGTTTCCATAAATACTTTTTATGAAAATTGGATAGGAGACGTTTTGAAGAGTCTGTTTACACTTGTCTTTGCCTTGGTTAGTACGTCAGCCTCCGCAAATGTTGGTGGTGCGATCCATAATATGGCGGGCTCAGCTATGGGCATCCTGTCTCTTGTGCTTTTTGTTTTAGCCTACTCTCTGGTTATCTTTGAAGAACAACTCCATTTAAGAAAAAGTAAACCGGTTTTATTCGCTGCTGGGTTGATCTGGGTGATGGTTGCTCTTGCCTATCGTCATATTGATCCAACTCATGCCCATGAGGCAATTAAACATAACCTCGTTGAGTATGCGGAGTTATTGCTGTTTTTGTTGGTTGCAATGACCTACATAAATGCTATGGAAGAACGCAACGTGTTTCAGGCCTTGCGCTCGGTGCTGGTTTCGCGTGGTTTTTCTTTACGCACAATTTTTTGGATAACCGGTTTTCTGGCCTTTGTAATTTCACCTTTAGCCGATAATTTAACAACTGCGTTATTGATGGGCGCGGTGGTTATGGCTGTGGGCGGGTCCAACCAAAAATTTGTTGTTATGGCATGCATTAACGTAGTTGTGGCAGCGAATGCTGGTGGTGCTTTTTCCCCTTTCGGCGACATTACCACTCTGATGGTATGGCAAAAAGGGGTGGTTAATTTTGCTGAGTTTTTTGATCTTTTTCTCCCTGCCCTTGTTAACTGGCTGGTTCCAGCTATCATAATGAATACAATGATCAGCAAGGAGAAACCGCAGTCATCTGATGAAGTGGTGAAAATGAAGTTGGGTGCCAAACGGATCATATTAATGTTTTTGGCAACCATTGTTACGGCAGTTTCATTCCATAATTTTCTTAATCTCCCCCCCGCAACAGGCATGATGTTGGGCTTGGCATATCTGGGGGCTTTGAGCTTTCATATCAAGAAAAAAGACCGTGCCGCTGTTGTTGTGAGCGCACCCATTTATATGGATGATGAGGGTCACCATCCCGGGTTTGATCTGTTTCGGAAAATTGCTCGTTCGGAGTGGGATACTCTGCTGTTTTTTTATGGCGTTATCATGTGTGTTGGTGGACTGGGACAGTTTGGCTATTTGACCTTGGCTTCCCACGCTATGTACACAGAACTGGGTTCTTTTAATGCTAATGTTTTAGTGGGTATATTGTCGGCAATTGTGGATAATATCCCGGTCATGTTTGCAGTTTTAACCATGGAACCTCATATGTCCCATGGTGATTGGTTGTTGGTGACTCTGACTGCTGGTGTCGGTGGCAGTCTCTTGTCTATTGGGTCGGCCGCAGGGGTTGCGTTAATGGGAAGTGCTCGTGGTGTTTATACTTTTGGTCGACATTTAAAATATTCTCCGATTGTTGCGTTGGGTTATGGGGCAAGTATAGCTGTCCATATGTTCGTTAATAGCAGCTTGTTTAGTGTTTATCGCTAAATTACTTTCCGGTAGGGGGTATTTCTAGGTAAGAGCAAGATGATATCGACAAAAAAGTAAGCGCTATAAATTCGCTTAAGTGTAAATTTCGATTGTCTGGTTGCGAGCCTGGATATTGTTGAAGTGCGCTTGGGTTTTTTTAACGTCTTTTTTTGCCCATTAATGGGAAATATTTACATAGCATGTGTGACTGACGATGTATCTCGGGGGAGCTTCTAAGTTGGTTACAATGTTATGCCTTTGTGTTCGTAAGTATTGTTGTAGTTGGTAATGGTAATTTAATTGAGGAGATTTGTGTTATGAATGGACATGAAGCAGGGCATATGCCCTTTATCATTTCATGTATTGTGTTCGTGGTTACTTTCGCTCTTATTCTAACAGAGCGGATACATCGTACCGTTATTGGGTTGTTTGGTGCGGTAGTTATGGTCGGAATGGGGATGATTTTTGATTTTTATCATCCTAGTAGTGCTCTTCATGCAATCGATTTTAATACGATTGGCTTGCTGCTTGGCATGATGATTATTGTTGCAATTTTGGAAAAAACAGGTTTTTTCCAGTATTTGGCGATTCTTGCAGCTAAAAAAACCAAAGGTGATCCTTGGAAACTGGTTGTTGTTCTTGGTACCGTAACAACACTGGTATCTTTGATTCTCGATAATGTTACCACTGTTGTTCTGATTGCGCCGGTAACAATTATTATTGCTCGTCTCCTCAATATCAGTGCGGTTCCCATCCTGATGTCAGAGGCTCTGCTTTCCGATACCGGTGGTGTTGCAACATTGGTTGGTGATCCCCCAAATATTATGATCGGTAGTGCTGCCGGTTTTACTTTTAATGATTTTATCTTCCATGTTACCCCAATAGTTATTGCGGCGTGGTTTGTAACTCTTATCACCCTAAAGGTAGTTTTTAGAAAAGAGTTGCAGCAAAAACCACAGCATATTGACAAATTGATGAAGATGAACGAGATGGATGCTCTTACAGATCTAAAAACCTGTAAAATTATTTTGGGTGTTTTAGCCATTGTTACTGGCTTGTTCTTTATTCACCATACGGTTCACATGCCACCGTCCATGGTTGCCTTGATTGGTGCGGCTTTAGCATTGTTGCTGGTCTCCCCTAAAGAAGACCCTCAGCCAATTCTCGAAAAGGTTGAATGGAGCGTTCTCCTGTTCTTTGCTGCGCTGTTTATTATTGTTGGCGGTTTAGAGCATGCTGGCGTTATTGGTGCTTTGGCCGATCATATGGCATCGCTGGCGAGTGGCAATCTTGTTACTGCCGCAATTTTGATCATGATCATTTCAGCTGTTGCCTCGGCAGCTATTGATAATATCCCTTTTACCATGGCGATGATTCCTGTTATCCAAACTTTGGGGGATAAGGGTGTTGCGACCAATATTCTGTGGTGGGCTCTTGCCCTTGGCGTTGGTTTCGGTGGTAACGGTACCCCCATTGGTTCAACTGCAAACGTGGTTGTTGTTGCTAAAAGTGAGCAGACCGATGATCCTATCACCTTTGTACGTTGGTTTAAATCGGGTAGTGTGGCGATGATTGCCACCGTTGTGGTTGCAGTAGCGGCAATATATGTGTTCCCTCATTGGCTTGAAGGTCCATACCATTAGTAGGGATTGGATTGACGCCGAAATCAATTGGGTTTAAGATAAATTCTTAATAAGAAAAATCGTTGAGAATGGTTGCGAACCACAGAATTAGCAACAGGAGGAACGTCAAATGGATAAAACTATTAAAGATATAATGATTGAACCGATCCTTATTGGTCTTGACGCGACCTTTATGGATGCGTTGAAGAAAATGATTGGAAAAAAGACCAATTCACTGTTGGTTGTCAACAAGAAGGGCGTATTGGTTGGTAGAGTTCAGTCTCTAGACCTGCTGTGGCAGATCAAGCCTGGCTATTTAGATGCAGAATTTGCTGCTCTTACCGCCCATTTTATTGATGAGAATACATTTAAAGAAGCTTGTGATAAAGCAAAAGATACAGCCCTTGCAGATTTTATGGAAAAAGGTCCCACAGTTGTGAAGCCGGATTCGCCTCTAATGGAAGCGGCAATGATTGCAATTGAGGATAAGCATGCACGAATTCCAGTTGTTGATGAAAACGGTACCCCTGTTGGTATTGTTACCCGTACTGAGCTCAAAAAAATGATGGGGCAATATCTGGGTGTTAGTGATACGACTGAGGAGGATATAGATTATGGGCTAGGACTGGATAATGTTGAGCCCTTGCGTACTTTCCTGCTCCCTTTGGCTGGTAATGAGATTGATAGGAGAATTGTTAAGTTTGCCGGTTGTTTGGCAGCTGCTCTTGTCGATTATGCCAAAGATGTTACTTTGTTGCATGTTACCGGTGAAGGTTTTTTCAAGCGCCATATTAATAAGGCAGCGACCCGACGTATTAAGGGTGAAGTTGTTGAAGGTGGTCTGTACAAAAACACCCGCTTACAACAGGTGAATGACGTTGTTAAGCCCATGCTTGATAAAACTGAAGCTGATCTGAGGAAGTTTGGACTCAGTTGTCCGGTACGTCAGAAGATTGTAGATGGTGATTACTCCAAGCAGATTTTGCAAGTTGCACAAGAGGGATGTTACTCAACAATTGTTATGGGTCGCCGTGGGTTGTCTCTGGTTGACGAGATCTTTAAGGGTAGTGTCAGTGCAGAAGTGTTACACAAGCCATTCCAGGGTGCTATTTATGTAGTTGGCGAGAAGTTTACCGAGGAAGGGAAATGTCCGGTAGCAAATATTTTAGTTCCTGTTGATGGGTCAACATATTCTGCCGCTGCAGTATACGAGGCCGGTGTTTTGGCGAGTCAATACGGTGAAGGTATGGTGTCAATAACTCTACTTAATGTTATTGATATCGCCAAGCATCGCGATAAAACTGCGGAGCTAGACAAGAGCTCTGAGCAGATCCTAAATGAGAGTCGTCAGATTCTTTTAACGGCTGGTGTTGATGTTGGCAAGATAACTACACGTAGCCATTATGGTGTGCCAGCGGATGCGATTCTGGCCCTTTCTGTTGAAACAGAAGCAAACCTCATCATGATCGGTCGTCGTGGTCGCTCTGCTATCAAAGAGTTGTTCATGGGTAGCGTGAGTAGCGCCGTGTTGCATCGTTGTGGCGGTTCCACCATCGCAATTGTTTCCAGTACAGATGATACAGAAAAATAATAACAGTATATTTATATGAAGATCTGAGCGCCGACTGTATTTTTTATGGTCGGCGCTTATTCTTTTTGGTGTTAGCGCAAATAGCAGTACTCTAGGTTGTTAGTTTTGTTTGAAGGTTATTAAATGTTTTTCAAAAAAGATAAGTCTAAGCTCAGTTCTATCTCATTGTTGTTGATTGGTGGACTTGTTATTGGCATCTATGGAATATTGTGTGTTTATTGGGGCTATGAGTCCAAGTCCTGGCCAACAACGGATGGTGTTGTCATTTTGTCTAGAATTAGCGGCAGCACTAGGGTTATTGGGCGTAAGGCGTCTATTAAGTTTGAATATTATGTTGATGGAAAACGTCATGTCAGCCCACTGGTTTCATATACCTGGAAATGTGTTGACTATGCAGCTTCCATTGAAATATTGAGAAAATATCCTGAAGGTAAAGAAATTATTGTTTATTACGACCCCGATGATCCTGACAGGGCAGTGTTGAATACTGAAATATCATTACGGATATTATGGATATTTTCGCTGAGTATTCTGACTCTGTTGATTGGTATGAAAGGTTTGAAGTGGAAACAGGTCAGAGCAGAGGAGAAAACATAATTAACCTGCCTGGCCGCCATAGTGTGGTTTGTTTTTATGCAACGCCAGATTTTTAAGTAATCTGGCGTTGTTGTGTTTTAATTATTTGTTGCGCTCGGTTTTAAAATGGTGATCCATGTCGGCATTGTACATTCACATCCCCTTTTGCCTGAGTAAGTGCCCATACTGTGATTTTTATTCACGGGTGCCGTTAGC
>NBLX01000114.1 GCA_002084705.1 Desulfobacteraceae bacterium 4572_35.1
GGCCCCGAGATGGGAATCGCCCGCGCCGTAGGTGCTATCATCTTCGCGGTTGTCATCGGCTTGGCGATGCACTTTTTCTTTCGCCATGAAGAGGCGGAAAAAGCCGCCGCTGCGCCGATCATGTGCAGCGAGGACGCTGAACGACCACTGTGGCAAACAGCACTGTACTTTGCCAGCATGATTGGCATTCTGGTCTTCGCCAACTGGGGAAAAACCGCCGACCACAGCGGCATATGGCACACCATCTACCTGGCCAAATGGTGGATCACCAGCGGCTTCTCCGTCGCCTTGGCGCTTATGCTGGCCACCTGGTTCAAACTTGGATTCGACCGGATAATTATCGCAGCCCTTCCCGCAGCCACCATGGCACTAATTGTCCCCGAGCACCCAGAACTTGCATTTACTTTGGGGGTGATCGGCTTGTCGCTGCTGAGCAACCTCAAATCTACCCGCGATGGCGAAATGGGAGAATGGTTTGAAGAAAGTTGGAGTTTTGCCAAAAAAATCCTCCCACTGCTATTTATAGGGGTGTTGATTGCCGGTGCGTTGCTGGGTCGTCCCAACCATGAAGGGTTGATCCCATCGTCCTGGATTGTTTCGCTGGTAGGTGGCAACTCACTGTTTGCTAACTTGTTTGCCTCAATATTTGGCGCTTTTATGTATTTTGCCACCTTAACCGAAGTCCCAATCTTACAGGGATTAATAGGTGCCGGCATGGGCAAAGGACCCGCATTGGCGCTGTTACTGTCTGGCCCCGCCCTGTCGCTACCAAATATGTTAGTTATCAGAAGCGTAATGGGCACTAAAAAAACCGTTGTCTTTGTCTGTCTGGTCACAGTCATGGCGACCATTAGCGGCCTGATTTACGGGGCTTTTTTTTAACGAAAGGAATCAATCGATGAAAAAAATTCAAATTCTCGGCACCGGCTGTGCTAAATGTCAAAAATTAGCTGATGTTGCCAGCCAGGCAGCAAACAACCTCGGCATCAATTATGAACTGGAAAAAGTTACCGACATCAACCAGATCATATCATTTGGAGTGATGACAACTCCGGCTATGGTTGTAGATGGCGCAGTTGTGCTGGCAGGGAAAATACCCTCACAAGCAGAACTGGAAAAACTACTCCAGAATATGTTTTAATAACGACCATGAATTCTACTGCCGACAATAACCTTCAATTACAGACCATTCTCGACAGTGTTGCCGATGGTGTTTTTACCGTTGACAACGAAATGCGCATCACCTCGTTTAATCGCGCCGCCGAAGAGCTGACCGGCTTCAGCCGCAGCGAAGCTCTGGGGCAGCCATGTTGCGAAATCTTCCGCACCAATGCTTGCTTCGATCAATGCCCAGTACGTCAGGCTCTAGCTGACAACACCAACATAACCCATCGCGAGGTTGACCTCCTCGACCGCTACAATCATGAGATTCCAGTTTCAGTTAATGCCTCGGTATTACGCAACAATGCAGGTCACGCCATTGGCGGCGTTGAAACCTTTCGCGATCTCTCCCAACTACGCGCCTTAAGTCAGGAAGTAGAACATACCTTCAGCTTTCAAAACATGATCAGTCGCAATCCGCAGATGCAGCAACTCTTCGATATTTTGCCCGATATTGCCTGCAGCGATGTTACTGCACTGATTCAGGGAGACAGCGGCACTGGCAAGGAGCTGTTTGCCCAGGCGCTGCACAATCTGAGTTATCGCAAAGATAAACCACTGGTAATTATCAACTGCGGCGCGCTGCCAGAGCAATTACTCGAGGCCGAAATCTTTGGCGTACGCAAGGGAGCCTACACCGGTGCCGTAGCCGACCGTTCCGGACGTCTCAATGCCGCCAAAGGGGGAACCCTGTTTCTCGACGAGATCGGAGATCTCCCCTTGGCGCTGCAGGTTAAACTATTGCGCGTGCTGGAAAACAACGAATATCAGGCACTGGGCAGTGATGAAACCCGCCACGCCGACGTCCGCTTTATCGCGGCAACCCACAGAGATCTAAGCCAACAGGTAGCCAACAATAAATTTCGTCAGGATCTGTATTATCGCCTAAATGTTGTCACCCTTAAAATTCCGGCTCTTGATGAGCGCAGCGAAGACATACCACTGCTATTGAATATGGGTCTTAAAAAATTCTGTGCAAAATACAACAAGAAAATCAACGGTTTTAGCCCTAAGGCGATGGAATTTCTCCTTACCCACCACTACCAGGGCAATATCCGCGAATTGTTGAATATTATTGAGCGTGCCGTCATCCTGTGCCGTCATCACCAGATCGAAGCGGAACAACTACCTACATCGCCATCTCCTGTCAGAAATAAGCGGCAACCGTTATCAAGCACTGAGCTTAGACAACTTATTAAACGTTATCGCGGTAACAGACAACAGATTGCCAACCATCTTAACATCGACCGCACAACCTTGTGGCGATGGATTAAAAAATACCACATAGAATAACCAACGTTGCGCACGTTGCACCACGATGCATTGCAACAACAAACAAACACATCGACCTAAACCTCAAGTCAATAACCAGCCAAGAGATTCTAAATTGCACGGTACCAGCGCCAAAGCTTGCTAGCTGGCTGGCAGAGCAAGGGGTTAACGGGGTGTTGTGTTCAGGAATTCATCAACAGTATCAGCTACAATTACAGCGTTTAGGACTCTGGTTAACCTGGGGGGTGGCCGGAGAACTTAATACTGTATTGCAAAATTGGTTACAAACCATGTAATGGCACCATATTCTATCTGAATCAGCCGGGGCTCTTGAATTGAGCCATCTTGGCAAATGTTATGAAGTTATACAGAAAACATGTTATGCATTACGTGGGCGGGGTCTTTTAATTTTATTTAATTCAATACAGTGACCCTGCCCCCATTTTATCGTTTATACTCTCATCAAACCCTCGTCTATCCCCAAACAAACTCTCAGCACAACCAAAACTGCCAAAACAGCTTATTCATCTACCTAACCAACAGCAAAGCCACCACACACAAATTTTCATAATCCCCTTTTAAATAGGTGGTTAATTTCAGCTATTTCGGTTAAATTTATCTCTATAGAACTATCTGACCACGCATCCATAACCATCTTTTTAAGGTTTATAATTCATGTTATTAGACATCCTCCGCAACCGACGCAGCATCCGCCAATTCACTAATAAACAACTGAGCACAGAGCATATTGCCCAGCTGAAAGAGGTGATATTACGCGCACCCACCTCCCGTGGTCTGAATCCATGGCAATTTATTTTTGTCACCAACCCTGAAATTTTAGCCAAGTTAGCTCAAGCCAAAGCTAAGGGCTCGACATTTATAGCCAACAGCGCTCTGGCCGTAGTGATATGTGCTGACACCACCCGCTCCGATGTATGGACTGAAGACTGTGCAATAGCGGCCATCTGTCTGCAACTGGCCGTGACCGAACTTGGTCTGGGCAGCTGCTGGTCACAAATACGCCTGCGCTCTCACGACGAAAATAGCAGTGCTGGTAAATATGTTACCAACCTGCTCAAGCTGCCGAGCAATATAGATGTAGACTGCATCATCGCCATCGGTTATCCCGCCGAAGAAAAGGGAACATATCCCACAGATGAGCTTGCATGGTCTCATATCAAGGATATAAATTAATGGTAACTTGTTCAGCATATTAGATTCGCAACCCCAACTGTTAGAATACTTAATAGATATATGCTGTGTGTAACGATAAGGACGCAGAACCCGCTGGAGCTATAAAGGTATATGGTTAATCTCGAGATCATATTAGCACTGATGACCATATTCATCGGCGCCCTCCTCGGCGGACGGCTAGCAACATTGTTGCATGTGCCGCGGGTAACCGGCTACCTGCTCACCGGTCTGTTTTTAGGTCCATCTACAGCACACCTGCTCCACCTTCCGGTCCCCATATCCACCAGCGCATTAAAACAGTTACAGCCCCTCACTAGCTTGGCGCTGGCACTGATTATGATGAATGTCGGCGGGCAATTTCATCTCGACAGCCTCAGACGCTGGCGCTGGCGCATTTTTGCTCTGTCAGCGGCGGAATCGTTGCTGACATTCACTCTGGTAGCCACAGGTTGTGCCCTCACCAATCAGCTGTGGCTCAAAACCACCGTCGCTCCGTTCTCCACCCTCCAGACCTCGCTGCTCATGGGATTATTCTTTGGCGTTATTGCCATCGCAACCGCCCCGGCGGCAACCTTAATGGTTATCCGCGAGTATGAAGCCGAAGGGCCAACGACATCTACCCTGTTATCGCTGGTAGGTCTTAACAACCTGCTTTCTGTCGTTGCCTTTCTTTGCGCTATCCACTGGGTATTTTCCGCCGACGAAGGTTATTTACTCCTGCTATGGCACTTGAGCGGACCATTGTTGGTTGGGTCTGGAGCTGGGTTAATAATTGCCGTATGGAGTCAACGCCTAGAATTGTCCAGCGAATATAAATGTCTGGTGATAGGTGCTCTGTTTGCCATCACCGTCTTCAGCCACATTACCGTCATTAACGCTCTGCTAACCCACCTTATTTTCGGTATCGTGTTAGCCAGCAGCTCTCCGCGCTGGCATCAGATTCATGCTGCTATCAAACAAATTGACTATCCACTGTATGTTGCTTTCTTTGTTATCGCCGGTGCCAGCTTGCACCTGGAGACAATGTTTCACATTGGTGCTATCGGCATCGCCTACGTAGTGCTGCGTACTGTCGGCAAATGGTGTGGAAGTCGCTGGGGAACCAAATTGGCATCCTTTGGCGCACGAGAACAGAAAAATCTGGGGATGACCCTCATGGCTCAGGCGGGTGTTGCCATTGGCTTAGCTGCCAATCTGGCACACCAATGGCCCATCGGTGGCAAAATGATAGAAGCGGTAATTCTCGGAGCTGTAGTGGTTTTTGAATTGTTTGGTCCTTTGGCTGTGCGCCAAGGGCTGGTAGCCTCCGGCGAAGTACCTATTTTATCTCTGTTGCGCAAACGCGCCCCGCAGGGAACAATTGAAGGATTACACCACGTAGTTCACCATTTTCGTTTATCATTGGGGATACCAGCCAGCTATAAGGTTAAAGATCCGGGCGATATTCTGGTACGTCACATCATGCGCCAGAATGTAGAAACTATTTACAACGACACCGGCTATAATGATCTGTTGCGTTTTATTTCGCACAGCCGCTACGACCGCTTTCCGGTTATCGATCGCAACGACAATTTTGTCGGCATCATCGACTACACTGAAATTCGCAACCTGCTATTTGAACCATCTCTGGTAAAACTAATTGTCGCCAGCGATCTGTTGATCACCAACCCCCAGTCTCTCGATCCCAATCAATCTCTGCGCGAAGCATTGGAAACTATCAGGCGCCAGCGTCACGTAAGTTATTTTCCCGTCATTGATCCGGAACAACCTACCAAGTTGGTGGGTATAGTTCGCCAGAATGATCTGCTGGCCGCTTTTCGCTCCCTCAATTCCGACATTAGTTAAAACCATACTGCCAACAACCACAACCAAAGGTCTGTTAAAATAATGATTGAAATAATTGATCCATATTGGCCATTCATCCTCCCACCACTGCTGGGAGCCATCATCGGTTACGTGACCAACTATATCGCTATCCGAATGCTCTTCCGGCCCCTGCGTCCATGGCATATATTTGGCTTACGTCTGCCCCTTACTCCGGGCATTATCCCCTCCCAACGGCATAAACTTGCCACAAAAATGGGCGAGATGGTAGGTTCCCACCTGTTGACTACCTCAAGAACTTGGCCCCCTTATCACCTTATTACCGCAACGCTTCCACAACCGTTTTTTTGATCTTATAGATATTTTGCGCTGGAAATTTATCAAACATCTGAAAAATTACGTAAGTGACGAATCCTTTCAACAGCGTCTGAATAGCTTTATTCTTCAGCAGTTAAATCTTACCCTCGCCCACGATCTTAAACACTATCTGACCCCGGAACGTCAACATCAGACTCAAGAGAAACTGGAGCCATTACTTGAACGCTGGCTCACTTCAAACTCTCTATCAGAGAATGTCAGCACATTTATCGATAGCCGCATCGACACCGTTATCTGCTCCGGCAAATCGTTAAAACAACTGTTACCAGCAGAAATTATCGACACCATCCTCAACCAACTGGAGGATGAGCTACCTGCTCTGTTGCAACAACTCGCCACCAACCTCAACGATCCACGTATGCGTAAAGAGTTAGAAAAAAAAGCGCGGGGCGGCATCGAAAGTTTTATCGATTCTGTAGAGGGGCTATCCGCGATCATTACTGCTCTGTTTGATATGGAAAAAATCTATTCGCGCTTACCTGAATTCATGGACAAAGCTGCGCTTGAACTCGCAACCTGGCTAGAAGGGGAGAAAGTTCGCTCCGAAATCTCTACCGCCATGCGCGAACGGATAAACAATTGGCTCGACCAACCCCTCGCCAACTATCTAGAGAAAGTATCTTACGAAAAAATTATCAACATCAAGCGCTTTATCTCCACCCGCGTCATTACTTTCATCCGCAGCAACAACTGTCGACAATTGGTGGTGGAGTGGCTAAACAAAGGCATTGACACCATCAAGGATCGCCCCCTGAGCGAACTCCTTAATGAAGCAGGAGGTGAAGACTGCGCCGCAAAACTAGCTGAGCAAATAACCACCAAAGCGGTACAAATAACTCAATCTCCACAACTTCAACAAACAGTTGAAGCTGAATTGGAGCAAAAAGTAAACTTCTGGATAAACGAACGCCCTCTGGGCAACCTGGCTTCACGTCTCCCCAGCGATGCCCGCGAAGAACTTTATCACGCTCTGTTTGAACAGTTGCTGGAACTGCTCAATAAAGAAGTGCCACCCCTAGTGGACTCTCTGGATATTCGCCGCATAGTCGAAGACAAAGTAAACTCTCTAGACATCCTGAAAGTAGAAGAACTACTGATGGGGATAATGAAAGAACAGTTCAAATATATAAATATATTTGGCGCGCTGCTAGGAATGCTGATAGGGATGTTGAATATCTTTCTTCTGCGCTAAAAAGGTGGTTATTGATATCTACCCATAATCAGATTAGTATCATTTTTTCCGCAAGGACTATATACCCTGTTCCCGACATACCCACGAAGGCGCGTATCCAGAGGTTTTACCCGTAAGATGCTGGATTCCCGACAAACTCATTCGGGAATAACGGGGTGGGCAAACTCTCAAGTTACTCTGTGAAAATTCGTCCGCAGGGCGTAGAGCGTAGAGCACTAATTAAGACCCATAATGGCTCCACATACGTAGAATTTTAACTGTTTTAATATCTTCGATGACTTGATAAACAAGTCGATGTTGGATATTAATGCGGCGCGAATAATATCCCCTCAAGTTTCCAACCAATTTTTCATAGGTTGGGTAATCACTAAACGGATCTTCTTTTAAAGTCGCCAGCAATTTTTTCACTTGCGAACTCAATCCAGCCGACTTAATTTTTTTTACATCCTTAACCGCAGCACGTGACAAGACGATATTCCAACTCACCAGTCAACATCCTCGACGCTTGTCCCCTCGTCTAATGACTCATTTGCTGCCAAATGAATACTTTCAACAAGGTCAGGAACTTGGTTTAAATATAAGGTTTCTTCAATGGCCTTCCAGTCCGATTCACTAAGTACGATAAAGTTTTCACCGCTACGACGAGTCACACGTAATAACTCATGGTTATCAATACAACGATCAACTTCGGACTTCAAATTTTGCCTAAATAGGTTTGCTGTAGTCTCTTGCATCCCCGTACTCCTTATTTTTAAAGTTAAAGCATCATATTACAGTACTGGCAAACAGTACCGCAGTCAAGTTTTTCTCTACTCTTAGAGTAGTTTTGTTAACTGTGTCCACAATGTCCAACACATCATAAATAAAAGTTATGTAGAATTCTTATTTGCCTTAGCAAATGCAAGTGCGCTAACAAGTAACACATTATGGTATCTGCCACTTTTTATGCTTATGATGTCAAGGAGAGAAAAAATGAAAAACAAGGTAATTGTGTTATTGATATTTCTTCCAATAATTGCATCATGCTCACCAGTAACAATTGAAAAAGAGATCACCGAGTATATCTACGACGAAAAAGGTGTTCCAGTACAGACTTAAACTGAAAAAATTAACACAGACTCCTGAAAAAACATTGATCAAATCTGCAATCTTCTTGTTCCGATTTCGACAGTATTATCGGATTAATTCTTCATAACAACCAAACAGCACCTTTTGCATTAAAGCTGTTCATTTCTCCACCACGACTGCTCATTAATTAAGCACAAACGCCACTGACAGCCGTTACTGTAAAGCTAAATCGATCGCGGCAGCAGCCTTGTTACCGATATTTTTATCCAGTAATCCCTAGTGGCACAGCTATTGCTCTTAAAACTTTCTGAATATTAACAACAATAATGTGAACAGCGCTGTTCGACGAGTATTAACTTTTAAGGAGGGAAGAGATGAAGCATCTTTATAATACAGTCAGTATGATACTAATATCCCTGTGGCTTTTACCTACGATTGTACACGCAACCGGATCTGAAGTTGACACCGGCACTACCGCCTGGATGATGATGTCGGTTGCTCTTGTTTTGTTGATGATTCCCGGACTGGCTATGTTTTACGGTGGCTTGGTACGCACTAAAAACGTGCTGTCCACCATGATGCACAGCTATGTTGCCCTCGCTATAATCGGCGTATTGTGGGTGGCAGTTGGCTATTCCCTCACCTTTGGCAAAAGCATCTGTGGTGGCTTTATCGGCTGGAATTCGGATTTCTTTTTTCTCAAAGGGATAGATGACGCCATTGTCGGCGGAATTCCAGAGTATGTAACTGCAATGTTTCAGGGCAAATTTGCCATTATCACTCCGGCATTGATAAGTGGAGCCATTGCTGAAAGGGTCTACTTTCGGGGCTACTGCCTGTTTATTACCCTGTGGTTTTTATGTATCTATTGCCCACTGTGTCACTGGATATGGGCACCAGATGGCTGGTTATTTAATTATGGCGCAGCCGGGGTTATCGACCTTGCCGGTGGTCTGGTTATTCATGTTTCTGCGGGCAGCAGCGCCTTGGTTGCCGCAATATACATCGGTGCTCGGAAGGGTTTTCCCCAAAAGCCAATGCATCCGAACAATCTAGTCATGACCATGATGGGTGCTGGTTTGCTATGGGTTGGCTGGTTTGGTTTCAACGCTGGCTCAACGCTACACAGCGGTCTCGATACCGCCCGAGCTCTTACCATGACTCAAATCTCGGCCGCCAGCGGTGCCCTCAGTTGGCTATTGATTGAAGCGTTATCTTTCAAAAAAGCCACCGCCCTCGGTTTCGCCTCAGGAATCCTTGCCGGCTTGGTTGTAATCACCCCAGCCGCCGCCGTGGTACAACCCACAGGCGCCATGTTCCTAGGTGCAGCATCCTCTCTGGTATGTTTTTACGCTTTGAAAATGAAAATTAAATTTGGCTATGACGACAGCCTCGACTGCTTTGGTGTTCACGGCGTCGGCAGCGGTCTTGGAGTGTTGCTGCTGTGTTTCTTCATTCGCGACAGCTGGATGGAGAACGCCGCTAAAGCAGCCGGTGGCAGTTGGAGCGTTATTGATCAGATGGGGGTGCAGTTACTAGGGATAGGAGTTACCATAGTCCTTGCGGTAAGCATCACCTATATCATTTGTGTCATTGTTGATAAGACGGTCGGTTTACGTATCGACGAGCAGAGTGAGCGGGAAGGGCTGGATCAAGCACTGCATGGCGAAAAAGGCTATGGCCTCACCAGCTCCGTGCTAAATCAATGATAATTTAGAAATAATTACCACAAGGGTGGGATGACCAAAAGCATCTCACCCTATATTTTTATTCAACTTATTCCAACCCGCTGTTAAAATTGAACAGCTCGGTGTTGGCAATACCCCGACCGCCGCGCACTGCATCCAGCACCTGCTGACCCTCTTTACTGAATACTCCAAGATGGGAAATATCTGCCAGATATGAGGCGCAGCCCATATCGTGCAACAAACCCAGCTCGCCAGTTAACGAGAAATCACGTTGTGACTGCACCACCGTGAGTCCCCCTTTGTTTAGCACCTTGTATTCATCACCACGGTCAGAGATCAAGGGTGCATCACTCTTAACTCCTGAGATACGGATGCGTGACGTTATCAATGGCACGGCTGTATAAATTACCGCCCGCAAAGGGTAATCGCCAGAACGCTTTAGCAATTGCGCCATATTTTGCTGCTCATCTTCAATATACATTTCACTACCAACAGCACCGAACTCCTGCCAGCTCAACATTGCCTGGGTGTTGAGGCAAAACAGGCGATAACCAGTTTGCAGCAGCATATCTTTTTTATTTTTGAACAGGGCAAAATGGCTTAAATTGTTGAGACGAAAGTTGCGAAATCCGGCATCAACCAAACAATGAACCGCCTGCTGTATGGTGCGCCAATCCTGATCGAAAATCACGAAGGGGATATCCCACACCACTCCACGACATTGAGTTGGGTTAACACGCCAGCGTCGATGCAAAACCGCTGGGGTTAGCGGAACCAGAATTTTATCCACATCGGGCTGATCCAGAGCGCGCATTTCTCGCAGATCGCGCACCGCCACCACCAACTCTCCTCTTTGTTTATAGCTGGGTGCGGGTTGCAGCAACGATGCTATCGCCCGTTGTTTACATTGCTGTAATTGTTCTTCATTGTGTTGATCAATTTTGTGCTGCAGATGCGTGTAAAAGTCGCGCCGGATCTCCTTTAGACGTTTTGGCGGCACCACTACGTCGGGCAGATCGGCAGCTATCAACTCCTGCAGTTCAAACGGAGCTTGCGCGGTTTGTTCAAATACCTGAGTCAATGTCTGTTGGGACAAAGGACTTGTCTGAGCCGGATAAAACTCAACCGGATACGCAACCTCCAGCTTTAACTCGCCAACGCTGGCAACAATAACCATCTGGTGCTCGTTCAGATTAACATTCAGCGTTAACGGCTGTTTCACCGCTTTCACCTGCCCAAGTTTCCGGCGCGCAGCTACATCGCTCATGGAAAACGCCTGTTGGGACGACACCTTGAATACCGCATCTCCCGTTTTGAATTTAGGCCCAAAAGGGTTAGCTACACAAACAGGACCAGCTGTCATTTTCTTTACCGCTTTTGCCCCCGCCCACAATTGCTTCAAGGTAAAAGCGGTGCCAACCTTGTCGCTACCGGGCTGGATACGGATGCGATCACCAATGTGCAAGCTGTCGCGGCTGTTAAAGTACAACTTGTTGCCACTAACCCGTGTCACCTCTCCCAGATAGCGCCCGGTAGAACCACGCAGTGCCGGTGTTGCCATATCGGCAGGCTGGCCACCGCTGAGAAAACCTTTGGTAGGGGTCCGCCCATAAGACTGCTTTAGCAATACCCGTAATTGTAACGGCGACGACACGGCTGGGTACAGCGCCCGCGATTACCACTCTTGCCACCAAGATACGATGAAAAATAACATTGTCCGGAAAAACAGAAACACAGCGCTCCATGGATAAAATGTTCCAACTCCATTGTGGTTTGGCTGCGGATATGGCTAATCTGCTCAAGGGTAAGCTCACGCGCCAGCACTGCCCGTTCAAAGCCCATTTGCTCTAGTTGCTTTACCCCAGCACTGTTATGTATCGTCATTTGTGTAGATGAGTGCAACGCTAAAGAGGGAAAATGTTCCCGCGCCATGCGCCATACACCAAGATCCTGTAAAATCAGCGCATCGACACCTGCCTGCTCCACCGCAGCGATGCTGTCTATCAACTGCGGCAACTCCCCCTCTTTAACCAAGGTATTCATGGCAACAAAGAGCTTGCGCTTACGTGCGTGGGCGTAGCCGGTCATAGCTGATAAATCTTCCAGAGAGAAATTCTTGGCTTTTGCCCGCGCCGAAAAAGTCTGTAAGCCACAATAAACTGCATCGGCGCCAGCCTCCATCGCCGCATAAAAAGCTTCTAAACTCCCTGCCGGCGCAAGCAATTCAATGTTATCCGGTCTCTGCTTTTTCTGTTGCTTATTCTGCTGTTTTTTTTGCTGTTTGTTCTGCTGTTTTGCCACCGCAACACTCCGATCCTGGCGGCGCACTTAGTGCTGCACCTGGCACATCTCGGTTAACACCCCGCCACTACTTTTGGGATGTAAAAAAGCGATCTGAGTATGGTGTGCTCCGCAGCGCGGCACCTCGTCAATAAGGCGAATCCCCTCCCCTTGTAATCTTGCTATCTCAGCTTTTACATCATCTACTTCATATGCAACGTGATGCACTCCCTGTCCATTCTTTTCGATAAACTTAGCCACCGGCGAATCATCACTTGTAGGTTCGAGCAATTCGATCCGACTCTCACCTACGGAAAAGAATGCTACTTTTACCTTCTGTTCTGCCACCACCTCAACACCCTCTGCCTCCATTCCATAAACATCCCGATACAGCGGAGTAGATTCCTCAATACTGTTCACCGCCACGCCAATGTGGTTGATTTTTTTAACCATTTAATTATTCTCCTCTCAAATTTACAGAATTACAGGGTTAGTTCTCGAAAGCTACGATAATCTATTTCATTTTTTTCACGTCTGCAAACAAAAGCAAATAAAACATATTTTTTATTATGACTAAACTTTAGAAAGCTGGTCTATTTTT
>NBLX01000115.1 GCA_002084705.1 Desulfobacteraceae bacterium 4572_35.1
CCCTCATACGGTCGAATACGATGGTACAGATGGCGGCAAGACCGCTCATTATATGCTGCGGTGGGTCAGGAAAAACGGCGACAAAGGCCCGTGGTCAGAGACAATCAGTGCTACAATAACAGCGTAAAAACAGATAGAAAGGTAAAGGTAAATGAGAAAGATTGATTTAACAAACAAAGTGGCATTGGTAACAGGAGGCGGCCAAGGTCTTGGAGCGGTTACATGTAAGGCTTTAGTGGAAGCTGGGGCAAATGTTATTATCAATTATTTTGATGATGAAAAAGGAATTAACAAACAGCGTGCAGAAGAAACCGCACAGGAATTAGGTAACTCGGCTGTCCCTATGAAAGCTAATGTTAGGAATATAGATGAAATAGAAGAAATGCTGAATTCTATTTTAAGTAAATATGGCAAAATAGATATTGTTATAAATAACGCAGGTATTGTTCGGGACAAAACACTGAAAAAGATGTCCACTGAAGAATGGCAGCAGGTTATAGATACTAATCTCACTGGAGTATTCAATGTATGCCGAAGTGTTGTTGAAAAGATTTCTGATGGCGGAAGAATTGTCAATCTTTCGTCAATTTCAGGGATACTGGGATTCTTTGGTCAGAGCAATTACGCGGCTTCCAAGGCGGGCGTGATTGGCTTTACTAAAGTATTAAGCAGAGAACTTGGAAGAAAAGGTATTACTGTAAATGCGGTTGCCCCGGGTGTCATCCTTACAGAGATGGGCAAATCCATTCCCGAAGAAGTAAGAGATGAGATGCTAAAGAATATACCTTTAAATAAATTTGGTGACCCTGAAGATATCGCCAACACGATTCTTTTCTTATGCAGTGATATGGCTAAATATATAACCAGTCAAGTGATTAATGTTAATGGTGGATGGATAGGTTGAAGTCGTTAATAGATAAAAAAATATGCAGCGCAGAACAGGCAGTTGCTTTAATTGGTAATGGACAAACAGTTGCCTCCGGTGGTTTTGTAGGTATCGGTGTTTGTGAGGCATTAGCTTGTGCCCTGGAAAAAAGATTTTTAGAAACAGGTGAGCCGAAAAATCTCACTTTGGTATATGGGGCTGGGCAGGGAGATGGAGGCGAACGCGGAGCCAATCACTTTGCTCATAAGGGCTTGTTAAAAAGAGTTATAGGTGGCCACTGGGGATTAGCCCCAAAGCTTGGTAAACTTGCTATCGATGGGGATATTGAGGCATATAACTTTCCTCAAGGAGTCATCTGTCAATTGTTTAGAGATATAGCTGCTAAAAGGCCTGGCAATATAACTCATGTAGGTATTGGCACCTTTATAGACCCTGAGGCGATGGGGGGGAAATTAAATAAAAAGACATCTGAAGAATTGGTTAAATCTCTGATATTAGATGGCCAAAGATGGCTTTGGTATAAATCCTTTCCTATTCACATTGGTTTTATTCGTGCGACAGCAGCGGATCCGTTTGGTAACCTAATCATGAATAAAGAGGCGATTTTTGGAGAGGTACTGCAAATAGCACAGGCGGCGCATAACTCCGGGGGCATTGTAATGGCTCAAGTTAACGAACTATTAGAGGAACCGATTGATCCCCAGCATGTTAAAGTGCCCGGCATATTGGTTGATAAAATTGTTGTCGCTGATCCCCATGAACACCAACAGACATTTGCTGAGACATATAATCCTGGTTATTGTCAAGCTATCCCAAATGATGTATCTATTAAGGATAACCTTGAGCCAATGGCAAGAAATGAAAGAAGGGTTATATGTGCCAGGGCGTGCAGGGAAATACATGAAGGGGCGATTGCTAATCTTGGTATAGGTATTCCCGAAGGAATTGCGAGGGTTGCTGCCGAAAAGAATTTATTAGAAAAGTTCACGCTTACTGTTGAAAGTGGCCCAATTGGTGGGGTGCCGGCAGGAGGTTTGAGTTTTGGGGCTACGTTGTATCCGCAGGCATTGGTGGATCAACCTTCACAGTTTGATTTTTATGATGGAGGTGGGCTGGATTTTGCAGCATTAGGTGCTGCGCAAGTTGATAAATATGGCAATGTCAATGTTTCAAAGTTTGGAAGTAAGATGGCAGGCGTAGGTGGTTTTGTAAATATAACACAGAATTCCCAAAAGCTGGTTTTCTGTGGAACTTTTACTACTGGCGGCCTTGAAGTTAAAATGGCAGATGGGAAATTAGAGATATTAAAAGAGGGTAAAATTCGTAAATTCATCAAAAATGTTGAGCAGATTTCTTTTAGCGGTAAAAGGGCTTTGGATATAAAACAGCAAGTACTTTATATAACCGAAAGAGCTGTCTTTAAATTAGTTGATAAGGGGATTGAACTGATAGAAGTTGCGCCAGGTATTGATATCGAATCTGATGTGATTGGCCTGATGGATTTTAACCCGATAGTTAACAATGTAAATTTGATGCCAAAAGAATTATTTAAATAAGGAAATTTCAGATGGGTAAAATTTTTATAGTAAACGCCAAAAGAACTCCTCAGGGAAGATTTTTAGGTGAGTTAAAAAAACATTCAGCGTTGGATTTGGCGTTGAAAGCTGGAGAAGCTGCTTTAGAAGGAATTGACCGCAAAAAAATAGACCAGGTTATAATTGGTAATGTCATAATGGCTGGCTTAGGTATGAATCTAGCTCGACAGGTTTTAGTAAAACTTAATATCCCAATAGACAAGCCAGCCTTTACAGTCAATATGATGTGTGCTTCAGGTATGCAGGCAATTATTTTAGCTGCTCAGAGCATAATAACAGGCGATGCGGAAGTGGTTTTGTGCGGCGGAACAGAATCAATGTCAAATGCCCCTTATCTGCTTGAAAGAGCAAGGGGAGGATATAAATTGGGTAATGGTGTCTTAGTTGATACTCTTTTAAGAGATGGTTTGGTTGATAGCTTTGATAATGAGCATATGGGTCTGACTGCCGAGCGAATTGCAGAAAAATACAATATCTCCAGACAAGAGCAGGACAAGTTTGCTTTTGACAGTCAGCAGAAATATGCAAAAGCTATTGAAAAAGATGCATTTAAGGACGAGTTAGTTGAATTGAAAGAGCTTGATAAAGATGAACATCCTCGTCCCGATACAACTTTAGAAAGGTTGGCATCTCTAAGTCCCGCATTTAAAAATGATGGCACGGTGACTGCTGGTAATGCTTCCGGCATAAACGATGGCGCGGCTATGTTAATTGTCTGCAGCGAAAAAGCGGCACATTCTAACGGTTGGCGGCCGATTGCAGAAATTTCTGGCTGGGCATCTGCTGGATGTGACCCTAAGGAAATGGGCTTGGGCCCGATTTATGCAACCAGAAAGCTTTGTAGTAAATACAATTTGAATGTGAATGATTTTGATGCAATAGAACTAAATGAAGCTTTTGCAGCTCAAAGCTTGGCTTGTATAAAAGAGTTAGAGCTTAATCCTGATATTATAAATCAGGAAGGCGGAGCGATAGCATTAGGCCATCCTATAGGAGCAAGCGGTGCGAGGATAGTTGCTCATCTTGCTCATAAGATAAGCCGAGGTGAGATAAAAAATGGATTGGCTACGCTTTGTGTTGGTGGCGGTATGGGTTCAGCAATATTTTTGTCTTAATATCAGCCAAATGCCAAAAAAGCTCATGTTTTACTGATAACAAGGCGGTTGTGGTAGTCAGAGGTCAGAGACAATCAGTGCCACAATAACGGCGTAAAAACAGAAATCAGAAGTTGAAAATGATGAAATTAAAATATGGAGTTTAGAATGAAGGAAATTTTATGCGTATTATAGTTCCGATCAAACAGGTTCCGGAAACGAATGCAGTTAGAATGGATTCGAAAACCGGAACGATGATTCGTGATGGTGTCGAAGCTATTATTAACCCATTAGACCTTTACGCGATTGAGATCGCTATTCAACTTCGCCAGGAACACGGAGGTGAAGTGATCGCTGTTTCTATGGGGCCAGCTAAAGCTATTGCCGCTCTTCGTGAAGCAATTGCAATGGGATGTGATTCAGCAGTACTACTGTCGGATAAGGCGTTTGCCGGTGCCGATACATGGGCTACCAGTTATGTATTGGCAAAGGCCATCGAGCATATGGGCGATTATGACCTGATTATCTGTGGCGAACGAGCCACTGATGGGGATACCGGCCAAGTTGGGCCTGGGATCGCATCGTTTCTGGATTTGCCCGTGGCATCATATATCGGCAAGGTTGAGCAGGTAAGCAATAAAACCTGCCGCCTCCATCGTCTGGTGGAAGATGGACACGAAGTTCTCGATGTTGAGCTGCCGGCGGTGTTAACAATGGTCAAAGAAGTTGCTGACCCACGCTTGCCAACGCTTCGCGGTAAACAACGAGCCAAAAAGGTAGATATCCCTGTCTGGACAGCGAATGATATTGATGCTGATGCGGACAAACTTGGTCTGGCTGGTTCGCCGACGCGAGTGGTCAAAATATTTCGTCCCCAAGTTGCTCGTCAGTGTGAAAAAATTGTTGCAATGGATGAATCTGATATTGAGCAGGCGGTGGATAAGCTGGTAATGTTTTTACAGAGAAAAGAATTAATTTGAGATTGAGAACAATGACAAAAAACAAACAAGAACATTCAGGTGTATGGATTCTTGCTGAGCAGTCCGATGGGCAGGTTCAGCGAATTAGTTACGAATTATTGACCCGCGGTCGAGATTTGGCCGATAAACGCAGTACGGATTTAACAGCAATGATTTTTGGTAGCGATATAAATGCCGAAGATCTACAGGAACTTATCGATTGTGGCGCAGATAGAGTCATAACGATGGAGGCGGCTGCACTGAGGCATTTCCTCGTTGAGCCTTATGCTGCCTGTATGCTGAAAATCATAGAGGATTACCGGCCGGAAATAATTATTGCCGGCGCAACATCTACCGGCAGAACTCTTATGCCATATGTTGCCATCAAAGCCCACGCTGGTTTAACGGCTGACTGTACTGTACTGGATATTGAAGAAGATACGGGTAATTTACTTCAGACTCGTCCTGCAATTGGTGGTAATATTCTGGCAACGATTAAAACGCCTCAGCACCGTCCCCAGATGGCAACGGTTCGACCTCGATCAACTAAGCCCGCAATCAAACAGGATAGCAGAGTTGGTGAGATAATACGCCTTAAAGCTCCTGCCGAGTGTCTTGCAAGCAGAATCAACCGGGTAGATTTTATTCCAGATGAATCAGAACACGGCTTGCAGGAAGCTGATGTGGTTGTTGCTGTTGGGCGTGGTATCAAAAAGGGTGAGAATTTGTCCTTAACCGAGCCTCTTTGTGGATCGCTGGAGGCTGCGCTGGGTGCTACTCGCGATGTAGTTGACAGGGATTGGCTTAGTTATCCACACCAAATCGGTCTTTCTGGTAAGACGGTAAACCCTAAACTCTACTTAGCATTTGGAATTTCAGGAACGATACAACATCTGGCGGGTATGCAGACTTCGGAAACAATTGTGGCCGTTAATACTGATCCGGATGCACAGATTTTTAATGTTGCCGACTTTGGCATTGTAGGCGACCTGTTCGAGGTGTTGCCCGTGCTAACAGAACGCATTAATAAAATAAGGAATAGTCAATAATGAACAAAGCCAAGAGAAAATACGATTCTGTAACATTAGAAATCGTCAAAGAATTAGAAGGTATTGTTGGTGAAAAGTTTGTCATTTATGGTGACCAGGAAAAGCTTGAAGCTTTTTCACA
>NBLX01000116.1 GCA_002084705.1 Desulfobacteraceae bacterium 4572_35.1
TACAGTCTTACCAGTTCTGGGAGCATGAACAAACTTACCACTACCAATATACATCCCCACATGGGTCACCCGAGTTCCACCTTTAGTTGCAAAAAAGACTAAATCTCCGGCGCGTAAGTTCTTTTTGGCGACATACCTTCCGGCCTTAAATTGTGCCCTAGAGTTGCGGGGCAGATTCAATCCATTAAGACGATAACTGACCATCGTTAAACCACTACAGTCAAACCCATTATGCCTATCCTCGCCACCCCAGCGATATGGAACACCAATAAATCTATGCACTGTGGTTACGAGTTCGGCACGCAAGTCTCCCTGTCCGCTCCGTTTAATTCTGGCCGCTGCATAGCTTTCTGGCAGAACAATAAAAAACCGACCAATAACACCTTGTGCTTGTATTTTTTCAGCTTCGCTACGCGCGTTTGCATAGTTTTTATGATTACCAAAACGGACCTTATATAATCCTGATTGGTGGCGGAAATAGTAAGCATCAACGCCACGAGAGGTAAGCACACGCTCTAAGCGCACTGCATTTTCAAGCTGGCTAAATGCTCCGACTTGAACCGAAAAACCCATTGTTGCTAATGATTCCGTCGTTTCAACAGTTTTATTTAAAATTTTCGCGATAGGATCATCGATAATAGGGGGATCTACCGGGGCATTAACTTTTGATGGCGAGTAAGTTGGTACGCAGGCACAAACAAAGGATAAAATGGCACAACAAATTAATCTGGCTAAGGATCGGAACATCAATTCAACTCAAACTCTAAAAGCTTAAACAATATCACCATCACCTAAAAGGACATCATATTCTGCAACATGAAGAAGTAAAAGTTGTCGCACTTCTTCGACAAAATCCTTACCATCCAAATCGCCCGCCTGCCAATTCGTCAATTTTGCTTCAAGTACCTTGGTCAAATTGGCATGTTCATCTTTATGTTCTTGAGGAAACTCATGACCCATACGATCAATAATCCCCTCTTCGGTGTCGAAATGTTTTATTAATGCGCTAATGATTTGAGGCAGATAGGATTCGGGGACACGATCTGAAGAATAAAGTTGCAACATGGTATCGATATTATAATGATCCATATCAATTTCAACGATACCAACCTTAACTGAACTGTACCACATAAACCTTCCCCCCGTATTTGCCCAGCAGATGCAAATCAATAGTCGCTTTTAATTGCGCAACATATCAAGTTGAAAATGTTGTTTAAGAATGCCTTGAAATGACTTTACCACTTCCAAAGCTAATTTTAAACGCCCTTTTTCAACCCGGTCTAAGGCTCCGGGTAAAATATAGTTGGTTATTTCTCGACCAGCGACAACAGAATTAACTTGCCCACGCAAGCGCAAGAAAGTCAACAGATTATAGCTAGCTTCAATGTCACCAACCTGCGCCCGACTAAGAATATCCCGTTGTTGCAAGAAAGCTAACCGTTCATGAGTGCCTCCGCCTAACATACCTGCACTCAGCGCCAAAATTTTAATCCCTTCGGTCAAAGCAAATATTCCACTTTTTTTAAGATCCAGCTTACCAGCATTCTCTCCGTTTGGAATCGTTTTAATGCGCCCAAACAAACCTAAAGGGGGTGGAAAATGACATACGTTTTGTGCCATTTTAGCTAGAAAAATGGTATTTTCCGTAGCTACTCGTACTATATAGTCCTTAAGATGCACGCCCAAATCGCTATCGCCACAGATCACTCGCATGTCCGAAAACATACTAAAATTGAGAATATTTTCACCACTGGGGGTTCCAACCCAGCTATCAATGGTGCTTTTCCAATCAGAGAGAGTGCGGCGCCAAAACTCATTCTTTGCCATAATTCCGCCGGGACACTCAGGCACCCCAATTTCGATCAACCCCGCAATTAAGATTTGTGAAAAGGCTTCTATAGTCGCGACTTCTTCTGGGGTTGCATCATCAGCAATAATCATTGCATTATCTTGGTCGGTTTTTAAGGTTTGCTCACGTCGCCCTTCACTGCCCAATACCATAAATGCATTTTTTTGACCCAAAGTTTTAAAACGATCACGTTTTAATAAGCCAATTAATTTTTCACTAATTTGATCATTCAACAACGAAATCATTTTGACCAATTCATCAGTGCGCACACCATTACGACTGAGAAAAACCACCAATTGCTCACTATTTTGATAAACTTTTTTTAAATCAGCAACCGATGTAGCATCATCAATAGCTTGTAGCAACTGCTGGGGCGAACGATTTTGCAACCGGATAATATCCGATTCATTAATAAGCCCAACCAAAACGTTATTACCATCAACTACGCCAATCCGATGAATACGATTACGTGACATCTGATAAAGAACCTCGAACAAGGTATCGTCCTCAGAAACTGACAAAACTGGTGCTGTCATCACCTCACTTACCTTGATGGTGCTAGGGTCAAGCTCACCAGCGATAACTTTATTGCGCAAATCACGATCGGTCATAATTCCTATTGGTTGCTTATTATCTGTACATGCAATCAGACTGGAGATACCGTTATCCCGCATTACGGTAGTTGCACTTAATACCGTATCGTCGACATTACAGGTAATCAAATCACGACGGCAGTAATCTCTGACTGGCAGGAAAAAAGTTGCTTCATCTGACATACGCTACTCCATAAAAAGGGTTGCCCGATACTACCATTAAAAGGTTCTAAGGGCAATAACTCGATGCACTTTCGAGCAAGCAGTTACATGAATCATAACAAAGTTTATCCAATCAGGTGTCAACGACTAACCAATTTTATTAAAAAACATATAATTAGCTTCGGCTTGACTTACATAGATAAATTCGCATATATAATCCGCAACATAAAACTGCACCCACGGCAAAGAGGTTTTAAAATGGGAAAGTTAGTAATCATACTCGTAGCTGTTAGTTTGTTATTAGGCTGTTCACCAGAACAAACCACTCCACCAGCAGAGAGTTCAGTTACACCGGTAAAAAAAACAAGCACAGATACTGTCAACACTACAAGTGCTAAACCGTTACTGGTCTTTTTTATTAACCCTACTGGCGGCCCATGCCAAATGCAGGCAAACATTCTCAATAAAATGGCAGATGAACTGGAAGATAAAGTTACCATCCGCCCGGTAAAAACTTCGGTGCCAGAGGATATGCAACTTTTTTACGCCTATGGTATAAGAGGGCTACCATCCCTTATCCTGACCGATGCTAAGGGGAATGAAATTAAGCGTTTACGTCCAGGTGTTCAACCACCTGAGCTTATCCGCACCCTTTTAAACCAGATTCCTGAGAATTAAACTATGACTCCACTTGACCTAAGCATTACAACTATAATGATGACTATTTTTGCTGGCATTGCCAGTGTTGCCTCACCTTGTGTATTGCCTATTGTCCCCATCGTGGTTACCGGTACCGATACCGACCACAAACACCGACCACTGCTAATTGTTATTGGACTAACCATCAGCTTTATGGCAATGGGTTTACTGACTTCATTATTTGGTGGTGCTATCGCAGGGGTGATGCCACTACTTGAAAAAGGTGCTGGAGCGCTCATCATCATATTTGGCGTGTTGATGCTGGTCGATATCAACCCATTTAAGAAACTGACCCTTTTTTCTAATATTCAAGCCGGGGGTAAAGGTCGTTGGTCAGGCTTGGTTATGGGACTAACATTAGGTCTAGTATGGATTCCTTGTGTTGGGCCGATGCTAGCGGGAGTATTAACCCTAGTTGCTACCAAAGGAAGTCTTGCAACAGGTGTAGCTTTGCTCTTGTGTTACTCTATTGGCTTTGCAATTCCGATGTTATTGCTAGGCTATGCTTCACAAAAAGTCCGCAATCGAATTAAAGAAATAAATGCCCATCCACTGTTTATTCGCTTAGTTAGCGGCGGACTATTGATTATCTTTGGTATCTTCATAATCACCAAGGGGATGATGGGGATTGGCGGGATGTTTTAACCATAAAACAATATAGTCGCGAAAACAATCCCGCGACCGTCACTACCTTCTTTTAGCCAATAAATTGGACATTAACCAACTCTCCAGCCTTTAACTTTTTTTGCTCCGGCACCAAAATAGCAAGGGCATTTGCCTTAACCATTGTTCTGACAATCCCAGTGTTCTGATCTCCCGCACTTTCGGCCACTAGACCAGCAGAGGTTTGCTCAACCCGAACCCGTAAAAAACGGGTCTTTGCTGTTTCATTAACAAGGGTTCCTTTAACTGTCGCCTGCAGTGTCGACCTTAGAATATCATTTCGACCCACCATTTTTAACAATGCCGGACGCACCAGTTGATCAAAAGCAATCATGCTCGAAACGGGATTGCCGGGTAACGAGAAAACCAACGTATCACCCTTACAACCAAATGCCGTTGGCCCACCGGGCTTGATATTAATCTTCCAAAAAAGCTGTTCAACTCCGGCATCAGCAAGTAGCTCTCGCACGAGATCACGATCACCAGCTGAAACGCCTGCAGAGGTTATCAAGACATCTGCTTCTAAGCCTATAGCTATTTTTTCCTGCAAACGAGAGTGATTATCATGAGCTATCCCCAAAACTTGAGGAATTGCCCCCACCTCCTTAACCGCTACGGCAAGAGAGTAAGAATTGCTGTCGATAACTTGCCCATGATTTAACTTGCTACCCGGGGCAACCAGCTCGTCTCCAGTTGACAAAATTGCCACGATGGGGCGCCGGATAACTGGCACCTGAGGGCAAGAAAATGATGCCAATAAATTTATTTCTGCTGGTCGAAGGACAGTCTTTGCGGGGATAATCGTTTCTCCGATACCAATATCACTCCCCTTGAAACGGATATAATCATTTAACTCCACTGCTTGATTAAGCGTTACCAAATCTGCCTTCACAATTGTATTTTCGATCGGCACAATGGCGTCGCAACCTGCTGGAATTGGCGCGCCGGTCATAATTTTAACTGCAGTGCCCGGACGAACCGTTATTCCCGTTGCGGTAGCACCAGCAGGGATATAATCGGTAATTTGCAACGTTGCCAAAAGGTGGCAATCGGCATGACGAACTGCAAACCCATCCATTTCCGAGTTATCCCATCGGGGCAGATCCAAGGGAGCATTAATGTCTGTAGCAATCACCCTGCCACCTAAATCCTCTAATGATACCGATTCACTATTAAGAACGTGGCTATTTTCTAAAATTATATTGCGCGCTTCGATAAAAGATTTGCTCATGTCCGTTGTCCTTGCTTTAATGTCGCTACTCTTTTGCGCCTAAATAGGTGAGGTAATCATGGTCAACCCATTACAGATTTACGAGATTTTATCCGAATTTTATGAAAAACCTGATTGGTGGCCAGCAGAAACCCCATTTGAAGTGGTAGTTGGGGCAATTTTAACCCAAAACACCAACTGGAACAATGTTGAAAAAGCCATTGCTAATTTGCGGTGTGCGGACGTTTTGACCAGTAGTGCCATCCTCCAAATTGAACGCGAAGAGTTAGAACAGCTAATTCGGCCATCAGGATTTTTTCGTCAGAAAGCAGAACGGTTACAACTATTTTGTCATTATCTGCATCAACACTATCAAGGTAGTCTTGAAAAATTATTGCAACGTGAAATAACGCTGGTACGAGACGAGCTACTCAGTCTCAAAGGTATCGGCCCAGAAACTGCCGACTCAATTCTTCTCTACGCCGGCCAGCGACC
>NBLX01000117.1 GCA_002084705.1 Desulfobacteraceae bacterium 4572_35.1
ATCAGATGTACCACCCGACTGGTTAGGGTACTGGTTTTACCTGATCCGGCACCGGCTAAAATCAACAATGCGCCCTGATCATGATGAACAGCCTGCAATTGTTGCGGGTTGAGCTGTGGAGTTGAACGTTGATCAGTAGGATTATTCATCACCATCCTCAAGTGCGCGTGCCATCAGTTCTTTGTTGTAAGCAGAAACCATATCGCGGCGCGATATAATGCCGATCAATTTCTCATTGTTATCCTTGGCGACAACTGGCAGTTGCTCAATATTACGGTAACCGATTTTCTGCATTGCGCTGTCGAGGTTTTCATCAGCAAAAATTGTGGTCACTTCTTTGGTTGCCAACTCTTTTACTACCACTAAATCGAGGAGATCTTTTTCAAACACTACTCCCATAAAGTCCTGAATTGAGATGATGCCGGTCAACGCGCCATCGAGATCGACAATGGGGAAATTGGAGTGTTTGGTGTGAGACAGGAAGTCGGTAAACTGGCGCAGGGTCATATTTTCCGGCACAGTTTCCAATTTAGTCGCCATAACATCGCGCACATACAGCGCTTTCATTATATTACGCTCTTTACCCGCTTCGAGATCAATACCGGCCTTTGCCAACTCAACGGTGTCGAGGCTCTCTTTCTTATAATGGCGACTTATTGCCGTACCAACCACGCAGGAGAGCATAATCGGCACTATTACCTGATACGATGAGGTCATCTCAAACAACAAAAATATGGCAGTCATCGGGGCGTGAGTGGCAGCAGATAAAAACGCCCCCATACCGATTAGCGCATATGAGCCGGGAGCGATAGCCATCGACGGAAACAGCATCTGGG
This sequence comes from Desulfobacteraceae bacterium 4572_35.1, assembly GCA_002084705.1. Taxonomy (GTDB): domain Bacteria; phylum Desulfobacterota; class Desulfuromonadia; order Desulfuromonadales; family Desulfuromonadaceae; genus Desulfuromonas. Next base: position 837 of record NBLX01000117.1, read on the forward strand.
CAATATGACCAAACGCACCGCCGATTACTGCACCAATATACAAAACCGGAGCAAACAAACCGCCGGGCAAACCAGAACCGAGGGTTATTGAGGTAGCGATAGCTTTGAAAAAGATCAACGCCAACAATAGATATAAGGTGCCGCCGCCATTGAGAAAGTCGTTAATAAAATCGTAACCGTTGCCAAATACCTGCGGTAAGCCTACACCGATAAAGCCCACCAACAATGCCCCGCAAATAGGTTTGACATAGCGCGGAATTTTCAAATTATCAAAAACATCTTTAATGCGAAAATGGACATCAATAAAGGTTGCCGCCAATACCCCGACCACCCCGCCTAAAACGACATAAAGCAATAGCTCCCAATGGCTGCCTGCCTGATATGGCGGCAGATGAAAAGCCGTTTCGTTACCTAGCAATGCCCGCGACACAACGGTACTGATTCCACTGGCAATAACAATAGAGGTAAAACTAGAGATCTCAAACGCCGACAGCAGAACGATCTCCTGAGCAAAAAACACTCCGGCTATCGGGGCATTAAAGGTTGCGGCAATACCACCGGAAACTCCGCATGCAACCAGCACCTTGAGGCGGTTGCCACTTACTTTAAAACGTTGACCGAATTGGCTACCAACAGCGCCGCCCATCTGGGCAATAGGGCCCTCCTGCCCGGCACTACCACCAGTGCCTAGGGTAATAGCACTGGCTAAACCACGGGTGAGGATAGTACGACCGGGGATTTTAGCCCCGCGCAGGTTTACTTGTTCCAGAAATGCAGAAAAGCCGAATTTAAGGTCCTTAGAAAACCACAACCAGAATGGGATCATCAATAAACTGCCAACTATGGGAAACAGAATAACCCACCAACGGGCACTGTTCCAGTGATCCCACGAAATATTGAAAAATTCCATCCCCTGTTCGATAACCAGCCAATGAAAAAAATCGATGGATTTGCGAAAGGCGTAATTACATAAACCGGACAACACACCGATGGCAATGGCCAACAAAGCCATAAAGGTAGTTTCACTAATGTGAAACTTATTTAACAATGCGGTGCTGTGGCGTTGTAACCAATCTAAAACAGGGGTGGCGGTAGTTGGTTTCATAATTTAATGGCTCTACATAACTGAATAAATAATTTATGATAAATAATCGGGAACAATATCCCTTTCCCGCCATAGATGTAAAGCACTTTTGTTCGCTGATACCAGCGTAAAACAGCCTATTTCACAAGGCTCTCTATAACTTTGCAGCCAGTTCTTTTACCGTTTCAATCTCACCCTCATCAAACTCTTCAATCCATAACGCCGTGGCAAGGTACAGATCAATAACAGGAGATGATGCAAAATCGTTGGCTAATTGAGCATAGATCTGTAACTTTGTTGCGTTATCTTCATTTGCACTACTCTCTAAAAGTTCAAGATATTTCTCGTTGATGTGCGGTGCCATGCCAGTAAAATAGCCGATCAACAAATCTGCCGCCAGATGCCCATCCTCTGCTTTAAACAACACGGCATCTAAACGTGACGCTGCTCCGGCTTTGCGTTTTACTACCGATTCATAGCGAAAGCTCTTCAATCCGGCAGCATCAATCCAGCGTTCAAAAACTGCCGGTTGCTGCCTGGCACACAAACGGCAGATCTCCCCTTTTTTCTTGTCAATAAGTTGTTCCCAAGCAGTTGTTACCGATTCTGGTACCATAATTTTATCTCCCTTTTTGTTCCATGAACATAATAAAAACGACAGCCATAGAACAGCTGTATAAATAGTTAATCACTGCAGAACAATCGTTCTAATAACACAGATTGCCTCCACAGCTATACTTAATTCGGCGGTACTATGCCACCAGAGCAGCACTGCGAACAAGCACAACCCTCTCTTTCTGGAATCCTAATCTATTAAATATAATTTACTGTAAATAATGTTCCATTATTGTTATCTTTACTAAACAACTGTTTTAGAAAATGCACTTGAAGGGCATTTAGATATTCTCACTATTTAAGAAGCGCTATCAATATTAACTATATAACCCATCAAAGAAGGTTGATTATGAAAATACGCACAAAAATCACCACAATTATTGTTGCCCTGGTGATAACTACAGCAGCAGCGATTGTTGGCGTTGCTACGCTAAAAAATCAGGCACTGAAATCCGACCTTGGTGCTGTTCTCGATTCTTTAGCATTCGAGGAAGCTAAGAAACAAGCTGAAAGTATCTATCTTCTGTGTGATGCGATGCGTGAATCTGTCGAACAGACGGTTAGTGCTCACCTGAATTTAAGCAATGATTTTTTACAGCGCACCGGGGAGCTATCGTTTTCGGATGAAACGGTAACCTGGAATGCCGTTAATCAATTTTCCAAACAAAAAACCTCGGTTCAGTTGCCGAAAATGATTTTTGGCGATACCTGGCTGGGGCAAAATGCTGATATTAACCAAAAAACACCAATTGTCGATGACGTAACGTCACTGGTTGGCGGCACCTGCACCATTTTTCAACGGATGAATGACCAAGGCGACATGTTGCGCATAGCAACCAATGTTGAAAAACTCGATGGCACCCGTGCTATCAACACCTATATCCCTAATACCAATCCTGATGGCACTCCCAACAAAGTTATCTCTACGGTTTTAAGTGGTAAAACTTTCCGTGGTCGTGCCTTTGTTGTCAATGCCTGGTACATCACAGCCTATCAGCCAATTTGGAATGTTAACCACAACAAGGTTGTCGGTATCCTCTATTTTGGCGAAAAACAAGAAAATGTTGCGAGTTTACGCAAAGGTATTATGCAAAGCACGATTGGTAAAACCGGCTATGTATTTATCCTTGGCAGTAAAGGAAAACTAAAAGGAAAATACATTATCTCCAAAGATGGTAAACGTGATGGGGAAAATATTTACAATGCAACGGATGCCACTGGTCACGCATTTGTCAAATCGATTATCCAAAAAGCACAGGCGCTGCCTAAGGTGGCTTCTGGTAAAATACCAACTGCTAAGGAAAGTTATTTCTGGAAAAATAGCGGCGAAACAACCGGTCGACTCAAGCATGTTGCTATCGCTTATTTTGCCCCGTGGGATTGGGTAATCGGTGCCGGTTACTATGCTGATGAGTTCAAAACGACCCATACGACAATGACCACCGCCACCGACAGCATGATTAAGTGGATTGTTATTGTCGCCATCTCTTTTGCCCTACTTGCTCTTATTGTCGGTTACATCCTTGCCAGCAAAATCAGTAAACCTGTCCAACTGTCTGTCGAAATGATAGAAAATCTCGGCAAGGGTAATTTAACCCAACGGCTTAACTTTAAACAACAAGATGAGGTTGGGCAATTGGGGCAAGCCATGGATGCTTTTGCCGACAACTTGCAAGATGAAATTCTAACCTCATTTGACAAATTGGCTGCCGGTGACTTCACTTTCAAGGCACAAGGCTTGATAAAAGAACCTCTGCAAAAAGCCAACGATTCCCTAAATACTATCATGACAAATATCAATGATGCTGCTGGGCAAATTTTATCCGGCTCATCGCAGGTGTCGGATTCGAGCCAGACATTATCACAGGGGGCTACCGAACAAGCCAGCGCTCTGGAAGAAATCAGTAGCTCGATGAGCGAGGTTGGTTCGCAGACTAAACAAAATGCCGATAATGCGGTATTGGCAAACAAATTGACTCAGGATGTTTGTGAAGTTGCCGAGCAGGGTAATACCCAAATGGGCACTATGATCTCTGCTATGGCAGAGATCAATCAATCGAGTCAGGAAATATCAAAAATCATCAAGGTTATTGATGAAATTGCTTTCCAAACCAATCTACTTGCCCTCAATGCTGCAGTGGAAGCAGCGCGTGCCGGACAACATGGCAAAGGGTTTGCGGTAGTTGCTGAAGAGGTTCGTAACCTTGCGGCGCGCAGCGCCAAGGCCGCCAGTGAAACCGCTACCCTTATTGAAGGTTCTGTACAAAAAGTGGAAAACGGTGCCAACATTGCCGACCAAACCGGTGAGGCACTGGGTAGAATCTCTGATGGTGTAACCAAGGTTAGTACCCTGATTGCAGAAATTGCCGAGTCTTCCAATGAACAGTCCAGCGGCATTTCACAGATCACCATCGGCTTGAATCAGATCGATGACGTAACCCAGCAAAACACCTCGACATCGGAAGAGAGTGCTGCGGCGGCAGAAGAGTTAGCGGCTCAGGCAAATCAATTGCATAATATGTTGAGTAAATTTACTTTAGAATCCTCACGTTCCAATCAACCACAGATTGGCATGTAGCTAATCTGCGGCAAATGTAACGTAGCAAGACTATCAACAAAGGTCATACCGCACTCGATGGTATGACCTTTGTTATTTTCAGCACAATGAAAGGAATACGCTGATGAAAAAAACTCTGAACTGTCCACAGTGCAACTGTGCAGTGACCAGCTACCGTAATCCGTTTCCTACAGTTGACATAATTATTCAGCGCAACAATAACATTGTACTTATCGAGCGTAAAAACCCACCATTTGGCTGGGCAATCCCCGGCGGATTTGTCGATTACGGTGAAAGCCTAGAACAGGCGGCAACTCGCGAAGCATTGGAAGAAACCTCACTACAGCTGGTAAACTTGCAACAATTTCGTGCCTATTCCGATCCGGCACGTGACCTGCGCCATCATACAATATCTTTTGTTTTTAGTGCTGACGGGGTGGGCAATTTGACTAGTGGCGACGATGCCATAGATGCTAAATGGTTTCCACTTACACGGCTACCGCAACAATTATGCTTCGACC
>NBLX01000118.1 GCA_002084705.1 Desulfobacteraceae bacterium 4572_35.1
ACCATGTCTTTATACTTCTCAAAATTCTTCCACCAGATCTCAAAACCTTCGTTGGACAGGGACAGGGAAGTACAGTTGATGTACTTACACTTACCGGAGTCCATGAAGTCGAGGAAAGTATCCTGCAGAACTTCGGTGAAGACGATAAGGTCTTCGAACGGAGAAGTTGTCAGGCCGCCGACAACTGCGTTAGCGATGGAACCAACGCCAGATTGCAGAGGCAGCAGGTTCTTGGGCAGGCGACCGGCTTTAACTTCGGCGGTGAAGAAGTCAACGATGTTGTCCGCGATGGCTTGTGCGGTATCGTCAGTGCCGCGCAGTGCACGACCGTTGTCAGGCAGCTTGGACTCTACGATGGCAACAATCTTGCTGGTATCGGTGGGAACATACGGAGTACCGATCCGCTGACGTGCATCTGTGATGGGGATGATCTGACGATAAGGAGGCAGATCGGTCATAAAAATATCGTGCATACCTTCGAAGGAGGGCAGCCCGGTGTTGATCTCTACGATGATTTTGTCGGCGATGTCGATGATGTCGTTGGAAGCGCCGATGGAACCGGAGAGGATGATGTCGCCGTTTTCGGTAATGGCCGATGCTTCGATAACTGCCAGATCCAGCTTGCCGCCTTGATCCTTGGTGTAGAAACCATACTTAAGATCCTGCGCGAACATGGAAAGGTGCTTGTCGCCCATGCGGATATCGCCGCGGTTGATAGCTTTGCCCAGTTCCTTACCGGTTTGATAAGGCCAGCGGCGGTCGATCATGTTCAGCGCGGCCATTCTGTCTTCAACCTCGGCGCCGACTGACGCACCGATGAACAGATTGAGCTTGAACTTGCCCTGAAGATTGTTCTTCTCCACATGATCACACAGAGCAATGGGTACAACTTTGGGGTAACCTACCGGTGTAAACCCGGACATGCCCACGTTCATACCATCCTTGAAATAGTCGATACACTTTTCAGGGGTGGTAAAAAGCTTGTGAAGTTCTTTGCAGCGTACTCTGCTTTCCATTGTGTCGTCTGCCATGTTAGCTTGTCTCCTTAGAATTAGAATGAAATGGTTCCTGTGTTGGCAACCGATAGATAAAATAGCTTTTCCTCTCGGGGGAGGAAAGCGTACAACACCCTCTACTGTATGTAAAAGTACAGGCTCATACTCACCCGTTAAAGCGTTGCCGCGGCAACATCTGCGCGCCTCAATCACCTCAAAATAAAATGCCGTTTTCGCGCAATACGTATAGTATGAACATTTGCCTTTAGTCAAGAGAAAAATGGCTTCGACGGGTAATTCGGCTGTGGCTGAGTCGGGTATGAGATGCTACTCTGCCTTGTTGCGTAATTTATTCGCTTCCTCTGTAAAATCGGGGTTGTGGTAGCTGATAACGACATCAAACAGTTCGGCTGCTTTTTTGCGGTCGCCGCGCAGGTTGTAGGCCTGGGCGAGGTCAAGCAGAACATGTGCCATATCGCTGTAATCAGGGTATTTGCTGCGCACTTCTTCTAAACGGTTGATGGCAGCTTTGTAATGTTTGGTTTTCAGGTAGAATTTACCTATGTAAGCGGCGTTGGCGGCCAGACGATCGCGACACTGTTTGATCAGCTGTTTTAGTTGCTCTCGTTGTGCCGGAGTGGGATTGTTGTTTTGTAGTTGTTCAAAGGCGGCCAGGGCGTTGTGAGTGGCACTCTGATCGCGGTCTTCAGGGAGTATCTGGTGGAAGTGGGACATCCCCAGTTTGAATAGCACCTCGTTTTTGCGGATGCTGTCGGGATATTCCTTGAGATAATCTTCGTAGCCGGCAATGGCCTCTATGTAGCGTTCGTTGGCATACTGGGTGTCGGCAATCTTGAGTTGCGCCAAGGCGTTGAGCTCGGACGAAGTGAAACTTTCCCGCACCTTCTCCCAATTTTTGATGGCTTCAAGGTCATCGCCCGATTCCAGCTCCTGCTCACCTTTTTGAAAATAGTACAAAGCGTCCCGCTGTTGCGGCGGTACCGAGGAGATGAACGTTGGCATGGACGGCATCATGGAGCAGCCGCCGCCGAATATTGCCGCAAGAAGCACTAAAGCGCAAATTCTCATGGAGAAATGTATCCGTATTGTTTTGGTGTAGTTGATCGCCGATATGAACATGCTTGAGTCAAAGCGTGATTGTAGAGCAGAGCACGCTTTGACTCAAGCATTTTGTTGGCTTATTATGTCAACAGTGCGGCGATACTCATATCGTTGCCGTTGTTCTCCATGGTTTCGGTCAGGTGTTGCTTGAGTTTTTCCAGCGCCCGTTTTTCCAGTTGGCGCACCCGCTCCTTGCTGATGCCGTAGTGATCGGCCAGTTGTTGCAGGGTTAGTTTGTTGTCATCAAGCAATCTGGCCCGAATAATGTGTTGCTCACGTTCATTCAGGGTTGCCAGCGCGCTGGCTATCACTGAGTGCTGTTGCTGCACAGTTTCGTACTCCAGCAGGCGCTGTTCCTGATCGGGACGTTGATCGGCCAGGGAATCAAGATGGCTGGTTTCGCTGTCATCGCTGATGGCGACGTCGAGAGAGCTGTCGCGACCATGCAAACGGGCGCTCATCTCATTTACCTCCTGGTTGCTCACTTCCAGCTCGTCGGCAATGGCGGCAGTATCGTTGCTGCCGGTGAGACGCAGCAGCTTTTCCCGTGTCTGGCGCAGTTTGAAAAACAATTTTTTCTGCGCCTGGGTGGTACCGATTTTTACCAGTGACCAGTTGTTGATGATATGGTTGTGAATGTAAGCACGAATCCACCATACCGCATAACTGATCAAGCGGATACCGCGTTCGGGATCAAATTTTTTGATCGCCATCATCAGGCCGATGTTTCCCTCCTGAATGAGGTCGAGCATCCTGAGACCGTAGGCGCGGTACTCGTTGGCAATCTTTACAACAAAGCGCAGATTGGCGCAGGTCAGGCGTTGTGCCGCCTCGACATCGTGATGCTGTTTATAGCGGCGCGCCAGCTCCAGTTCGGTCTGACGATCCAGTGGCTCAAACTTGGAAATGGCGCTCATATACTGACTGAACGAATCCACAGTTACAGGCAGATATTGCATGGCATTTATCTCCTTTGCGTGAATTTTTGGCGTTCGGCGTATGCTACGATTCACCGAAGACAGCGGCAATATAACACATTAGCACTCGTCATGCAAGAGTGCTAACAGGATTGGATTGTATTCTTGTAACTTATTGTTTTTGCTGGATAAAATTAGTTGCGCATGCAGGGAATTGTGAGGCTTATTATTTCACCGTGACGGGCTATGAGAATATTTTTTTTGTGTACCGCCGGGCGGAAACGGCGCGAACCCTTACAGCTTATCCGGTAATGGGCGTTATATTTCAGCGCCGGTATGAATGCGGGCACCTGGTAGTTGATATCGTCCACGCTGCAAGTTATCTCACCTTTGAGCTCCTGTTCACCATGGTTCAGCTGATGGTCGCCGTTGCGATCATAAAAGGCTTTTATCACCAGGGTGCCGCGCTGAGTGGGCAGTTCCGGTGCCTTGTCCAATACCATATTGAGAATGTTGCCGCGATGAGAACCGGGGCGATAATCTTCCTGGGAGAAACTCTGGCCGTCGGAGCTGTTTTTTTGCTGTTGTTTTTCCGGCGCCGCAAGGATAATGACCGGTGTAGCCAGCGTGATAATTGCAGCAGTTGTGGCTATGATTGCTTTGATTGATATATTTTTCATACGTGACAGGTTGGCATGAACAATAGCCGTCTGTCAACTTTTACTCCTGACATATGAGGTGTCTGTATATGAACAAGGCGGTGTTTCTCGATCGGGACGGAACAATCAACGTTGAGAAGGAGTATCTGTATCGGTGTGAAGATTTTGAGTTTATCCCCGGCGTTCCCCAGGCCATTGCCCGGCTTAATCGCGCTGGTTATCTGGTTATTGTTGTCAGTAACCAGTCGGGCATTGCCCGTGGTATGTACCGCGAAACCGATGTCGACAAGCTGCATGTGTATATCAATCGTCAGTTGCGTGCCTGTAACGCACGTATAGATCAGTTCTACTACTGTCCCCATCATCCGGATGTCGGTGTTGAGCCATACCGCCGTCAATGCACCTGTCGCAAAGGTCAGCCGGGGATGCTGTTGCGTGCTGCCGAAGAATTTCTCGTCGATCTGGATGCGTCCTACATGATCGGTGACAAAGTGGCGGATATCGATGCTGCCGTTGCCGCCGGGTGTACGCCCATGCTGGTGCTTACCGGTTACGGAGCTAAAACGCGTGGACGTATTGACGCCGATATCGCTGTTTATCCGGATCTGCCGGCGGCGGTGGAGGCGATTTTGTGAAAAAACAACATGAAATAATCTTTACGATATATTAGGATGCGCCGTGTTGCTACGGTCAAATAAAATCAAAAATCAACGTGTGTGGAAAAGGGGTTACAGCTTATGACGTCAATCAATTGTTTTAAGGCTTACGATATCCGTGGACGGATGCCGGACGAACTCAACGCCGATATCGTCTACCGTATCGGTCGCGCCTTTGCCGTGTTTCTAAAGCCGAAATGTGTGGTGATAGGTCGCGATGTGCGCCTGAGCAGTGTAGAACTAAGCAGTGCCCTGGCGCGGGGTCTTTGTGACGCCGGGGTCGATGTTTACGATATCGGTTTGTGTGGTACCGAGGAGGTGTATTTCGCCACCTTCAGTCGGGAGTTCGACGGCGGCATAATGGTTACCGCCAGCCACAACCCCATGGACTACAACGGTCTCAAACTGGTGCGTGAGCAGTCGCGCCCCATCAGTGCCGATACCGGTCTCAAGCAGATTCGCACCCTGGCTGAACAGGGGAATTTCCCGGAACCAGCCAGCAAAGGCCAACTGCATCAGCTGGATGTGCGTGAACAGTATATCGCGCATTTACTCGATTACATTGATGTGGGACGGATGAGGCCATTCAAGGTAGTGCTCAACAGCGGTAATGGCTGTGCCGCCGTGGTGCTGGATCGGCTCTGTCAGCGTTTGCCGTTGCAGGTGGTTACCGTCAACCATAAACCTGACGGCACCTTTCCCAACGGTATTCCCAATCCGCTACTGCCGGAAAACCGCGCTGTTACCGCCAGCGCCGTACGGGAAAACAGTGCCGATGTCGGTATCGCCTGGGATGGAGATTTTGACCGCTGTTTTCTGTTTGATGAGCGTGGTCGCTTTATCGAAGGCTATTATATCGTTGGTTTGCTGGCGGCAGCGTTCCTCCAGAAAAATCCCGGTGCCAGAATCGTGCACGACCCGCGCCTGGTGTGGAACACCCTGGATATTATCCGTCAGTACGGCGGTGAGGCAGTGCAGAGCAAATCAGGTCATTCATTTATCAAGGAGGCCATGCGCAGTCACGATGCTGTTTACGGCGGTGAAATGAGCGCCCATCACTACTTTCGTGATTTCTCCTATTGCGACAGCGGCATGATACCGTGGCTGCTGGTGCTGGAGTTGATGGCGCAGAGCGGCAAACCCCTTTCTGCCCTGGTGGATGAGTGTATCGCCCGTTATCCATCCAGTGGTGAGATCAATCGCCAATTGCCCGACCCGGCCCGGGCACTATCGGCGCTGGAACGCCACTACACCAACGCCGC
>NBLX01000119.1 GCA_002084705.1 Desulfobacteraceae bacterium 4572_35.1
TTATATTCTAATATGTGAGATCCCAATCCCTTGGGAATCTCCATAAGCCATGGGGTTAACGCACCCTTTGTTGTTCCTTGTGCAATTTTTTTTGCAACATCATAAGCCTTATTAAACTTACTATGATCCAAGCCAATTATTTCGCGCAACTGACGAATCAACTCGTCTTCATCGCTACTAAAATCGCCATCGGCATAAGCCAACATGGTAGCATCAAGAAGCAAACAGGTTTTGTAATTAACATTTTTAGCTAATGTAGACGTAATTGCTGTTAATTCACTGAAATCTGGATTAGCGGCGTAATCCAATAGCTCTTGCAACATATCGTCATTTACTAACGTGCGAACTATGATAGAAAAATATTCTTTTTCTTCGGTAGTGATTTTATCATCAGCTAATATGGTGAAACTTAACACTTTCAGGTAGTTCATTTTATCTTCTAAACTGGCATCCTTGAGTGGGTGGGTTTTAAAAACACGCACTTCGGTGAGTGCTTGTTTAATTTGTGATGCAAGATTCAATTTTGCCATGGAAGTGCCCCTTAAGTTAGTGGTTGTTGTTTTACTGAATTATATTTATCAGCGTTCATTGCTTCTTTATGATCGCACAATGACCAACTTCGCTTCACCACAGATTTCATTTTCGGCTCGAACCTCTTGTTCAAATAGCTTTACAAAACGCAGCCGCGCCAGTGGTGTTATAGTCCGATTCAGTTAAAGGGAGGTACTTTTCCTCAATAACCAATTGAAGTTCAGCTAGTTTTTTATGGGCCGGTGAGGCTCCTCCACCCATGGCTACAAGTTCAGCACAGAGTTGCAGGCCTTTCGCGGGATTTTCGAGATAGATATTATCACTGCCTCTATAGCTTTTTGCCGTAACATTATCAGTATCTTTTGATGCTTCATTAATATGCGAATTCATCATTGACATCAGTTTTCTCCAAAAGGTTGCCACCGTCGTCTTCTTGTACGGTTAGTCATCGGAGATGAAATTTTCTTAAAATCAGCCTTCTTTACACTGGAAGTAATCACAATATATAATTGTGATCCTTCGCAAAGCTTATTGTCGTTAAGTGGCTTTTGCTCAGAAATCTTAACAAACTGACCCCCCATGTAAGAATTACCCGACGCGGGGAACGGCCGTATTTTCTTTCCGTATCTCACCAATAAAAAATAAGAATTCTTTGCAAACTGGCTTACCCATCGATCTGAGGATGATGTAACTTGAGGAATATCGTAATTCTCACCTTTCCCCAGCGAAAGCCATTCGCAAAAACGACTTGCAGCAAAAGGGCTGATCCCGACAAGGGAATTATTTTCATCAACTGAGGCCACAACCAATTGACCATCCACCAACGACAAACCATTACTATCAATTTCAACTAGATCTTCTCCCGATTCTAAGCGTAAGGTAGAACCACTAACGAGAACTTCACTTACCATCATAAGGAATCTCAAAAAAAAAGAAAATTGCCCTACAGTAATCGGATTAGCACTGATTTTTTTACCGTTAACAATCTTTCCATATCTCATATTTTCAAGTGTTACAAATTCAATCCCTAACTCAACCACAGAAGGACTAATCGCTGTCCCCGACAACCCCCGATACTCTAAAATATGATTCCCAAGTTCATCAGGGACTTCACAAAGCAGACTGTTTAGTAAAACACCTTCCACTGCTGTACAAATTGCTTTTACAACTTTTAGCTGCTTCAGAAATTCATCCTTAGTCCAACCAAACATTTCAAGAAACTGAGCAATAAGCTCATCTTCATCTTCATGTAATTCGCCATCGACATAAGCCAGCATGGCCGCATCAAGCAGTAGACTATGTTTGTAGTTTTCATCTTTTGCCATGGTCTCCACCATAGCAACGACTTCAGTTAGATCGGGATTATTGGCATATTCCAGCAAACCAGCTAGCATGTCGGAACTTACAAGGGTGCGGGTAATCGCACCGAAATAGGCTTGTTCTTCAGCGACAATAACGCCATCAGCCACGAGTACCAGACTCAACGCTTTGAGATAGTTCATTTTATCTTCAAGTGCTGCATCTTTTAACGGGTGGTAACTCAGCACGGTGACACGTTCAAGTGCCGCTTTGACTTTTAGCGCCATGCTATCACTTGATGCCGCAGCCAAATAATCACCCAACTGCAATTCGCCACCTGCACTCGACAACGCATCAGGTAGCGGATCATTACTCCACGGCTCTTCGCTTAAATCAGACTCAAGTCGTTTCAATTTACGGTATTGCAAAATATGATCGGTGCAACGGTGGGGAAACTTTGCCAGCACGGCATCATCTTCCCCTGTAATAAATGCGGCACAATAGCTATACCAACGATTATAGATAGTATGATTCCAACCTAAAAGTGGGCGATACGCTCCAATAAGTGCCAATTCCTCTTCGGCGGGGTTGCCATCTGCCATAACCAACATTGCGGCATCTAATAAAAAAGATATCCCAATTTCATCCTGTGTACTTAACGTTGATACCATTTGAGAAATATCGCTAAGCGTTGGATTCTCGGCAAAAGAAAACAAGTTATCCAATACAATATCACTGGGGTTCAGAGACCGATATAATGCACCTAAAAATGCTGTTTCGCCCTCAGTGCGGTTTTTATCAGCATAAACTATCATGCTTAATGCTTTTAAATAATTAAGTTTGACATCATTATCCGCCCTCTGCAGCGGATGATTGTCAAAACTGGAGCTATCTTCAAATGCTTGTTTCAATTGTGCCGCAATATTTAATTTCGTCATTTTTTATTTCCATTTTTTTTGCAAGGGATCAGCCTAAAGAGCATGCGTTCATAACTTTTCATTTCCTTGAAAATCTGTGGAATATAAGCACAGGTGACAATGCAAATTACAATTGCCGCACATACCCACGAACACTTTGGGTCTTTATTCAACCCTTTAGCTACGAATAACCACGCCAACAAGGGTGCTAAAAATCCATTATCAAAGCGAACATAATAAAAAGTATTTAAGTTACTGATATGATCTAAAAAATATTTAGCGGATCCAGAATCGAGATCGACACCCCTTAAGCTTATTTTTTTCAAATAATTATTAGGACAATCATTGAACACAGGCCATATATATCCAACAATGCAGTTTTTAATCAATACAGATAATTGATGCAGCATTACACCAATCGGCAGTGCAATCACAGTGCCTTTAATTAATATTTTGTGGTGTACTATAAGCTTCAACAAATCATTATAATCATCAGTTCCACTACCAAAATAGAACACAACACACCAACCAACAAACACCATGCCGGAAATTTGGTACCTCAAAAACATTTTCATGTAAGCGTCTCACTCAATACAGGTTATATAAATTTCGTAGCTAGATTTAGTTTAGTCATTATGTAAAATCCCTAAAAAGATATAAATTTATTCTCATGATGCCCAAGGATCGGAATCATCTAAAATTGCCTGTGAGGATGACAGTCCCCTCTTATATTCGGCATAAACTTCGTAATCAACGGTACCTTTATGTAATGGCGACATCCCCTTATATTCTAATATGTGAATCGCTAACCCTTTAGGAATTTCTAGAATCAATCGGTTCAAAGTACCCTCAGCCGTTGCCTCCGCAACCTTTTTGGCAATGTCAAAAGCGTTACCAAATTGACCATGTCCCCAACCAATTATTTCCCGCAACTGACGAATTAACTCATCTTCATCGCTATTAAAGTCGCCATCAGCGTAAGCCACCATAGCGGCATCAAGAATCAAGCAAATTTTATAATCTTCACTTTTTTCCAGCGTAGCAGTAATTGCAGGCAACTCAGTGAGATCTGGATTAGCAGCGTAAGCTAACAAAACCTGAACCATACTCTTGTCAACCAAAGTACGTATTATGGCACCAAAATAACTAACCTCTTCGGTAGCAATCTGCTCATCGGCCATCAGCACAAAGCTCAGCACCTTCAGATAATTCATTTTGTCTTCAAGGTCAGCATCCTGCAAAGGGTGACTGCGAAGAACCAAAACCTCATTGAGGGCGTCTTTCAGCTTACAGGCCATACTGGTTTTATGGACTGGCGGTAAATAAACCTCCAAAGTCTCAAGTTTTGAGTACATGCCAGCCACAAAACCGATATTAGAAGGAACTGAAAAAGTTTTAGTACTAACTGCATCTGCCTTTGTGCGTTTTAAACCTCGGTGTTGTAATATATGATCAATTACCTTACATGGGAAATTCTTCCGAAAGCGCTCAATAACATCAATTGGGTCCGCTGCAACTTGTTCACTGATACGATACCACTGGTTCAACTTATCTTGATCCCACCCTAAAAGGCCTCTGCTTACTGCAATTAAAGCCTTTTCGTCCGTGCTAATCTCACCATCAGCTGCGGCGAGCATCACAAAGTCAAACAGGAAAGAGTGACCTGTCTGCTCTTGCATACTCAACGTTCGCTTAAGCCCATCAATATCATCAAACTTTGGATTTTCAGCAAATGAGTACAACTCCTCAAGGGTGATAGCACTGGGATTTAACGTCCGAAACAGTTTGCCAAAATATTCAGCCTCATCTTCATTTCGAGTCTGATCTGCATAAATCATCAGGCTCAGTGCTTTGAGGTAATTTACTTTATGTTCATCAGCCATAGTCTGGAGGGGATGATGATCAAATTTAGCCGTATCGTTAAGCCTTTTTTTAATTTGCGCCGCAAGATTCAATTTGGCCATGAGAATGCTCCTTAGATAGTGAAATTAGGTTTACGGAATCATGCTTGACAGCCTGTATCGCTTGTTTTAACTGCTTGCGCCGTTCTTCATGTTGTTGCCGTTTTTGATTAGTTTCGTCAAGCAGTTTAGCTTGACGTTCATCGAACGTTTCCTGCTGTTGATCAATAAACTTTTTTGTGCTGCTAACAACACCATCGCAATATTCTGCAAAGTTATGATGCAATTGTTGACGTATTGAATTAATGACCTGTGGGATCACTTGACTTTGAATGAGGGTACGGTTCTCCTCACGAATTTTCTCTTTATTATCTCCAAAGAATTTTCCAAGCATTGCACCAATAGCTGCCCCAATTGGACCTGAAATTCCAAAACCTATCGCAGCACCAATACCTGCGGCGACCCCACCGCTATTGCCTTCTTTTAACTGCGGGCTCATAACGGCGATGTTGATATCTGGAGTTGCACCTGCTTGTTCTGGTTGCTCAACAACTTTTTTAAGGCGACGATTAAAATCAGCCATGGCAGTGTCAATAACCTGCTTGGCTTGAGCTTGAACAACGGGTCTGATAATTGACGCGATTGTTTGCTGTAAACTGCCAGATTCAGCAGCGGACAACAGGCTGCCAGAATTGCTTTCCAGTGTTTGCAAAACTGCAGAAATAACCTGCTCGGCACCTTCGCCCTTAAGACATCGACCGAGGGTCGTTCGTTCAGTATTGATGGTTTCTTTGAGTTTGATAAAAGTCTTTTTAGCGACCGCCATCTGTTGCTTGAGTTCAACATCACCACAGTTGGCTAATTTCAATTCACTTTTCAATTTATTGCAAATTTGTTGTTCAAATTGACATAATGTTGGCTCAAAACGAATTTTAAAAAAATCATCGAAACGTGAAGAGA
>NBLX01000120.1 GCA_002084705.1 Desulfobacteraceae bacterium 4572_35.1
GAGGAAGTTTTTCCTGTCATGGAGTAATCTGTCTGAATTTCAAACTACAAAATGTTATTTTGTAGCGATAGGGAAAGTTTGTGAAAACCTATCTCGGATTTTTGGCAATAATTTGTCCTTGCTTCATAATCCATTGTATGCTAGTTATCTGTGTTCAAAAAACTTAGGAGGTCTATAGAGATATGTCCAGAACATGTGAAATTTGTGGCAAAAAACCGGTAACTGGCAACAACGTCAGCCATGCACATAATAAAACCCGCAAGGTATGGTACCCCAACCTGCAAAAAGTTCGGGCGGTACAAAACGGTGTGGTTAAAACTATGAAAGTTTGCACCCGTTGCATCCGTTCAGGAGCTGTAACTAAAGGCTAAACAAGCCAAAATTGTAGCTTTGCTGTGCATGAAAAGAATTAAAAAAGGGAACTGGATAACCAGTTCCCTTTTTGTTTTCCATCTTTTCTTGATTCCACTTTTTTTAGTTATGACCACAGAAGGCAATCAATAGCGATAGTGTTCCGGCTTATATGGGCCAGCGATATCAATATCCAAATAATCTGCTTGTTTTTTGGTCAAAGTTGTCAATTTTGCCCCCAACTTGCCAAGGTGCAATTTAGCAACCTTCTCATCCAAAATTTTGGGCAGCACATAAACTTCATTACTGTATTTATCATTGTTTTGCCACAATTCAATTTGAGCCAGCACCTGATTAGCAAAGCTATTACTCATAACAAAACTTGGATGCCCAGTAGCACAACCTAGATTAACCAAACGCCCACGAGCCAGCAGGGTAACCCGCTTGCCGTCAGGCCACTCAATCTGATCAACCTGTGGTTTTATCTCATGCACTGTCAATGTTGGATCACTAAAAAGCGATTCCACCTGGATCTCTGAATCGAAGTGTCCAATGTTACACACGATCGATTCGTGCTTCATTTGATCCATGTGAATTCGGGTAATAACATCCACATTACCCGTTGTTGTAACAAAGATATCCCCCCAAGCACAGGCCTCGTCCATATTGACGACATTAAAACCTTCCATACACGCCTGCAATGCACAAATTGGATCTACCTCTGTCACTGATACTACCGCTCCCATACCGCGAAACGCTTGGGCACAACCCTTACCAACATCACCATAACCCAAAACTACACACTGTTTGCCGGCTATCATCACATCGGTAGCACGCTTGATGCCGTCCAATAATGACTCACGGCAACCATACAGGTTATCGAATTTACTCTTGGTAACCGAGTCATTAACATTAAAGGCAGGAAACATAAGAGAGTTATCACGCGCCATCTGATAAAGACGATGAACACCAGTAGTTGTCTCTTCACTGACCCCGATTAAATTCTTGGATAGTTTACGCCAATATGCTGGATCATCTTCAAGCGTTTTATTCAACATAGTATCGATAATACGAATTTCTTCGTGGTCGGTGCACACGGCAGGCACCTGCCTACTCTTTTCAAACTCCACTTCACGCTCAACACCGCGATGCACCAACAATGTAGCGTCACCGCCATCGTCAAGAATCATAGTCGGACCCTGCGGGAAAGAAAGGGTTTTTTTCGTATACTCCCAATATTCTTCTAAGCTCTCACCCTTTATGGCAAAAACAGGTACGCCCGTAGCAGCTATTGCAGCGGCAGCATGATCCTGAGTAGAATAGATATTACAGCTAGCCCAGCGCACATCAGCTCCAAGAGCAATCAAAGTTTCAATAAGAACAGCAGTCTGAATTGTCATATGCAGAGAACCGGATATACGCGCCCCTGCCAGAGGCTGTTGAACTCGATACTCTTCCCGTACCGACATCAAACCAGGCATTTCAGTTTCAGCAATGGTTAACTCTTTACGGCCCCAGTCAGCTAAAGATATATCCTTGATTATTGTTTCCCTGTTTACTTCAACCATTATTTTCTCCAAATTATTTTATTACCATCACTACAATACAATCAAAGCCCTGCACGACTGCGCAGCAATTCTTTACGATCAGTTTTCTCCCAGGTAAAATCTGACAGTTCTCGCCCGAAATGACCATATGCAGCTGTTTGGCGATATATTGGACGCAGCAAATCAAGGGTCTCAATGATCGCAGCAGGACGCAAATCGAACTCTTCACGAACAATACGGGCAATTTGATCGGAGGCTATCTTACCAGTACCAAAGGCGTTGACCATAACCGAAACCGGTTCAGCGACACCAATTGCGTAAGCGACCTGAACTTCACACTTTGTGGCAAGACCAGCAGCAACAATATTTTTTGCTACATAACGCCCCATGTAGGAAGCACTGCGATCAACCTTTGATGGATCTTTACCGGAAAACGCACCACCACCGTGTGAGCCCTGCCCGCCATAAGTATCAACAATTATTTTTCGTCCAGTCAAACCGCAGTCACCGACAGGACCGCCAACAACGAAACGGCCAGTGGGATTTATAAAATATTTCGTATCAGCATCAATTAGTTCCTTCGGCAACACATTTTTTACCACCTCTTCCATCAGCGCTTCTTCGATCTGGCGATGGGTAACATCTGGATCGTGTTGCGTTGACAATACAACAGCATCTATACGCACCGGTTTATCATCTACATACTGAATCGACACCTGCGATTTGCTGTCTGGGCGCAAGAAATCAACGATGTTTTCCTTGCGTACCGTGGCAAGGCGCTGAGTCAGATTGTGAGCAAACATGATGGGCATAGGCATCAGTTGCTCAGTATCGTTGCAAGCATATCCAAACATCAATCCCTGATCACCGGCTCCTTGATCCTTGAATAAACCCTCTCCAGCAGTAACCCCTTGAGAGATATCCGGCGATTGACGATCAAGAGATGTTAGCACCGCACAGGTATTGGCATCAAAACCCACATCGGAGCCGACATAACCAATGTCACGGATGGTCTGACGGACAATATCTACATAGTCTACTTTAGCGTGGGTAGTAATCTCACCAGCCAACATAGCCATACCGGTGGTCACCAAAGTTTCACAGGCAACACGAGCGTGCTTATCTTCTGTCAAAATTGCATCAAGTATCGAATCTGAAATCTGATCTGCCATTTTATCGGGATGGCCTTCACTCACTGACTCAGAAGTGAACATAAAATCGGTCATTGGCATTACTGTTTTCCCTTTCAATTTTTTAAAATCGACAAAATTCAATTTAAATTAAAGTCGACGTTAGGTTCGAAATCTGGCGAATATTTTTTCATTTCAACAGCCACAGCGGACGCCACCCCTGCAGCAGTATCCAATTGCAGCAATGATTCCAGCAACCGCTTACCATCTTCACTGTGCCATTGACGCAACAACTTCTTAACTCGCGAAATACCACTACTATTCATTGACAATTCGCTATAACCCATGGCGATAAGTAACGCACTATATATGGGATCAGACGCCAGTTCTCCACAAATACATGCTGGAATATTTGCCAATTCCGCCGCCGTAGCCACCCGGAACAATGCACGTAAAATTGCCGGGTGATATGGTTCATACAGATATGCTACATGCTCGTTACCACGATCAACAGCCAGACAGTATTGAATCAAATCATTACTACCCACCGAAAAAAAATCAACTTCTGACGCTAACAAATCCGCCACAAGTACAGCTGATGGTGTTTCAATCATAATGCCGACATCTAATTCAGGATCAAAATCAACACCCTCTGTTTTCAACTCATCCATCACCTCATTGACAATCGTACGACAAGCACGCACTTCGGCGACACCGGAAATCATTGGAAATAAAATACGCACATCACCAAGTGCTGAAGCTCGTAAAATCGCCCTGATCTGCGCTCTAAACAGTTTCATCTCCCTCAGTGACAAACGAACCGAACGTAAACCCATAGCCGGATTTGCCTCATCATCCAAACAAATATTCGGCACAAACTTATCACCTCCGACATCCAACGTGCGAATGGTCACTGAGTGCGGTGCAACTTCCTGTATTATTCGACTATATTCTAGAAATTGATCCTCTTCACTTGGTGCTTGCTGTCGGGCAATATACATAAATTCTGTTCGAAGCAGACCAATTCCGCTAGCTCCATTATGGATAGCCAATTCTGCCTCGCCAGGAAATTCTATATTAGCCTTTAGAGAAACTTGTTTACCATCGCTAGTCTGCGCTGGCAATTCACAATATTCCTGTAATTTCTGGCGATAAAGCTCGTAACGCTTTTTCTTAGCCAGATACTGATCTATAGTTTTTTCACAAGGATTAATTATTATGCAGCCGCTACAACCATCAACAATGGCCACCGCACCATGATAAACTCTTGAAGTCACATTTTCCAGACCGATCACAGCCGGAATTTCTAATGATCGCGCCAGGATTGCCGTATGTGAGGTCCGTCCACCCAAGTCAGTTATAAAAGCTACCGCCTTTTTTTTATCCAACTGCAAGGTGTCTGCAGGAGATAAATCGTGAGCAACCACCACAGAACGCTGTTCAAGATTACTGATACACGGTTGCTCTTTGCCACCAATATTACGTAAAATCCGTTCACCAGCTATCTCAATATCGGAACCACGTTCACGTAAGTATTCATCTTCAATACTGTCAAAGGTTTGGCGAAATTGCTGCAGAACCCTTTTCAATGCTCCTGAAGCGTTAAGACCTTTATTTTTTATTAAATTTATTGTTGCTTCATGCAGCATCTGATCGTCTAAAATCATCAACTGAGTATCTATTATGTAAAAATGTTCCCTCAGAGATTTCTGTGACAAATTCTCCTTAACCGCAATCAATTGTTCTTTAGCCTGCGAAACTGCATTTTCAAACAGTTCTATTTCACTATCAACAGCATCAGCGCCTACTTGATATTCAATGACAGCTACCCGCTGTCTATCAAGCAGATACACCTCAGCTATAACGATCCCAGGTGACGCCGCTATCCCACACAACCGCAAGTTTTTTTGATCACTCTTCGCCAAATTTGTCATATATTAACTGTCCAATAGCCGTCAGAGCCTCTTCAGCATCGGCCCCTTCGGTACGCACCTGAATTAGAGAACCTTTTGGCGCAGCCAACATCAGTATCCCCATTATACTTTTACCATTAACTTCAAAATCGTCCTTTTGCACAAAAACCTCTGCACCAAAGTTGCTAGCAACCTGAACTAATTGTGCTGCGGCTCTAGCGTGCAGTCCCAATCGATTAGTTATTTCAAACTCTTGATGTGCCATATTTACCTTTACTATATTTCCTTGAATTCAGGTTCAATCGTTTCCCTGATCAGCAAAGCTACATAACCATTTTATCAACAACTGCCACACCAACAATTAAAGCGCACAAGACAACAGCAGTCGGTACCCCTTTACGCAATAAAAACACCCCGACATACACTATAGAAACGGTCAATATTCCTGCGACCAACCCCCATGCTGATGTTAAATCACCACTATGCACCAAAACAGCGCACAAGCCACCCAGCATTACAACCGTGACCCGTTTCAATACCATAGCCACATCAGCCAAACGACTACGAGCAATCACTTCGATAGCAGCAGCTCCACGCTGATAGCCAATCCAAGCCCCCAAT
>NBLX01000121.1 GCA_002084705.1 Desulfobacteraceae bacterium 4572_35.1
CAATGGTTGTATTAATCACAAATAAAATATTCTGTGTTTCTGCCATGCAATTCGTTGTATCGAAATTAATTTCGTAAAATATCAATTTTTGGGACAGGCTCTATCTACAAACCTGCTCGTGCTGTAAACGCGACCACCTTCCATCAGATACCATTCGCCGCCGTACGGCTCGTAGGGAAGTTCATCGACAATTCCTGACATCACCAACTCATGCAGCGTCGCCGGGCGGTCTCCGTGGAGCTTACGGTAACGACTCACGGCTCGCTCAAGAATAATTGCATCCTCTAGTGCCTGCAACCTTTTCGCATACTTCTGTCTGATCCGCTCGTCGCGCGTATTGTCGAGCATCTCCTTTAATAACAGAACGGAAGCCTCGTGCTCACCGGCGTAATAAGACAACCGTGCAGCAAGAGTGGCATAATAAGGCGGCGCACCGGGGATTCTGGCGGCTTTAGCCATATATTCTGCGCCATTTTGCGAATCGTTGAGAAAGTAGAAATAATAGAACCCAATCGTCAGCGGCAGGCGACGGTCGTTCGGCCGGTACTTCATACCTTTTTTCAGGATATCAATAGCATCCTCATACAGATGAGGCCCCCAGGCCAGCAAGCCACCGGCAATATAGTAAGGATCAAAAAAATACGGGTCAAGATCGGTCACTGCCAAAATTATCCGCTTAAAATAGGCCCAATCTTCGAGGGTAACGGTATCGCTGCGCTCGATCTTTTCACCAATAAAAAAATTGGCCTGCAAAAACTGGAAATCTGCAGTAATCCCCTTGAAATCGAGAGAGGAAATATGAGTGAACGAAGCTGGCAGCACATAGCGTACCTGAACTTGCTGATCAAGACGGCTCTTGGACGCATAAACCTGCGAATAAAGCCACAGGTGCGCAGCCACCAAACTGCAGACAAGAATCAGAGCAACCAGCTTTTTCATAAGAATTCTTTGCGGCTGAAAATTCCCGCCGCCGCCAGCAGCACTAACAACAGGTAGCAGAGGCCGTAGGCGGTGAAGGAAAAAAATTCACCGGGCGTGACCAGCATGCCGTGAGCCGAAATCACCTTAAAATCAAAGGCGCTAAAATTGGGCACCAAATATTTGACAACGTCGATAATCTTCTGGGTACATGTCGCAAAACCCGTATCAGTTGTTTGTAGCTGGATAAAACCGACCACCGCACTGATGGTCTGGCCAACGACATAAATTGAGATCGACAGCAACATGGTCAAAAATGAACTGGTCGTTACCGTACTGAAAAGGATGATGATGCCATTGAGCAACGAGATTTTAAGAAGATCGAAATAGATAGCCTGAAGATAGGCGGCCCAGCTGAACATACCAAAATACTGAGCACTATCGTACTTCAAGTACATCAGCACCAGACCTGACAGGACGGTGAGAATCAAATAAGCAAAGAGCACGATCAGGCTAATGCCAAAAAACTTGCCAAAAACATAGGAGGTTCGGCTGATCGGTTTCGACAAGACAAAATGGATAGTCTTTTTATCAAGATCTTTAGAAATCAGGTTGATCGAAACCGAAAGACAAATTAATAGTCCGGCAAAAGAAATCGCGCTCAGGTTAAAGTCAACTGCAACCTTGCCAATATCTTGCATAAAAAAATTAGAGAAGACAATGCTCATCACCATGACAAACAGCGCAAACAGAAAGATGCCGTAGAGCACCTGGCTGCGGAAGCCTTCAAGAAAGGTTATTTTAGCAATCGGCCACATACTGTTCTACTCCCCTTTTTTATCGACGATAGCGTAGAAAATGTTTTCTAGGGTTGCCGCCGAAGCACGGATGGTAACAATATCCACCCCCTCGGCGGACAGCACCTTCAGGGTTTCGTCGAAGCGGTTCGCCTCGGCAAAACAGCTGATCAACGCCCCATCAACCTTGTAATCGAGTTTGTAGCGCTGCAAAAGATCGACAACCTTCGGCCGATGATGTAGCAGGATCTCAGTCGCCTTATGCGCCAGCAGCAAATCTTGATGACTTAAGACCTTGGCCACCCGCCCCTCGTGGAGGATAACGACCCGGTCGCAGAGACGCTCAACATCGCTCAGAATATGCGAGCAAAACAGCACCGTGCTGCCGCAAGACTGAAGATCCTTGATCAGGTCAAAGACCATTTTGCGACCCAGCGGATCGAGACCGCTCATCGGTTCGTCAAAAATCACCAAACCCGGATCATGAATAATGGCCGCGGCGATGCCGGCGCGCTGCGTCATCCCCTTAGAAAAACTACGCAGCCGCTGGTCAAGATGAGCGGTCATGCCAACCCGCTCGGCGACCTGTTCGGCTTTACGGCGAAATTCACAACCACTGATTACAAAACTTTTGGCCGAGAACCAAAGCAACTCGCGCAGGGTCAGGTAATCGTAATAATAAGGGTTTTCTGGCAAGTAACCGATACAGGCCGTAGCGTCAAGTTCGACCCGCCCAGAGGTTGGCCGGATAAACCCCAGCAGGGTCTTGATGGTGGTCGACTTACCGGCACCGTTCAGACCGATAATTGCTGTGATAGACCCCGTCTCGACCTTAAGGGATATCCCCTTAAGGACCTTAACCTGGGAGCCGCGTAAGCCAGGCTTTTTAATGGTTTTTTTCAGGTTTTCAATCTCAACTATTGTACTCATTTTAAATTGCCACTCCTTGCTTATTGAACTGCTGGTGCGACAATATACCAAGATCAAACAATTCTTGGTAGTGCTCCTGGCCAAAAAGGTCAGCAGTCGGGATACTGTTATTCCGCGATATTAAAAGAACCTGGCAAATGTGAATAAAGTTTGAGTAGGTTTCGATATCCGGTTTTTTGCGGTAGGCCTTTTCGGCGTATTTTTTTGCTTGGCTGTAATTGCCAAGCACAAAGTAAATGCGCGACAGTGCATACGCCATGCTATGAAAAGCGTTTTGTTTGGCATACACAAGCATCTCGGGCAGCAGGTAGGCCGCAAACTTTTTATCGTAATTTCGCAGGACAGTGTCGCTCAAATCCATGTACATCATGTGCCTAAACTGCCAAGTAAAAATTTCATCTCCCAGGCCTTTTTCGAGAAAAATCTTATTTTTTTTAAATGTCTCAAGATCAGGGTTTCGTGTTATCTTTTGCTTAAAATCCGCAAGATAGCGATTATTATTGATCTGGTGAATCAGCACAGCGTTCAGCAGCAAACAGGCAAGTATAAACGCTGTTTTGACCTGCCAATTGGGGGAAACAGCCCAGATAACCCGCTCATTTTTCCAGATCAGAGCCAGCAAGACCACAAAAACAAAATTCAGGGCATGATAGCGAAACGGATGGCTAAAAAGCATCACAATGGCAAAGCCCAACAAACCCAAAACCAGAAAAAAGCTTTTCCCCTCAGAACTTTTCAAGCCTGTCCTCAAGGTGAAAATCAAAAGCAGAACAAACCCTGCAAAAACCACAAATCCATTTTCTGCCAAAATTTGTAAAAAATCGTTGTGGGCCCACAGTGTCTGCGAAATCGTGTCATAACCGATACGCAGGGTATCGGCACTTTCCCGCGTGTAGTCGCCCAGAACCTTTTTAAAATTACCCAGTCCAACGCCCTGCAGTGGCTCATCAATGCCTATTTTCAGTGATGAATACCACAGATTTACACGCACATAAGAGCTGACATCGCCACTGGTTAAACTCGCCCTATCTAAGGTTTTTTCGAGGGAGGTCAAACCATAGAACTGCGCCCCCACCAAAGCAACAAGCAACATCAAAGCAAAATAGCCCAGCTGTCGACCACTGCCGATGAGACGTTGTTGCCTCTGGGCTAACAACGCCCAAAGCAAATACGCCAGCAACAAGGCCAAAAGCCCGGCGCGTGAGGTGGTTAAAAAAAGGGCAAAAGCAAGGGCCCCGACGGGGGCTAGCGAAATAAAACCCCTGCGGCCATAGCCTTCACGCAAGTGCATGTAGGCAAAGATACCAACCACAAAAAAGCAAGCGAGAAGGTTCGGTTGACCATAAACACCACTCAAGCTTCCGGTAAATTTTTCCCCGACCCAGCGCTCAACAACATCGGCCAAGCCAACTTCCCCCAGTTTATTGGCCTGAAAAACATAGAGGGAAACAACCATAGACAGTAATGCGCCCATTGACAAGGTGAATGGTAAGAAGCGCCCTTGCGCAAAAGGTTGAAGCATGAACAGCAAGACAATGTAAGTCAATAAAATAGCAATATGTACCGGCTGGGAACTATTGGTCCCCACAACGAAAACAGCCAGAAAAACAACAGCGCAGTGGTACCAAGTCAATTCAAGCCGGGCAGGCTTAGCGCAAAAGATGAAATAAAGCAAAAGGGTATCTAAAAACGCCAGCAGGATCATCTCCTGCGACAGGTGGGCGTAACCATAGAATCCCGGCAGCTTGAGAAGATGAATCAGCCCTCCCAGGGAAAAAAGAACAATCAAAAAAAACCCTCGGAACGAGGGCTTTTTTTGATCATACAGACTTGGATTACGAATCATTATTTACCGAACACATCATAACTTGACTCTAAACCAGCGCTCGTAAAAGTTGTAACAGCATCAAGATCTGATGACACATAAGCACCTGCAGTTGCGAAATCTTTTACGTAGATTGTAGACACGAAACTACCTGAAGCAAATACTTTATCACCTTGTGTATTCGCTGTACTTACTGAATATTCACTATTAGTAGCATTCGATGAATACTTACCCTCTACGTTGTTAGAAACAGTAAAGTCTTGAAGGTAAGTCACTAAATTTGCATTACTAACAGCAGCAGAAAAGGAGTAACTTGGTACAATCAGCAAAATGGCAAAAACAAACGCAACATATTTAAGCTTATCCATAATCGAATTCCTCTTTAGTTAGGGTATACAAACGAATCTGCGTACTGAGCTTCAATATCGGTTTTCGCATTTACAAGGTCGCTCTGAGCCGCTGAGTTAAAGGCGCGGGTCCGATACGCTGCAAACTGAGGAATCGCAATCGCCGCCAAAATACCAATGATCGCCACAACGATCAGCAGCTCGATCAGGGTGAAACCCTTTTCGCTTTTTCTAAACTTATTCAACATAATCATTTCCCTTTCGTGAGAAAAACAGTAAAGCCGAACAATTCGACCTGTCGATTAAAAACATTTGTGAACAATAACACTATTCAACTTAATTGTTAAAACTCTTTTTCACATACAAACAATTTCGTTATCATCACTCTGCTTTCAGACTCTAGACACATGAAATACCAATACAATTACTATGCCAGATTAGCCAAAACGCAGCCACGCCCACTTAAGCAGAGATTGGGCGATATGTATCAAGCCAACAAAGGGGCGGAATAACAATTTACGCACGGTGAAGTGACGTTTTTTGTCACCCTTCTCGCGCCAAGGAAGATCAGAATCTAACACAGGGGCGTTCTCACACGGAGGCACAAAGACACTAAGGAGGGCAAGGGCAAGGGCTAGATCAAGTTCAAAATCAAAACCTGGAAGCTTCTGGTTTTAAGGTCCGAGTCTACCCCTTTGTGCCTTTGTGCGAGGCGATTTTTACCGTAATGGAGGCGTGAAAACTATGCGTACAACAACCAGTAAACTGACTACCAAATACCAAGCGACAATCCCCAAGGCAGTACGCAACATTCTTCATCTCAAAACAGGTGATACTATCGCGTTTGATATTGAGGATGATAGTATTCTGATCATGGAAGAATGGCAATCGGCAGCAGATGAAGAGGCATATAGTGACCTTTAATGCCTTTGATGTTGTCGTTGTTCCTTTTCCATTCACCGATAGAGCAACAACCAAACGCAGGCCAGCATTGATCCTCTCTGATTTGCGAATATTTAATCAAAAAGTGGGTCACTGCGTCATGGCAATGATAACCAGTGCCAAGAATTCTGATTGGCCACTAGATGTCGGAATAAAAGAGCTCGATTCAGCCGGGCTCCCTTCTGCTTCAATTGTAAGAATGAAACTGTTCACTCTTGATCAGCAGCTCATTATTAGAAAGGCTGGAAAATTGTCACCGACAGATCAAAGTAAGGTCATTGAAGCACTGCGGCAACTTCTAAGTTTATAAAGCAAACAAACTATAGTCAAACTATAGGACAGGCACTTTGTTGTTCCCTTTGTGACTCTGTGGCTTTGTGTGAGCCGATTTTGACCTTAGTTCAAGGGCGTTCTCACAGTAGAGTAGAGAGCAAATAAGCCACATTCCGCAGATTTGCTCCCCCTCGTCAAACCGGACATGCAGTTTTCCCGCATCCGGCTTTCCTATTG
>NBLX01000002.1 GCA_002084705.1 Desulfobacteraceae bacterium 4572_35.1
GATGGAGACCGTCAGGAGGAAGATGCCACTGAGTTCTATGGTTTGGGGATAGAAAAATATTATTCCATATCTGCAGAACACGGACGCGGCATCGGTGATCTTATTGCCGATATCTTGGGTGAATTGCCACCGGTTGCTAAGGATGATGCCGCTGAAAATGAGGTGCGCCTGGCTGTTATTGGAAGGCCAAATGTTGGCAAATCGTCTCTGGTAAATAAAATGCTTGGTTATGAACGTGTTGTCGCTAATCCTGTTGCTGGAACCACCAGAGATAGTATTGATTCGCCGATAACTTACAATGGTAAACGCTACACTCTAATCGATACAGCAGGGATAAGACGTAAGGGTCGAGTGAGCCAGAAACTTGAAAAATATTCGATAATTCAAGCATTGAAGGGGATGGATCGTGCCCATGTGGTGATGCTGCTCATAGATGCAGAAGAGGGGATAACTGAGCAAGATCTGACGATTGCTGGTTACGCTCTTGAACGCGGACGAGCTATTATTTTGGTGGTAAACAAGTGGGATACCTTGACCAAAGATAATTACACCATGAAAAAGTTTACCGATGAAGTGCGTCTGCAATTTAAGTTTATCCCTTTTGCTCCCATCATGTTTGTTTCAGCATTAACCGGACAACGGGTTGCTAAAATCATGGATACGGTCGAAGAGGTTGCCGTTCAATTTAATCGTAAAATTTCTACATCGGAATTGAATCGAGTGTTGCAGGAAGCGGAACAGGCACATCAACCGGCTATGTATCACGGCAAACGGGTGAAATTTTTTTATATCACCCAAACAGCGGTGCGCCCACCAACTTTCACCATTTTTGTTAATAAAGAAAAAGGGGTACACTTTTCATACCGGCGTTATATAGCCAATAAAATTCGTGCCCCTTTTGGTTTTAGCGGTTGCCCGTTAAGAATCAATTATCGCGATCGTGAGAGGTAGTTGTTCGCCACTGCGATTGTGTGATATGCTACCCGCGTTTGTTTGGCATGCTATATTTTTTTGGGCACATCTACAACTCTAACTTGCTATAAGCAGGGTTTACTCCTCGAGTATTGAAAGGTGGCTATCTTGAATAAAAAGATAATGATTGTAGAAGATGAAAAGTGTCTGCTAAAATTGGCAACAATCATTTTAACTGCGCGTGGTTATGAAGTGGTTGGTGCTGCGGACGGCTTACAAGCCCTGAAGATTATGGAGCGGGGTGATATCGATCTTATACTGCTTGATGTTATGTTGCCCGGAATAGATGGTTTTGAGGTATGCAGGCGAATTAAACAAAATGACGCCTACTCTGATATACCTGTGGTTATGTTGACCGCTAAAAAAAATCAAACAGATTTAGATCGTGGCAATGAGGTTGGTGCCGCATGGTATATTACCAAACCGTTCAAGTCATCTAATGTGATAGAGACAGTAGAACGACTGCTTTAATGGCAAACTAAAAATATATAGCATAACATGGTGTTGTTACGCCGTTTGTTCTTATCCGTTTGCTTGACAAGCATGCGATATAAGTGTTAAATGCTTGGCACTGTTTTTTAGGTTTTATTGAATTAATAATTTGGAGGATCTTTTGGCTAAGGAAGAAGCAATTGAAGTAGAAGGCACCGTCGTTGAACCGTTACCCAACGCCATGTTTCGGGTGAAGTTAGACAATGACCATGTGGTTTTGGCACATATTTCCGGTAAAATGCGTAAATTTTACATAAGAATTCTCCCCGGTGATCGGGTAACTGTAGAGTTATCACCTTATGACCTGACTCGCGGTCGTATCACCTATCGTGAAAAATAGATCGATCCTTTGTTGATATTTACACCTTTTGCTGGTAGTTGCAAAAACTGCTGCAGATTGTGCTAAAGATTCTTAAGAATAAAGATAAAAGAAAGCCGGCTATAGGCCGGTTTTTTCATTTTGAGGGCTTAACTGCTCTTGAATTGCGGAGGCAGCATGGAAGAACGCTATGATCCAATTAGCATAGAACTGGCGTGGCAACAAACTTGGGCAACCGGCAACAAATATTCTGTTAGTGAGCAATCAGAAAAACAGAAATACTATCTTCTAGAGATGTTCCCATATCCATCTGGGCGAATTCATATGGGTCATGTGCGCAACTATTCTATAGGTGATGTGGTAGCACGGTTTAAACGCCTTCAGGGATTCAATGTTCTTCATCCCATGGGTTGGGACGCGTTTGGTATGCCCGCCGAGAATGCTGCTATCCAGCATGGTATCCACCCCGCTAAATGGACAGTTGAAAATATCGCCAACATGCGCTTGCAACTGAAACGGATGGGTTTCTCCTACGCTTGGGATCGTGAGTTTGCTACCTGTGATGTAGATTATTACCGCTGGGAACAGCAAATATTTTTGCAGATGTTGAAAAAAGGGATGGCCTATAAAAAGAGCTCTATCGTTAACTGGTGTCCTGAATGTCAAACAGTGCTAGCAAATGAGCAAGTAGAAGATGGTTGTTGCTGGCGTTGTAATACTACGGTAGTGGATAAGGAGCTGGATCAGTGGTTTCTTAAAATTACCAACTATGCTGAGGAACTCCTCGATTGTATTGATGACCTCAGTGGTTGGCCTGATTCTGTCCTTACCATGCAACGCAATTGGATAGGGCGCAGTGTCGGTTGTGAAGTTGAATTTCCCTTGGAAAATTCACCAGAGAAGATAAAGGTGTTTACCACCCGCCAAGACACATTATACGGCGCCACTTTTATGAGCCTGGCACCTGAACATCCCCAGGCACTGCAACTGACAACACCAGAACAGCGCGATCAGGTAGAAAAATTTATCGCTAAGGTTCGCAGTCAGGATAAAAAAAATCGGACCAGTGAAGATTTTGAGAAAGAGGGCGTTTTTACCGGTTCCTACTGTATTAACCCCCTTACTCAGACGAAGATGCCGATCTTCTTGGCTAATTTTGTGTTGATGGATTACGGCACTGGCGCGGTCATGGCGGTGCCAACCCACGATCAGCGCGATTTCGATTTTGCTAAAAAGTATGATCTGGAACTGGTTGTTGTCATCCAGCCAAAAGATCAGCCTCTTGATCCGGCAGATATGACTGAAGCTTGGACGGGTACCGGGATTATGGTGAATTCAGGTCAGTTCGATGGCCTGGATAATGAGTCTGCCAAGGAGCAGATAGCCGATTATCTGGAACAACAGCAGATTGGTGCCAAGACTGTCAATTATCGTCTGCGTGACTGGGGTGTGTCTCGCCAACGTTATTGGGGTAACCCAATTCCGGTAATCTATTGTGATAAATGTGGAGTTGTGCCAGTGCCGGAACAGGATTTGCCGGTAGTGCTGCCAACCAATGTTAAATTTACCGGTGAGGGTGGCAGCCCTTTAGCTCAGCATACAGAATTCTATCAGACCACTTGTCCTGAATGTGGTGGTGCTGCGCGGCGGGAAACCGACACCTTCGACACTTTTGTTGAGAGCTCATGGTATTTTGCCCGTTATGCCTGCCCCTCTTTCACCGATGGTGCAATAGATAAAGATGCCGCTGAATATTGGCTCCCTGTAGATCAGTATATCGGCGGTGTTGAACATGCGGTAATGCACTTGCTATATGCGCGTTTTTTTACAAAAGTATTGCGCGATTTAGGTTACATGGATATCGACGAACCATTTACTAATCTATTGACTCAGGGGATGGTTTGTAAGGAAACCCAGTCGTGTCCTGAGCACGGGTGGTTGTACCCTGAAGACGTGGTAGACGGCAAATGTAATAAGTGTGGTAAGACGGCAAATGTCGGTCGAATCGAAAAGATGAGTAAGTCAAAGATGAATGTGGTTGATCCCGATCATCTTATTGCCAAATATGGAGCTGATACTTCGCGGTTGTTCTCCTTGTTTGCAGCTCCGCCGGAAAAAGATCTTGAATGGAACGAACAGAGTGTTGAAGGATGCTATCGTTTTCTGAATCGTGTCTGGCGCGTTGTTTATGACAATCGGGAGTTGTTGGCTGAGAAGACACAACCTGAGACAAGTGGTGCTGCCCGTGAATTGCGCCGTATAAGTCATAAAACAATTAAAAAAGTGACCGAAGATATTGATGGACGTTTTCACTTCAATACAGCGATTGCAGCAGTGATGGAGCTAGTAAACGCTATTTATGCTTTTGACGCTAAGCAGCAATATCCCGGAGCATTCAAAGAAGCTGTTGAGACGATGGTGCGCTTGTTGGCTCCCTTCGTACCGCATATAACTGAAGAGTTGTGGTATAGTATTGGCAATAAAGATGATCTTGAAGCTGCTGGGTGGCCAGCGTGGGATGAACAGGCTCTTGTTGTTGATGAAAATCTTATTGTCATTCAGGTGAATGGCAAGATTCGCTCTAAGATTACAGTGTCAGCGTCAGCAGATAAGGCAACAGTTGAAGCTGCCGCTTTAGAGGATGAAACAGTGCAACGATTCATTGCCGATAAGAGTATTCGCAAGGTTATTGTGGTGCCAGGAAAACTGGTAAATGTGGTGGTTGGATGAAAAATGTAATTACAGTTTTTGCTTTGATGATGCTAACAATTGCCGGTTGTGGTTATCATCTTCCCGGTCGTGGTGGCACTTTACCGGAAGATATTGCCACTTTGATGATTGAGGCAGTGGAGAATAAAACAGCTGAACCATTTATCGAAACTCAGTTAACTAATGAGGTGCGTGATCAGTTTGCCCGTCGGCAAACGGTAACGATCGTAGCAGATGCCGAGCAGGCTGATGCGATACTTACTGCTAGCATAATCAGTTATCGTTCCAACGCAATCACCTACAATCAAGATGATGATATCAGTGAATATCGGTTAACCATGCAGGTTGATGGGAAGCTGGTACGACGTTTGGATGATGAGGTGATCTGGCAGGGTACAGTACAATGGCAGGAGGAGTTTTTTGCCAGTGATGATCGTGCGGAGCAGGATCAACGTGAAAGTGATGCGCAGTTAAAGGCTACCAAACGTCTGGCGCAAGAGGTTTACAACCGAATAACTGATAATTTTTGATTTACCATTATGACTGATTATGAGCTGCGCAAAGCAGCTAAAAACAATAAGCTTCCTCCCCTGATTTGTTTATACGGTGAGGAAGCTTTTCTTTTAGAAGAATGTCTAACCTGTCTACTTGATGAAACTTTGGATAAAAGTAGTCGTGACTTCAATCTGCTGGTGATCAACGGTCGAGATGTCGATCCCGCAAGTTTGATGGATACTGCTAAAACATTTCCGGTATTTGTACAAAAACGGATGATAATCGTCAAGCAGGCGCAAGATTTGCTAGCCCACCAGTTAGATAACTTAATAAGTTATATAAGTGATCCAGTGCCAGAGTGTTGTATGATTTTTTGCGCGAATAAGGTTGATAAGCGCAAAAAGTTTTATCAACAATTTAAAAAAAATGGGGTTTTGGTTGAATTTAAATCGCTATATGCCAATAAAATACCACCATTCGTGTGTGAGCGGGCTCGAAGTGCCAATAAACAGTTTAGTGAAGATGGACTGGCGTTGTTTTGTCGTCGAGTTGGTAATACCCTCGGTGAGATCGTCACAGAATTAAATAAGCTATTTAATTATTGCGGTGACAATCATTTTATTGATGTTCCTGATGTTGCAGCTGTCGTATCCGATACCCGAATAGATTCAGTTTTTGATTTAACCGACGCCATTGGCGCGAAGGATTTGTCACGGGCGTTAATATTATTAGAAAGGTTGCAGGACGACGGAGAGGCACCACTTAAAATATTGGCGATGATAACGCGCCATTACCGTCAACTGTGGAAAACCAGCGCTCTGTTGGAACAAAACGTCGGTAAACAACAAATTGCCAGCACAGTTAAGATCAACCCCTATTTTTTGACCGAGATCATCCGTCAAACTAAAAAAATTAGTAAGTTAAGCTATCCACAATCGTTTGAATTATTTATAAAGTTGGATTTGGCTTTGAAGTCAACAGGGGCCCAGCCACGAGCACTATTGCAGAAATTGGCTCAAGATCTGATTTGTTTGAATTGAATTTCATAAAAAATTGACTTATGAATAATACCTTTAGTACATACTTTATCAATATAAGGAACAGCTTTTTTCAATATTGCAGTGGCGGTTTCCTTGTCACCAGCAGCAACTGCCAAGCGTACATTTTTAACCAAAGTCCTCATGGTAGTACGCGCATGCACGTTGCGTTGATTTCTGATGATACTTTGTTTATTTCTTTTAATTGCTGATTTGTGGTTAGCCATATAGATCTCCATTTGATTTAGCTACGTGTAAAAAATTTACTGAAGACGTTTTATAGCATTGTAGCTGAATGCAGTCAATATAGAAAAATTCTAATTCACTATAGAAAAGTCCTATAAATCAAGGTAGATACAATTATTTTATTACGTATTAAATAAAAATAATCCCGCTGTTTGCATATTGGATATAATGGGGGCAGGTTTTGCTCATGTAGCCGGCAAACTGGAACTAACGATTCATCTTACCCGGTTGATGTTTCCATACATATTTTTTGTTAGTTTGTTGGCGCTGCTCACTGGGGTACTGAATGTGTATGGTCATTATTTTATACCAGCATTTTCACCATTAATACTCAATTTGGCCATGATTGGTAGTGCTCAGTTTTTTTATCAATATTTTGCAATCCCCATTGAGGCATTGGCATGGGGGGTGGTAGTGGGTGGTTTTCTGCAACTGGCTATGACGCTGCCCATGATGCGTCGCTACGGCTTTAATCTTAAATTATCCATACACTGGCGTGACGCAGTGGTGCAACGTATTGGACGGTTGATGATTCCAGGTGTCGTCGGGGTTGCTATATATCAAATTAACATTGTGGTAACACGACTGTTGTCATCATTTCTAGATCAAGGCAGCGTTTCATATCTGTATTATGGTCAGCGTTTGTTTGAATTCCCGCAAGGTATTTTTGTAGTTTCGTTAGCACAGGCGGTGTTGCCAACCATGAGTAAACAGGCTGCAGCGGGTGATATCGCCGAGGTTAAAAATTCACTGCGTTATGCATTAATGCTGATTATGCTGATTACCATACCTGCCAGCGCTGGTTTGATGGTATGTGCCGTGCCGATATACAGCCAACTGTTTATGAATGGAGCTTTTGATTTTGCTGCAGTACAGCAGACCGCTATAGCCTTGGCTGCTTATGCGCCAGGGTTGTTGTTTGTCGGTATCAGCCGAGTGGTAGTTCCAACCTTCTATGCCATGCAGGATACGCGTACTCCGGTATGGATATCGTTTTGGACACTGCTGGTTAATGTGGGCGTTGGTCTGTTGTTGATGGGGCCATTTAAACACGTTGGCCTGGCTGTAGCTCTAACCTGTGCATCTATCTTCAATGCCGTGATGTTGCTGATGCAGTTGAAACGCAAGCTGGGTTCAATCGCTTTGACTGGCGTGTTGTGGACTGGAGCGCGGGTAGTTGTCGCAACTACGGTCATGGTTGCGCTGGTGGATAAAATTTTATTGTTAGGCACCTGGTCCCATGGCTTAACTATGATGAATATTACTTTGTTGCTAGGAGCAATTGGAGCCGGTATATGCTTGTATTGCACCAGTTGTTATGTATTGAGGGTTAAGGAGATGTGCGATGTTGTCGCTTTAGTTAAACGACGTATTAAACGTTGAAAGTGTCAACTTGGCGCAGTGCTTCGTACAGTACTATCCCGGCAGAGGTGGATAAATTAAGGCTGCGCACTGCTGTACCAGCTAAGGGGATAAGGAGGCAATTGTCTGGATTGTCAGCCAACAATTGTTTGGGCAACCCTTTGGTTTCTTTGCCAAATACAATAAAATCACCAGCAGAAAAGGTGGCCTGTGTGTAAGATTTGTCGGCGGTTTTCGATGTGTACCACCAGTTCCCAGCGGCAGATTCAGTAAAATCTTTATGCAATTGTTCTAGGCTGTCCCATATATGTAATGATACGTGAGGCCAATAATCCAGACCAGCTCGTTTGAGGTAGCGATCATCTAAGGAAAACCCAAGTTTGCCTACCAGATGCAGATTGGTACCTGTTGCCGCACACAGACGGGCAATGTTGCCAGTGTTGGGTGGAATTTCCGGTTCAACAAGAACGATATTGAAAGTTGGGAATGGTGTTTGTGTCATTTTTTCTCCGCAGACTTTCTCCACCGGCGGTGTACCCAGAACCATTGGTCAGGTTGTTCGCGAATTGCTTTCTCAACAATATCGGTAAGCCGTTGGGTGCAGTTTTGAACTGACTCAGGGGTTATTGGTTCAGAAAAAACAATTGGTTCACCAACCACAATTTTATAACTGAAGTCGGGATTGCGGTAAGAAAAAGCTGGAATAATAGGGGTTTTTGTTTTTAAAACTATCTGTGGAATAATAGGGGTCGCATAAGCTGGGCGGTCAAAGAAATTGACAATCACCGCACGTTTTTTGGATATATGTTGATCAAGAAGGATACCTACAAAACGGTTTTGACTGAGGGTACGCATGATACGCCTTGCACCGTGCTTGCTATCGAGACAATGACCACCGGCCGATTGGCGTTGCTTACGGAAAAACCGGTCGACGTACGGGTTGCGGATAGTTTTGGTGACAAAATCAATTGGAAAACCAAGCTGTGGGAAAACAACTGTGCCACATTCCCAGAACCCGATATGAGCGGTCATCAGAAATGCGCCTTGCCCCTTTTCTTTTAACTTTTCCAGATTTTCTAGCCCCTCAATGGTGAACAGTTTTTCGATGGAGCCAGGTTTATTAAAGCGATCCAGGCATAACATCTCAACTGCACTAATACCCAAGTGTTCGAAAACCTGACAAATTTGTTGTTTTATCCATTTAGTGTTTTTGTCGGGGTAGGCTAGGTGCAGGTTGTCAGAAGTTGTTTTGACCCGCTTAGGTAAAAAGAAACGACTCATTCGTCCGAGAAAACGCCCTAACTTTAACGCTGGTATGCGTGGCATAGCACGAAATATGAGAGCCAGAGCAAAAAATAGGGCAGCTTCAATTATATTTTGTATCTTGTCTTTTGTCATCTCAACCTTTTTTACTTATGATACGCTGCGACGGGATATTAACACGGTCAATTTGATTCAGGCAAGTTGTCAGATATTGATATTACACAATTAATGGGAAAATTTGATTGTTATGATGGATTATTTTTTTCTGCAGGCAATGGTTTGTCAGTTGCGAACCGAATTGCAGGGAGCCTTACTCAACAAAGTCTTTCAACCGCAACGCAACATATTGATCTTACGTTTTTGGAATGGAAGAATTCAACAACGCTTATTGCTGGGGATAGATGACGCCGGACCACGAATGTATATAACCGATGAGTCTTACCGCAATCCTCTGCGCCCACCAAGGTTTTGCCAGTTGCTGCGCTCGCGGTTACACCGCCTCTTGCATTTTGATATTGATGCGGCAGATCGGGTGGTGAAACTATCTTTTGTCGGTAAAAATGGTGAACAATATACCCTTGTTGCCGAAATGTTCAAGCGTGGCGGTAATATAATCTTGCTGGATAGTGAGCAACAAGTTGTGGACAGCCTTCACCGTTCAACACCTAATGATAGCCGTCAAATAATCGTTGGACAACTTTATGCCCCAGTACCAATACCCGGTGAAATCACTTTACCGGATGCTGCTGATAATATACCAGACCATGGTGATAGTGCTGAGTGGTTGACCTCTAAAGTTGTTCCCATGAGTCGAGTAGTAGCCATGAACTTGAAAGAACAGCATGATGGGTTGAGTTTGTCTGATCGTGTGCGTAAGTTTGTAACTAGTTGGCAGAATGGCCACCTGCATCCATGCAAACGTGGGTCGATACTGACCATGTGTGTTGACCAGATACTCATGGGGGAGGATTTATCCCAAGTGGCTCGGCAGCACTACGCAGAGTTGGCGGACGTAACTAGAAGTGATGGTAATATTGAGCTACACAAGGCGGTAAAAAGCGGGTTAAAAAAACTGCACAAACGTTTGGAAAAAATAGATCAGCAGATTGAAAAATGTCTGTTGGCTGATGATGAGCGTCAAAAGGGTGATCTTCTGTTGGCCAACTTGCATCAGATGCGACGTGGAATGGATAAGATAACGGTTATGGATTATTATAGTGATCCGCCAGTACCACTTGTTATAGTTCTTGATCCGGCAAAAACACCTAACGATAATGCTCAAGCATGCTTTAAACGTTACCGTAAAGGAAGCCGTGGGTTAGAGCATTGTGAACGTCGCCAGCAACAGACCAATTACGAAATTGAATGGTTGGAGCAGATCGGGCAACAACTCAAAGATGCAGACAGTGGCGCTGATTGCGATATTATTCGTCAGGAACTTATTGATGGACATTGGTATCGTCCGAAAACCGCCATACAACGGGATACTAGAGCTATTAATCCCTCGACCTTGATAAATCACGGCAAGACACCGGGAGGGTGGGAGATTCTATGGGGCGGTAATAATAAAACCAATGATTTTATTACTAAAAATCAGCTTAAAGATAATGATTTATGGTTTCATATTCACAATATGCCCGGTTGCCATCTTATATTAAAATCTGGAGGTGCTGATGTTGAAAATGTCGACATCATCTATGCGGCTAAAATTGCGGCTCAACATTCTAAGGCAAAACATGAGCGCAAGGCTGAAGTTATGGTTACCGATGGTAAGTGGGTGCAACGGATAAAAGGAGCGCCCCTCGGTCTGGTTAAGGTTAAGAAATATCGGGTGGTAACGGTGATGTTAGATAAATAAGCTTTAACGATGTTATTTAAATATTCCGCCGCCATGAAACGGGTAATAATAACTCTTGAGAACATGTATGGCTCCGGTGGTGGATTTTTAAGTTCTCATCCTTCAAATCCAAAGCGCAAAGAGCAAATTGACAAGGTTATTGCAAGCTTACACTGATAATTCAGATCATAAATGGAGCATGATTAGAGGTGAACAGCGGTGGATCGCGACGTAAAATAGCGGCAACCAGAGGATCACGTTTAAATTCATGCTTGAGAAAATAGCGAATCTCTTTGCGGTTCCAGCCAAGGGGATGAATAAAATCACTGTAAAGGGTTAGGTCGCCGCGATAAAAATCACGCAGTTGCAGTTGTCTTGCTTCCGGGCTGCCTAGGGGCAGGTTGAAGATTGCCAGATTTAGGAATGTAATTGCTTGATGGTGCCGTTGGACAAAGTGCAGGGTATGCCGTGCTTTATCTGCAGTTTCCGTCGGTGTGCCAAACAACAGATAGACGTAGGTGGCAATCCCTGCTTGGTGCAATGTCTCCAGTACTCGAGCGGTTAATTCAACGCTGATCCCCTTGTCCATGGCATCAAGAACTTCCTGATCTCCAGACTCAACACCCAATTTAAGCATGGTGCAACCGGCTTTTTTTAACTCTTTGCAAAAGTCCAGATCACATAACTGTTCATCAGCGCGAACGAAGCCGTACCACGGCACCTGTGGAGGTGTATAAATAAATGCTTTCAATAAATTCGGGCTGATAGCGTTATCGAGAAGATGCAGCATCGATGGCTGATTTGTCTCAACCAACTGGCGGATATTTTTTATAGTTTCGGATGTTTTAAGGGGTTTATAGAGGCTTCCCTCGGCGCGTTCAGGACAAAAATTACATCTATTCCAATAACATCCGCTTGATGCCGAAAAAGGGAGAATTATCCCCGGTGCAATATAGTCATTAAGGGGGAGGTCGGAGTAATCGGGAGTAGCGTGATGCAGCGATCCGCTGTGATGTAAATACTTTAATAATGGCAACTCACCGGGCCCATCAACCATGTGGTCAACTATAGATTTGAAATGGTTTGTCCAGTTGGAACTGCGCATCCACGAGGTGAGCAAACCACCACCGAGGAGTAACGGAATGGTTGGGTAGTGTTGTTTCAGAAAGCCCAGCATGGCAAAAGTGGTGGGGGCCTGACTGAGAAAGTTTAGAGAAAAACCTATATGGCTGGGGCAATGCTCGGCAATAAGTTGTGGTAAACGATGGGAAAAATAGGGATAAAATAAGTTTTCGTGGGGATATTGTGCTGCATGAAGCAAGTTTGCGCTGTCGTTAGCAGAACCTTTTCCCCCTTGGTAGTTACCCAGCGTGAGCTGAACAGCGTAGGGACGGGCGCTGATCTCCAATATCCGGTTTATGTCTGAGATGGCACGCTGGTAACGGGCTGGATGCTGATAAATTTGTGCAGAGCGCAGCGCAGCTAAATGATTATGGATATTTTTTGTTGCGCGTTTACTCCAGGTGTCGTCGGCAAGTGGAGCATTGTTGAGCAGGAACAATAACCCTTCAATGTTTGCATCAACCGCGGTGCAGGGGAACCCGTGCTCACGCAAAGTTCCGCTTAAACGGGTAATCCCGGCGGGGGGCTCACATGGTTTGGCGACTGGTGGGTAGATGAGCAGCATCGATTATTCCTGTTGGGATACTTAGTTGTGGGTTCGCTACAGGTAACATGGTTATGGAAAACCCAGCAAGAATAATGTTTGTGCCATAATTATTTCAACCGCTTTAGCGCCGTCATTTTGCTGTTGTTATCAAACTGCAGGAGAAAACGGCCGTTAATGCCAGCGTGGGTTAAATATGGACGCAGGTGCTTAGCGGGGAGCTTTAGGCGGCGGCCATCTTCGGCGACAATATTAACCCAACTTGCCTGCCCTTGATAAAATTTCAAATAATTTTCTGAAGAAATTTTGACATTAAAAATCAGTTGATTCATCGGAAAATTCCCGTTTCTTGTCCTGAAATTTCACTTATTATCTGTGTCCACAGCAGTTGTGGATAAGTGCTGGAAAACCCATTAAACAGAGCGCTAACTTACTTAATTTTCGATTGCTTTTGCAAAATGCCTATAAAATAGGCAGTATGGATATGTCTAATAAATACAGCGAGTTACCTATTTGTGAATACAGTTGTTGTCGTGGTTTTAGTTGATATTGTGGTTATTTAATAATGTTTTTTTGCTTGACATGATTTTCAACTTTAAGCCACTGGC
The DNA here is from genome assembly GCA_002084705.1 of Desulfobacteraceae bacterium 4572_35.1. Lineage (GTDB taxonomy): Bacteria > Desulfobacterota > Desulfuromonadia > Desulfuromonadales > Desulfuromonadaceae > Desulfuromonas. The sequence goes on from NBLX01000002.1 coordinate 13,007, forward strand.
GTAACATTTTTAACCCTTCTTCAATGGAGATGGTGGGCTGATAATCAAAATCTTTTTTTGCCGCACTGATGTCGAACCAGTGGGCTGTAGAGAGTTCACGGGCTAAGAAACGGGTCATGGGAGGCTCAACCTGTTTTTTTAACAGACGGTAGCTAATTTCCAACAACCAGCCGATAGGGTAAGCGATTTTGAATGGTATACTGCTGGTTACCGGAGCGATGTCAGCGCTGGCCAGAATACCATTGACTATATCCCACAGATAACGAGGATCATCCTGAGAAATGAAATAACATTTTCCAGCTATTGCAGAATTAGGGAAAAGTTTTTTTGCCGCCAAAAGGTGTGCTGATGCTGCGTTGTCGATATAGATACAATCAACCTTATGATCCAGTTTACCAACCTTTTTTAATTTGCCGGCGCGGCCCCGTTCAATTATGCGGGGAGTTAGATGATTATCTCCAGGACCCCAGATAAGATGGGGACGCAGTGCTATTGTAGCTAATTCGTTACTGTTGGCAGCGATGATATGTTGTTCGGCTATGGCCTTGGTTGCGGGATATGCTGTTTCGTAGTGATCGGGGTAAGGGAGAGATTCATTAAGTCCCTGCATAGACTTGCCGTTAAATACCACGCTAGGTGAACTAGTATAGATCAGTTTTTCAATTTTAAATTGCTGACAGGCTTTTATTACATTGTCTGTACCGGTAACGTTGGCTCGGTAGTAATCAGCGTAATCACCCCAGATGCCAGCTTTCGCCGCCACATGAAATACGCTGTCGCAACCCCTTGCGGCTTGTTCAACCGCGCTGTAGTTACTTAAATCGCCAATGTGCTGTATCGCACCTATTTTGTCGAGTTTTTGGTAATGATTGCGCGCCAGAGTATGAACTTCTGCCCCTTGTTGGCGCAATATTTTTACTATAGCAAAACCGAGAAAACCACCCCCACCGGTAACTAAGGCTTTCATGATAATTTCTTGCCGGCCCATACTGCCAGTTTTTCCCGAAATATTTTAGCATTGTGGCGGATGTCCACCGGAAAAGAGGGGTGAAACAATATTTCCACTATCGATTTAGTATGGGGATACTTTTCTTGAATGATACGCAGCTCTTTTGCAATAGTGGCGCTATTTTTAAGATCCTGTTTATTGAGCAGTTCGACACATAGAATTGGCTGTTGATTGCCCGGTTTGCCTATGCCAACCAAAGCTGTGCGATAAACTTTAGGGTGGGTGTTGAACACTGCTTCGCAGGGGATGGTAAACATTGTTTCTTGTGTGGTTTGTACCCGTTGCGTTTTACGTCCACAAAACCATATTTTACCATCGTTGTCGCAATAGCCAAGATCTCCCATGCGGTGATAAAAGCCATCAAAACAAGGGATTTTAGCCAATTCAGTTGCCGCATCAAGGTCGAAATATCCTCGAGTTACCTGTTCCCCTTTTACACATATCTCGCCAATTATCCCATTGTCGACGCACAAATTGTCATCCCAGATGTCAATGGCATTATCATCAATGGAAATAATCCTGACATCTGCTCCATCAACTGGACAACCTACACATATCCCCTGTCCTGAATCGGTTAAATAGCGGGTGTGGTTAAGGATGGTATTGCTGTCGATGGAACATACGGGCAAGGCTTCTGTTGCACCATAAGGTGTGTAAATGGGGGTCTTGTCGTTGAGCATGGAGCTAAATTGTTCAAGCACCGCCGCAGGTACTGGTGCTCCAGCAGAGATGACCCGTTTCAGTGTTGGTAATTTGAGCTGTTGTGTAGTGCCGAAATTTGCGACACGACGTAGCAGTGCTGGCGAACCGAACATATTGGTAACGCCAAAATTTTCAATAGCTTCAAAAATACGTTGAGGATTAACCTGTGCCGGCTTGGTAGCATCCATGTCTGGGATAATCGCTGTCATTCCCAATGCCGGAGCAAACAGAGCAAACAGCGGGAAAGTGCACAGGTCTATCTCGCCAACCTGAATGTTGTATAATCTCTGCAATGCATTGATTTGGGCATTGAAGTTAGCGTGGGTATATATTGCTCCTTTGGGTGTGCCGGTACTACCGCTGGTAAATAATATTGCGGCGATCTCGTCATTGCTCGGCTGATGTGTTGTGAAACTGAGCTTTGAACCGCTCTGCTGCTTCAACTTTGGCAAACTCTGGCAGTCGGGAAAGCATACTGAGGCGGTGGTAAATATTTTCTGCAGTGAGCCTTTACCCCAACTTAACAATTTGCGCGCTAACTGAGCTTTGCTAATACCGATAAACACCTGTGGTTTAGCCTGTTCTAGGCACCTCTTGATGTTTTTTATCCCCATGCCTGGATCAATCAGAACCGGGATAGCTCCAAGTTTAAACAGAGCAAAGGTGATCGCAAAAAAATCGAGACCAGGTTTGACCATTACTACCGTACGCTGACCACATTCAACGCCATTTTTGTGTAGAGTGGCGGCGAGATGGTCACTTTCTTGGTCTAACTGAGCATAGGTATAATGGATATAACTTACTTGACCAGCTTTGCTTCGGTGGTCAGGATATACAACGGCTGCACTGTATGGAATCTGTTTAGCCCGTTGGGATAAATAACTGGCAATATTGGGAGTTGATTTGTTGTCCATTATTGATTACTGCTGTTTTTGCAACGGATGAAATCCGATATAATCGGAATAACTTCATCGCTGATATCTTCAAGAATATAGTGGCCGACGTTGTGCCAACTTTTTACTGTTGCTTTGGGAAAGCGAAGTTTCCACTGAGCCAAAAATTGACTATTAAAAACAAAGTCTTTTTCTCCCCAACAGATAAGCATGGGGACGTTTGTTAATTTATTCAGATTATTTTCAACCCGGTCAACTTCGGCATAAGCACTGTCAGTAGGAGATAGGGGAATATCCTGAACAAATCGTAAGGTGGCGATGCGGTTGCGCCAACTGTTGTATGGCGCGGTGTAGGCGCAGCGCAGTGCCCGTGGTAGGGGGTTTTGTTTGCACCCAACCCATGCAGCACCGAGGCTGAAGGCGTTGCCTGCGCGAATTAAAAAAGAACCCACAGCAGTGTCACGGCAAATTTTTAGACTGAAGGGGAGTTGTTTATCTTTGGGCAGGTGAAATGCCGCAGTATTCATAATTACCAGTTTGGCAATTCGCTCTGGATATTTTGTGGCATAAGCCATGCCGATCATGCCGCCCCAGTCGTGTACGACTAGTGTGATGTTCTCTTTTATCTCTAGCGTGTCGAGAAGTTGTTCCAAATTGTCGACCCGACTGGTGAGGGTGTAATCATACTGCTCATCGCCTGGTTTATCTGACAAACCACAGCCAACGTGATCGGGGACGATAACGCGATGATCGCTGCTTAGTTGCACAGCTAAGCGGCGGTAATAGAAACTCCAACTCGGATTGCCGTGCAACATCACAACAGGTGATCCTGTGCCAGCATCGAGATAATGGTAGTTTATCCCACCATCTAATTTTAGAAATTTACCAGAGAAAGGTAATAAACGTTTCACCACTCAACTCCTAACATCATACAGTTTAAACCGCTGCCAATCCCTAACATTGCAACCTTGTGTCCAGCTTGCAGTACGTTGCGTTCTGCGGCGATGGCTGCAGTTATCGGTAAAGAGACAGTTCCAATATTACCTAAAAACGGGTAGGTGCTGAAATCCTTATCGGCACTGATATTTAATTCATGCAAAATTGCGTTTTGATGGGCTGAACCCACTTGGTGACAGATAATTTTGTCGATATCATCTCCGCTCCAATTCATAGTATCAAGAAACACCCGCCAGGTCTCTTTACCCAAGGCTACACCATTTTGCATTACTGCCACGGCGTCGGTGTTCATAAATTGACGAAACTGGTCTTGACCATCCTTTTCAACCCCCCAGCGACATAATTCATGGTGCCGTGGTTGAGCCATGGTGGTACCACCAAGTAGACGATGGCTGTTGGAACTGGCAAGGGAAGAATCAGTCAATAATACTGCTACCGCTCCAGAACCACCAGTAAGGGTGGCAATAGAACGGGCAAAAAACGACATATCTTTATTAGCTAACATGCGTCGAATTGTGGTTTCGTTTAATTCCCGTGCACTTTCGCACGACACCACCAGCCCTGCACGTATTTGTCCCAATTCGATACGGTTGGCGATGTCGAGGATACCATTCAATACACCGAGGCAGGCGTTGCTAATATCGTATATCATAACTTCGCCAGAGATCCTCAGCTCATTGGCTACGCGGCAGGCGGTGGCAGGTTCAAACAGTTCCCGGCAGACCCCGGTGTAGGTAATTGCCCCGATATCATCAGCCGATATGGACGCTGTTGCTAAAGCTTTTTTGCCAGCTTGAGCAGCCCCCTGTGATAGGGGAGTGTCCGGTTGCCACCAGCGCCGTTCTCGAATACCTGTTAGCGCTTGAAGTTGCCCCGGAGTAATATGGAGAGCCTCGTATAGCCCACTTAATTGCTGCTCGAGTTCAGCTGAACTGACAACAACTGGCGGTAATTCGTAAGCTATGTTGTTAATATAGACGTTACTATATCTCATTATCCGACTTTGTGTATGAATCACAGCCACTATTGTTTTGCTGTGTTGAATAATTATTGATAGCGTAATTTTCGATCATGGCTCTGCCACCAGAATTGAGCCATCTTATCCCTATAGCATAAAGGCGATCCTGCTTGAGTTTGTTGTAAAAAGCGTTTAGAACAACGGAAACACGGCGTGTCTGTTCCGGTGTCCATTGGTGCGCTGGATGAAGATGTATATGATGAAGAAGCTCTTGATCATCACTGTTCTCAGGGTAGCATTGGATATAATCTATAGCCCAAGATAACATGTCAGGATGTGAATTATGTTTGTGGTGGATCGCTTCTCCACTTAACAGAAGAGGAATTGATAATTTGTTTTTACGTAGCACCAGTTGCGCCAGTAAAAATACCGATTTTTGATCACGATTAACTAACAAGAAACTTACTCCACTGAAGTTAAAATTCAAATAATTCTCCGGAGCGCATACTGTCAGAAACTGGACAACTGCGCAAGAAAATTACTGAAAAGGATGGTTAAGCTATAGCTTTTTTGATAAGTTTGCCTCAAAAAAAATAGATTCAGTATTGCGACAGATCTCTTTTGGTTAAATTATAAGCTGTTTTTAGAGGAAGGGAAAGATCTCCATGCAGTGGTTTGCATATTTTATCTGGGGTGCGCTCTCATTATGTATAGTTGCGGCTTTGTTTAGTTATTTTTATGCTCGTTATTTTGGCAATAGATCACAGAAAATAGAAACCGACGAAAACAATGCTGATAATGAACAGGAATTTGCCTTTGATGACAGACGTTGGCAGGTGTTGCTCAACAGCAGCCCATTTAATGAAAGTGAAGTTCCAGAAATGTCCCAAGAACGGATTAAATGGGCTGGTGAATTGTTTGGTGTTGCCCCGCAATGGTTTGCCGGTGGTGATGATCCTATGTTTGACTGTCTTACTTTTCATAATAATGTTGGAGCAAGTGTAGAATTTATTCGTCAACGGATGGATGAAAATAAACGGCTGCGTCTATATGCAATTAAGCCATTAGGAGTTGAACTTTCTGAAACAGCTTACGATGCCTGTGTTGTTCTATGTTTTGCTTCACCTGTAAGTTATGGTGAAAAGGCTGCATGGCGTTTTTGGCCGGTAAATGTTTATTGGGAGTGGGGTTATGAACCGGAACAGATGCAGTGCCGGCAGATAATATATACTGCCATGCAGTGTGGCTGTGAAGTTGTTGGATTGGAGCTTGATCTTAACGAATTGTACTTTTTGCTCGAAAGTAAATTGATACCTGAGCCATTGTATGCCTTCTCACCGCAGCCAGATAATACAACACTTGCGCCACAGTGGAATGCATTGTCTCTGGCTAATGCAGGGGAGTCGGTGATGGGGCAATGTGAATCTACCCTGTCAGCTGACGACCTAAATCAGTTGATTCAGGAAACCGGGTTGGCAACCGGAAAATGAAGTAAAACCCGATTGTATCGTCGTTAAAGTGGTTGGCAATGGCATTAAATTCAAGACATATGTCACTACCTTCCAAAACCATTGTGATGACACATTTCTGCTCTGCTTGCAGTTGTGGAACTTTATCTTTGGGGAATCGCAGTAAAGCTCCCTTGAGGGAGATATCCATGACGCAACAATCGTTGTTTATGCCATCACATTTCAGATGAGCTTTTTCGATAAATTGCACACGCGCATAACTTCTCTTATTTGGCATTCAAGCCTCCCTTTTGAAGCAATTTTAGTAAAAATATAGACTGATATTTAAGCCGACGGATGATATAGCAAGGCGCTTCCCATACTGCAGCCAATATCGGCGGCGATAACCGGGCACTTTGTTTTGAGCAAAAAGAATATGTTTGCTTTGTTGTCGCTGAGGGTTTCATAATTACCCTGTCCCTTAGCTATAATCATATCAGCCTTGTTAAATAGAGCAACAAAAGCGGGGTCACAATTATTTAAAATAGTGCCAGGGCTTATGTCTCCATTATCGATAACCGTAACAAGTTCAGTTATTCCGGCCTGCTGCGCTTCTGCATAGGTGGCATCATTAATGATTGGACCGCCACGCACTGCAAAAGTTGTTTTATCGAGGGGTAATTGGTTAAGCAGGATCTTATCCAATACAATCTCACCAGCGTTATCACCCAAATACAGTATAGATTCCGCTTTGGCTATAGAAGCAGCGAAGTTGTCCAAATCCCCGAGCAGTGGTACCTCCAGAGCTTGTTCAACGCTGGTTAGTATCTGTTCAACGGTCATTCCATGATATACCCCGTGATCGATACTGTTGCCGGCAATGGCTACCAACACTGCTGCACGGAGCTTATTGTCGGCCATGAGTACTTGTTGCTCCAATTGAGGCAACAGTTGCATGGCCAGTTGTTGATCACGTTGTTTTTCTGTTAAGTATGGATCGCTGATACCACTTTGTTCACGAATTAATTTGTGTATCTGGCGTGCCATTGCTGGCGGAGAATGATGAAAATCAATTGTGCTTAGATATTTCAACACCGCCCGTAAAGTTTTTTCCCGTATCTCGTCATTGAGTTCAACTAACTCCATAACACTCATTGTCTGTTTTACAAAACAGGGGATACATTCAAGATATGTTTGCATGAAAGCTTCCTGATAATGTAACTATTCAGCGTGTTGGGCTAAATAGTTACTTGATAGTTTAGCGTTACAATTGATTATTTACAAAGGCCTGATGTAAATTTTCAGTCATGGTACACTCATAGCCCTCTAATCGAGCCAGCAATTGGCGCGTGCGCTCATCTATAAAGTCAATATTTGCGCTGGCACTGTTTTGGCTAGTTTTGGTGACCCGGCATTGAATACGAGTGGTTCCAGATGGAAATTGTTCACAATATTGACGGTATTGGGCGGCAAAGTTTGGCAATGAACCTAGATGTTTCTGTGCAAAACTCCATAAGATCATCATTTGAAAGGCGCTATCCAGCAACTGCGGATCGGCTACCCAAGTGTTGCGCAAAGGATTTTCCATCCATTTTGCTGGTGGAGGCGCATTGCTGGACAGGGCAATTATCCCTTCGGTGTTGTTGCCGATAACTTGCTTTAATCCCTGGAGTAATGGACCGTGAAATAGTTGCCCGGCTGAATATATTTCACCCTGAGTCGCCATCTCTGCGCCGTCAACAACCAGGGGATCAATAGCAGGTCGTTGATCAGGCAGTGCAGAGGACAATATGATGTCGGCGCTGGCGTGAATCGTTTGATCCGTCTCGTTGTAGATTTGCATAGGGATGATAAATGTTCCATCCTCGACACTGGTGCCGCCGTAACGTAGACCAATAGCTGTGTCGTTATTTGCTGCCAGCTTGATTCCGTTGAGGATACGCAGATTGTCAAAACCGTAAAATATTAAGCCGGGATTGTTATGTAATGCACCTTGTGCCAGCCATTCTACCAGCAATGCCATTGGTACTACCGCTTTGTTGTTGATCACATGGTGATGTAACACTGGCATATTGTTGCTGTTCAGGTGCAGATCAAAAACCTTATCCGAGTAGACATTGCTGACAGGTTTTTTTTTGCCGTTATTGTCGCCATTATTGTGTTCATCGCTCTTGTCATTTTTAGCCGGGGTCTGCTCCGTTCCACCAAGAATAACGACTTCGACTTCGTTATCATTGTGAGCCAGCTCCTGGAGCAGGTAGTGGGAACCAACTTGAAGATCAATTACACCTATACCTTCGGCGGCAAAAATTTTCTTCAAGGCAGGCGTAACCATGCCGCCGTCCCATGGACCCCAGTTGAAAGAGACGATACGACAACTTTTCCGTTGCCGTGTCAGTGCTTGGGCACTTTTATTAAGAACTTCGTTGGCAACGGCATAATCTACCTGTCCACTGCGACCGAAGCGTCCAGTTGATGATGAGAATAGGGCGATAAAGTCAAGATTGTCATTATAGGTTGCTTGAATTAGCGCTTGCAATCCGTTGATCTTGGTTGAATAAACCATCTCAAACTGTTCCGGGGTTTTATCCTCTATTTTTCGATCGGCCAAAACGCCAGCACCGTGAATGAAACCACGGATATTGCCAAGATCACGGGCCTCTGTAACGGCGGATGCAACAGCTTGCTCGTCGCGTATATCAACACTGCGATAGATCACTTTTGATCCTGCTTGCTGTAGACGCTGGATATTATGAGTGAGCTCACGGTTGTTTAACACTTTACTGCAGGCGTTGTTAAGTTCACGTGGTTTTAACGGCTGCGCCGCGTGAGTCATAAGCGCTTTTTTTATTGCGGCTTCGTCATGTGCGGCTAAGAGCCAGTTTTGTTCAGGCTCCGGTAGAGGACTGCGCCCTAAAAGCAGTAGAGTCGGTTGCCCAGAGTTTGCCATGGCGTTGGCTACTTCGGCGGTAACACCGCGAGCGCCACCACTGATTATAACAACATCTTCAGCGGTTAAGTGCAGGGCAGGGCTGTCTGTTGCCAGATTCTTTTCCTGTAACGCTAGAGTACACCTGCCGCTGGCATTTATCCCAACTTCCAGTGGATCTGCGTGCAACAACTCGTCAATAACTGATTCAGCTTGAGCGGTTTCACTGAGATCTGCACCTAAATCAACAGCCTTGCAATTTACTTCGGACCATTCATGGCTGGCAGTTTTGCTTATCCCAGCTAACCCGCCGGATAGAGGGTCAATGATCGTTGTTTCACCACCAAAACCACACTTGCCGTCCAAACGTGAGACGGTTACCAAGCAGCTGGCTTCGTCAGCGCCATGATTTTTCAATGCTGCGCCACAGCGTTGTACCAGTTGAAAACTATCACTTAAAAATTGGCTATCGGTGCCAACTTGTGGGGCGATAATTACCAGCCCCACAAGTTGTTGTGGAACAATATCGTGATTGGGGCTGATAAGCTCTGAATTAAACCCGCGTTGTTGCAATTGCTCAACAATGGTTGTGCTCAATGTTGAACAATCATTGACTACCCATATTGTGCCGTTCTCCTTTAATGGTAATTGATCACGATGCGTTGGTAGCTCCGTTAGAGTAATTACCTGACGGCTGATGGTTGCAGTACTAAGGTCTTTTTTTTTATCGTTTGTTGCAGTTGCCGTTAAATCTGGTGCAGCATTATTTTGATTGCCAGATGTTACTTCCATGGCTTCAACAATCTGCCGTAGAGTTTGCAAACTGCCGAGTTGATCTGGTTGTAGTGCTGGCAGCTCGGGGAGTTTTTCCTGAATAGCCGATAGAATTTCTAGCCGATAGAATTTCTACCCGCTTAATGGAGTCGATACCAAGGTCGGCATCGAGGCTCATATCCAGCTCCAGCATCTCTTGCGGATAGCCGGTTTTTTCAGCCACCACTTCAAGTAAGGTGGCTGAAACATCCGCACCTGTTGTTGCGCATCGAGGCTCATATCCAGCTCCAGCATCTCTTGCGGATAGCCGGTTTTTTCAGCCACCACTTCAAGTAAAGTGGCTGAAACATCCGCACCTATAGTTGATGAGGCTGCCGTAACTGTACTTGCTATGCTAGCTGACGGCGTTGGAATAGCTGGTGAAGCTGAAATCGGAGCCGATATGGGCGCTGGAGTAACTACAGCAGAAGTTGTTTGTGCGTTGGCAACAGTTGTAGTTGTACCTGTTGTTGGGCTAATAGGTGCGGACACCATTTGATGATCCATCAGTGAACGCATTGCTTGAACTGCTGCAGCCTGACCTTCAAGGAATTTGTTGTGTAGCTTAGCAGTATCTTCCTGCATCCGTTGCAATACTGTCATGTTTTCCTGTAGAGAACGTAGTGAATCAGCGCTGGACTGATACTGAGTGTTGATGACAGTGGTATCGTTGTTTACCTCCGGGGCTACCGCAACAGGTGGTTGGGTTTGTTGCTGAACAACAGTTTTGACCTGACTCTCATCAACCAGCTTACGTGTGCTGACTGGGCGTACTTTTTTCTCTTTGACATAGTTGGCACCACATATTGATACCGTCATTCGTGGAGCTTTTGGTTCTGGCAGCTTCAATTGTTGTTGAGCATAATTTTCGTCCCACTTGCTCAGTTGAAGCGGATATCCACTTGCGACCAGTTGTACCAAAACGCGAGCCATATCGGTAAGCCCGCTACGTTTACCGTTAGATGAGTCGAGGGCGATGGCGTTAACCTGTTTACCCTTAAGAATTTTACCCACCATGCCGGTCAGACGTGCACCTGGGCCGATCTCGACAAAAGTCGTTACACCGTCGCTGTACATCTGTTCTATCTGTTGAACAAATTCTACTGGATTAGCTATCTGTTCTGCGAGCAGACTACGCATAGCGGCTGGATCATCAGGGTAGGGTGCAGCAGTTTTGTTGGCATATACTGGAGTAGCTGTGCCATTAACCTCTACTTTTTGTAAAGCCATAAGAAAAGGGGCCGAAGCGTCGGCTACCAATTTGCTGTGAAATGCAGCAGCGACATCAAGGCTGACGCAGCGTAACCCACGATCTTTACATAGTTTTGCTGCGCGCTCAATTTCACTGCGTGCACCGGACAGAACCCCCTGCGTTGGAGTGTTGCGATTGGCGAGAACCAGATCCAACTGCTCTTCTGCAAGTAATTGTTCAATTTTGTCCATCTTAGCCGATACCGCTAGCATTGTACCTTTATCACTGCCATCACCGGCCATCAATTCGCCACGCAGTCGGGATAACCGGAATAGATCTTCTGCGTTAAAACCGCCAGCAGCGCACAACGCTGTTAACTCACCATAGCTGTGACCACCCCATGCCTGAGGTTTGAGACCGAAAGTTTCCAGATATTTCCAAGCACCTAAACTAACGGTGCCAATAGCTGGTTGGGCAACTTGTGTAGCCTGAAGGTTGGCTATAGCCCGATTATTGTCGTCATCGGTATATATTGAGTGGGGATAAATAATGGAGCTGAGTTTGTCGTCGAGCTTGAGAGTGCCGTCGGCATCCTGTAACACATTAAGCAACTGTGGTGCGTGACAGGCGAGGTCGCTGAGCATGTGAGGATATTGTGCACCTTGTCCGGGAAACAGCACCGCCAGTTTCCCGTTACTATTGCTGTTGTTGCCATACCAGATGCCTGTTGGAGTTCCTGCTAACGCCTTATCGCTGTTGAGTAATTGCTCGGCGCTTGCTGTAATTGTCGCAACATCCTTATCCGCTTCGATAACAAACAACAGTCGTTCAGTGGCGTTATTATCAAATTCAGCTCTGGTTTTAGCGGCAAAACGGCGTAACTGCTCAGGTGTACCAGCCGTTGGCAGTTGCTGAAGCTGCTGCTTGATCGCAGCTTTGTTGTCGCCACACAATGCTATTATCTGTGGTGCATCACTCCAGTCACTGCTTAAACGCTTATCTTGGTGCTCCTCCAATACACAGTGAAAATTGCTACCGCCAAAACCAAAGGCACTCACGGCTGCACGCCGGGGATGATTTGGGGTAGCCAGCCAAGGTCGACTCATTGTGTTGACATAGAATGGAGTATTGCCTTCGGAGATAACCCGTTGTGGCTCTTTAACATTAATAGTTGGCGGTAATACTTTGTTGTGAAGAGCTAGAGCCATTTTGATCAGGCCGGCAGAACCTGCTGATGCCTTGGTGTGACCAATTTGCGATTTTACTGAGCCGAGAGCACACCACGGCTTCCCATCGCTTTCGCCATATACTTCGCGTAAAGCCTTTATTTCCGTAGCATCACCAACACGGGTTCCTGTGCCGTGTGCTTCAAGCAGGGTTATTGTTTTTGGGTCAATATTGGCAAGTTGATAGGCATGGTTGAGGGCTTTTTTCTGTCCGTTGGCATTGGGCTCGTAGATAGCTCCTTTTTTACCATCACTCGCTGTGCCAATGCCGCGGATAACTGCATAAATATTGTCATTGTCGCGTTCGGCGTCTGCCAGCCGTTTCAGCACTACCAGTCCTAATCCCTCTCCTATCAATGTGCCGTCAGATTGGCTGTCAAAAGGGCGGATAATGTTGGTTGGGGATAACGCTGGAGTTTTGCTAAAGCAGGTGTACATAAATATGTCGTTGAAGGTATCTATACCACCGGTGATAACCATATCACTGCGTCCGCAGGCTAACTCCATGGCAGCCATGTGAACGGCACTCAGTGAACTCCCGCATGCTGCGTCAATAACGCTATTGGTTCCGCCGAGATCGTACTGCTTGCTGATTCGACCGGCAACAACATTACCTAATAAACCAGGAAATGAATTTTCCTGCCACTCTACATAATTGTCAGCTATCCGATCCACTACCTCTTCGGCTACATCGGCGGGGATACCGGCATCTTTAAGGGCTTTGCGCCAGTATGGATGACCCAAACGGGCACTGAGGGGGATCACCATCTCTAATGCACCGGTAACGCCGAGGAGGACGCTTACACGTTCACGGGCAAAATCGCCTTCGGGGTCGTAACCTGCATCTTTAAGAGCTTCACGTGCGGCGACTAAGCCTAACAGTTGTGAAGTGTCAATTGCTTCCAAGATATTAGGTTGGATGCTGAATTCAAGGGGATTGAAATCGATAGGGTCGAGAAAACCACCCCGTTTGCCATAGCTTTTATCCGGTGTTTTAGGATCTGGGTCATACAGGTCGGCGATGCGCCAATGCGTTTCCGGCACGTCAGTGATTGTATCTGTCCCGGCCTTGATGTTGGCCCAGAAAGCATCCTTGGTATTTGATTTTGGGAAAAGGCAGCCAATACCGACTATCGCTAGTGGTACATTTAGGGTTTCAGGATTGGTTGTTGGCTGTGAACTATTTTTATTTGCACCCGAATTAGTCACGCAGGTACTCCTTGATCTGTTCGATGGTTAATGGATTCAGGGAGATGCTGTTTGCGTCTATGTCGATCCCCTGTTGTCGCAGATAATTGGCTCGTATAAGAACTGCCGCATTAAATAAAATGTTGAGATTGACGCATGCTACATTGCGGTTTTCCGGTTGTTGTAAAAAGGTATCTTTTGCCCATGCGTTAAATGCACCCATGGCTGGGCCGCACCACACCTGAAAATCCATTTTACGACCTGGATCGCCAGCGTTAGCCCAATGGGTTGCCTGCCCGAGATAGGCGCGGAACACCAACGCCATTAGATGTTTAGGATCGCGTTCAGCACGTTCCACCTGGCTTGGATCACGTTGCAGAAAATAATCACGGGTTTTTTGCCAAACATTATTTAGCGGTTCACGAAAAAAAGTTTGCTCCAACTTTAGTCGCTCTGGCTCTGGTATGGCGTCAAGGCTGGGATGCTGGCGATATATTTCATATAATTTTTTGGCGCGCATGGAGAACATGGTTCCCCGTTTAAGAACCTGTACATCAACACCCATTTCAAACATATCCGCTGCCGGTGCCATGGCTACATCAGCCTGTCTTGTTTCGGCCAGCATTTGACGCACCATATCTGAGGTGCCTGATTCTACACACGCCTGATTGACACTGCCGGTAACCATGTATGCAGCTCCCATAGCTATAGCCGCAGCCGCTGCATGCGGTGTGGCGATGCCCCCTGCTAAACCGATACGTGGAGTAGTTGGATAGTTGTATTGTTTTTGTAGTTGATCACGTAAGGCGCAAATAGTTGGGAACAAGGCAAGTGCTGGGCGATTGTCGGTGTGCCCGCCAGAGTCTGCTTCAGCGGTAATATCTTCAGCCATCGGTATTTTTGCGGCTAGAGCAGCCTGCTCTGGTGTGATAACCCCTTGCTCCACTAGTTTGTTAACCATTTTTTGTGGTGGTGGTGAAAGGAAATGGTGCGCTACTTCTTCGCGCGAAATTTTGGCGATAATTCGATTTGGAGCAATGATATTGCCGGAGCTGTCGCTGTGGATTCCATGAAGTCGGTAGTGAACTAAAGCCAAACTCATGGTTAAAAAGGCAGAGGCTTCGATTAGGTGGATATCGTTGGCTATATATAACTTTACCAGCGCCTGTTCCAGAGATATTTCATGCGGGCTGTGGATTAGATTGCAGCCGTATTGACCTTCAGGTAGAGCTTTTTTTATGATGTTTATCTGCTCTTGTACTTGCTCTAGTGGTAGACCGGCAGCACCGAAAAAGCCGAGCATTCCAGCTGTGCCCATGGCAATCACCATCTGTGCAGAAGATATCCCTTTTGCCATAGAACCGGCTATAATGGGATAGCGCAGTTTGTGTGTACGTAGAAAGAGTGGGTCACCGCAAAATTCTAATTTTATTGGTGGGATATCAAGTGTACCGTCTGTTGCTGCAAAGCGCAGAGGTTTATTCAGATGTTGAAGTGTTGAAAGATTCGTCAAGTTGTCCATCTTATTGAATGTTTATCCATTTCGGGGGATATGTTTTTATCTATCAATGCTCATACGAAGTAACAATATCTGTGCTGGATAGATCAGCACTAAAAAAGGGTAATTATTGCACGTTCCGTACGCCAAGGCAAAAAAAAACGCCACCTGTTAAAGGTGGCGTTTTTTCCCATCATGGATGAATTTTAGTGTGGTACTAGTGTGCTTTTGTGTGGGTAGCACGCATTGTCTTTGCCAACTCTTCTATTTCACTTAAATCGTTGGTCATCTGTGCCCAACCATACCAGTATGCATAGTCTGGGTTGACGTGGAATTGTCCCTGGTAGGTCCGCATCCGATGTTTCATATACATTTTGAACAGCACCTGATCAATATGGCTCATGCCGTCTATTTTCCTCCCGTTGGTGCGCAGGAAATACAGGAAATCAGGGTAGGCAAATGGATAGTCTGCTGGCTTTTCAATAATTCCATCTTTGTATAACCCAGCTACAATACGAATACCCTTAGCTAGCAGAAAATCGGCTTTCTGTAACATGCTGTCACCCATCTCCATTTGAGCGCGGGCATATGATTCGGAATGACATTTTTTGCAGGTTTCGATCATTTTATTTCGCTCAGTGTCGAAAGCCTCTTTGGTGGAGCGGATCATATCTACCGATTGTACCAGCGCTAAACGTTCTGTGGGCTTACCGGTTTCAGGATTAAGAACTCCCATGGCTTTCAAGATGGTGATTTGGTCGGCTTTCCACTGAGGATCTTCGGGCAGGGGCAGGCGTACGCCGAGGAAACCCCACGCGGTATGGTTACTGTGGTTACCATTAGGCAGATGGCACTCTTGACAGGTTGGCGCTTTTGCCCCTTCTGGTAAGCGACCTGATTCTTTAGCAAACCAGCGAGTACCATGTTTTGCGCTGCTCCACATCTCCCACTGGGGATGGTCGTAGCCCATATGACACTGTTGACATGCACGAGGATCTTGAGCTTCTTTTTTAGAGAAACTATGCCGAGTATGGCACTCATCGCAGGAATTGTTCTGGTAACGGTAGCCTTTGGCCAACTGCTCAGCTTTTTGTGCTTCAGTTTTAATGCCCATGTTGTGGCAGCCGCCGCAGCCACGCCCACCTTCCATCAACTCATCCGGTTCTACGTGGGTGATGGGCAGTGCGTTTAATGATGTCCAACCAAAATTGTGTTTACCGTGGCTGAACTGTTCAAACTGTTCTGCATGACATTCCTGACAAACGTGCTCGTCGGGAAATTGCACCTTGGCAATATCGTTTGCGTTAACGTGCTCTTCACCGTGGCAGGCAGAGCAGGTTATATCATTGTCGGCGTGAGCACTGACACGCCAGTCCTCAACCTGTCCAGGGGTTATTTTACTATGACATTCTATACATGCTTCCTCTTCAGCGTAGGCGATGCCAGTTATTAACAGCATCCCCACAAGAAAACAAAGTGCTACCTTTTTCATCGCAAAATCCTCCTTAGTAAAGTAATGTAAATGGTTTATTGTGCTTTTTTAATAACTAGCACAAAAAAATGGGGTTGCACAACTATTAAATGATGCGCAACCCCCATGATCTAGACCATTCTATCGTGATTCTTTATGAAAAATAGCGCTTCAACAGCCCTTGGAAAGCTTGACCGTGGCGTGCTTCATCTTTGCACATCTCATGCACTGTATCGTGGATAGCATCCAAATTGAGTTCTTTTGCGCGGGTGGCAATCTTCTTTTTGCCGGCGCAGGCACCATTTTCTGCTTGAACGCGCAGCTCAAGATTGGTTTTGGTGTCACTTACAACTTCACCGAGCAACTCAGCAAATTTCGCCGCATGCTCAGCTTCTTCCCAAGCAATTCGCTTATATGCTTCTGCCACTTCCGGGTAGCCTTCGCGGTCTGCTTGGCGACTCATAGCGATATACATGCCGACTTCGGTACATTCTCCTGTGAAGTGGGCACGAAGATCCTCAACGATCTCAGGATCGACACCTTTGGCGACACCAATACGATGCTCGTCTGCCCATACCAGATCAGAGTCATCCTGAAGTTCAAATTTGTCAGGTCCTACGCCACATTGAGGACATTTTTCTGGTGGGTTCTCTCCTTCATGAACATAACCACAAATTGTGCAAATCCATTTTTTCATTCTTTTTACTCCTTTTTGATGATTGACAAGAATCATAACTATTTTTGTAATATATCAAATTATTTCTTTTTGTCAATCTGATTGGATAGATTTTTTTCAATGTAGGGTGTGATGGGTTTGTTCTGTTGCCTGTTGTTTGAAGACTTGGGCAAAGTCAATTTGTGGGATGTGCAGTGGGGGAAACCCAGCGCGACGACTGATATCGGCGATAATTTCTCGCATATAAGGAAATATGGTGGTAGTGCAGTAGGTGTGAGTCAGTTCTTCAATTTCAGTATCGTTGAGTGGTTTTTTTAATTCAAACAGTCCAACTCCTTCCAGGTGTATCGAAAATGGAGCTGTTTTGTCTTTGAAGAATATTGTTAGATACACTTTTAGGCGGGCGCCATTATTTTCTTGGCGGACTTTGAATTCTGTCCGGACTGTAGCTTGACCTACGTTACTGAACTGCTCGTTTATGCAGAAGTCCAGTTTCACCAGACGAAAATCTAAAAATGTTAAGTCGTTTGAATCAGTCATAGGTTAAAAATAGCACTGAGCGCAGGTTAGTGCAAGCCATGAAAGATGTGTTGTTTGGCAAAAAAGAGATCTGCAGTGAGAAATTATAAAGTAATTTTTTCTCCCTTTAAGCTGTGAACATATACAGCGGGTATCAGGGTATTAGCTTTTGTAACTTGTGTATCAGACTTGTCATTGTTGAGCATGTTTGCCGCCGCATAATATAAAGAAAAAATGGTAATTATTATAAGCACCAAGGCAAACAGGTTTTCCAAAAAGTGTTTTGTTCGGTTGCTTGAATATTGCTGTTGTGGCAAGGAGTATGGTTGATGGTATTTGCCTGATGACATTTTGCGCTCCATTTGTATTGGGTATTTAAATTGATTTAGCCAAGATGAAAACTCTGTACCTACTTATCGACACCTGTTTGAAAATGATTAGGATAAATGATCAAGGAAAATGATTGTGATTACTGCTTTACAAAGCAAATGAATCTTACTAGTCTAACATGCTTCAAAAATCACCTGCATTTACATGAGGATTTAATGAATCAAAACAACATCCGCAACTTCTCCATAATTGCCCATATTGACCATGGTAAGTCGACCTTGGCAGATCGTCTTCTTGAAGAGACTGGCGCATTGTCTGAAAGGGAAAAAACTGACCAGTTTCTGGATAAGATGGATATCGAGCGGGAACGCGGCATAACCATCAAGGCACAGGCAGTATGTTTAAAATATCATGCCGATGATGGCAATGATTATATTCTTAATCTTATAGATACTCCAGGGCATGTCGATTTTACTTATGAAGTTAGTCGTTCGCTTACTGCTTGTGAAGGTGCTCTTTTAGTCGTCGATGCATCCCAGGGGGTAGAAGCGCAAACGCTGGCTAACGTTTATCTGGCTCTTGATGAAGATTTGGAAATATTTCCGGTATTGAATAAAGTTGATCTGCCGGGCGCTGAACCAGAGCGTGTCAAAGAGGAGATTGAGGAAATTATTGGTCTCGATACTTCCGATGCCATTGTCGCCAGCGCCAAGGAGGGAATAGGTATACACGACATTCTGGAAAGAATTGTCAGAGAAGTTCCTCCACCTGTTGGCGACCCTGATGCGCCCTTAAAAGCGCTTATATTTGACTCTTGGTATGACTCATATCAAGGGGTTATTGTTTTGGTGCGTATCATCGATGGTGGGCTTAAAAAGGGTGATAAAATCCAGTTGATGGCCAGTCGCGGAACTTATGAAGTTTTGAAGGTGGGAGTTTTTTCTCCTGCGGCTGAAACACGCCCGAGTTTGGATGCTGGCGATGTTGGTTTCATTATTGCCGGTATCAAAGTAGTTCAGGATGCTAAGGTGGGTGATACCATAACTCATTTGCATCGTCCGGCAGAGAAGGCTCTTGCAGGGTTTCAAGAAGTGAAACCGATGGTTTTCTCCGGATTGTACCCCATAGATACCAGTGAATATGAGTTATTACGCGATGCTTTGGAAAAGCTGCAACTCAACGATGCTTCTATAAGTTACGAACCGGAAAGTTCGGTTGCCCTTGGTTTTGGTTTTCGTTGTGGTTTTCTTGGCCTGCTCCACATGGAGATAATTCAGGAACGGCTTGAGCGCGAATTTAATATCGATTTAATCACTACCGCACCGACAGTTGTATATAAAGTTACTACGGTAAAAGGGGAAGTGCTGAAGGTTGATAGTGCGAACAAGTTGCCTGAAGTTCAAAATATTGAAACAGTTGAGGAGCCTTTTATTCTGGCATCAATCCATACTCCAAACGAGTTTGTCGGAACAGTTCTGGCTCTATGTGAAGAGAAGCGGGGGGTTCAACGGGAGATTAAGTATTTAACTGAATCCCGTGTGATGATTGTCTACGAGTTGCCCCTTAATGAAATTGTTATGGATTTTTATGATCGTCTGAAATCCATTTCACGCGGATATGCTTCATTGGACTATGAGCATCTTGATTATCGCCCTAGTAAACTGGTGCGGATGAACGTAATGATTAATGGTGAAGTTGTTGATGCATTATCTCTCATTGTCCATCAAGATAAAGCTCAAAGTCGTGGTCGTGAGCTAGTTTCCAAAATGAAAGAGTTTATTCCCCGTCAACAGTTTGTTGTAGCGATTCAGGCTGCCATTGGCGGCAAAATTATAGCCCGAGAAACTGTAAAGGCACTGCGTAAAGATGTTACCGCTAAATGCTATGGTGGTGATATAACGCGTAAACGCAAATTGCTTGAAAAACAGAAAGAAGGAAAGAAGCGGATGAAACAGATTGGCAGTGTTGATTTGCCCCAGGAAGCTTTCCTTGCAATCCTTAAGGTTAAGGAATAATAAGCATGAGTAAACCCCTTGAAAAAACGGTAAAAAATGGCGGCAAGAAACCATGGTATAGAGAGTATGCCGAATCTTTGATTATCGCAGCTATCCTGGCACTCATAATCAGAACGTTTGTTGTTCAAGCCTTCAAAATACCTTCTGGATCGATGGAAGATACTCTCCTTATCGGGGATCATCTACTAGTATGCAAGTTTATATATGGCACCAAAATCCCCTTCATGGACAAATTCTATTTCCCCATAAAGGATCCACAGCGCGGCGATGTTATAGTTTTTGAATATCCGGGTGATATGGACAAATCATGGTTGGAACGGCGCGATTTTATTAAACGTGTAGTTGGTGTCCCTGGTGATGTAGTAGAGGTACGCAACAAGAAAGTTTATGTGAACGCAGAGCAGTACGTATTGTCCCAGGAAAGGCACAAAGAAGATTCTCTTATTTTGCCCGGCACACGGCAATCTCCACAAGATCGACGCGATTTCATGCCTCCGGTGACTGTACCACCTAATAGCTATTTTGTTATGGGCGACAATCGAGATAGATCATACGACAGTCGCTTCTGGGGGTTTGTAGATCGGTCAGCTATTAAAGGAAAGGCCTTTATTAAGTATTGGTCGTGGGACAAGGAAAAAACTTGGCCCAGATTTGACAGAATTGGGCGTTTGATAGAGTAACTGTTTTGAATAAAATATATTAAATCAACAGGTTATGGTTTCAATCGAAGCGATAACCTGTTTTTGTATCCATTGAATTTTACGCCACCACTCTCAACCTTTCTGAGTAAGGGTGACACAGGGCGTCGAACGATTGGAAATACTTATTTTACTTGAGGTAGATGATATGGCAGCTCAAACTCCGATGATGCGTCAATATATAGAGATAAAGAGCCAATACCCGGATGCAATTCTTTTTTTTCGCCTTGGTGATTTCTATGAGATGTTTCTTGAGGATGCGGTGACCGCTTCACGAATATTGGATATAGCGTTAACTTCACGCAATAAGGGAGCAAATGACGAAGTACCACTGTGTGGCATTCCATATCACAGTGCACAGCCTTATATTGCCAAACTGGTCGAACATGGTCATAAAGTTGCCGTATGTGAACAGGTTGAAGATCCCAAGCAGGTTAAAGGAATTGTTCGCCGCGAAGTTGTGCGTGTTGTTACGCCGGGGATGGTGATGGAAAATGATTTACTCACCCCTGATGAAAATAATTATCTGTTGGTTATTTCCATATCTGCTTCCGGTTTTGGTGTCTGTGTTCTGGATATTTCTACCGGTGAATTTCGGGTAACTCAAGGAAATTCGCTTGATGATGTAAAACGGGAGATTGCTAGCGTTAATCCCCGTGAAGTTATCGTCAACGAAACCGACAGAGAACAGATATGCCAACAATTGAGTGAGCAATTATTGCAGTGCATGGTGAATACTGCCCCCGAATGGGTTTATGATTGTGCTGATGCCAAAGAACGCATTACCAATTTTTTCAAAGCTGATTCATTAGCTTCGTTTGGTTGTGAAAACTTACCAGATGCAATCTGTGCAGCTGGGGCTGCACTCTATTATGTTGAGCACACTCAAAAAGCTACGGTGTCTCATCTCCAACCATTGACCACGTATCATATTTGCGACTTTATGGTGCTAGATGATGCGACACGCAGAAATCTGGAACTTACGGCAACAATAGTTGACGGTAAACGTAAGGGGTCTCTGCTCGGCTGTTTAGATAAAACAGTAACAGCAATGGGTGGACGCAAGTTGCGTCAGTGGATAAGTCAACCACTGCTTAACTGTCAGACAATATGTTCACGTCATCAGTGTGTGTTAGAGATGGTCAATGCTCCAATCTTACGTGATGATTTACGTGATTGTCTTGACGGTTTCTACGATCTTGAACGTTTGACTGCCCGGATCTCCGTTGCGAGTGCTAATGCCAAAGACCTGGTAGCATTGCAGAGATCTTTACAACGTCTGCCTCAGTTGCTGCAACTTCTATCAGTTGTCAACTCCTCTCTTGGTGAGCAATTACGCGATCTGATAGATCCGTTACCCGATGTTACAGAACTTATCGGGAACTCTATTGCCGACAATCCCCCATTTGTGTTGCGCGATGGTGGACTGATTCGCGATGGTTTTCTTCCTGAATTGGATGAATTACGCCTGATTTGTCGCGAAGGGAAGGGCTGGATTGCCCGTCTGGAGAAAAGTGAGCGTGAGAATACGGCAATCACAACCTTGAAAGTCCGTTATAACCGGGTGTTTGGATACTATATAGAAGTACCTAAAACTCAAATTGGCAAAGTACCGGAGCACTATGAGCGTAAGCAGACTCTGGCCAATTCTGAGAGATATTTTACTCCAGAGCTCAAAGAGTATGAAGACAAGGTGTTAGGAGCACAGGAGAAACTGGTTGCCCTAGAGTATCAGACTTTTCAATCTATCCGTGAGCAAGTTGCGCAACACAGTGCTCGTATCCAAACCACTGCTGATGCTGTTGCCTGTCTTGATGTGCTGTTAAGTTTTGCTGCCATTGCACACGAGCGTGATTATGTGTGCCCGGTTATGGATGAGGGGACGGTGTTGCATATAGATGAAGGGCGACATCCGGTTATTGAAACCATGACCTTGAACGAAAAATTTATTCCCAACGATCTCCACCTAGACAATGAAGCTGATCAACTGTTGATCATTACCGGACCAAATATGGCCGGAAAATCAACTTTTATGCGCCAGGTGGCTTTGATAACACTGATGGCACAGGTGGGTTCACTTGTCCCAGCTAAGGCTGCCCACATCGGTGTTGTTGATCGCATATTTACCCGTGTAGGTGCCAGCGATAATCTGGCTCAGGGGCAATCTACTTTCATGGTGGAGATGAGCGAAACAGCGCATATCCTCAATCATGCCACTAAGCGTAGCTTGATAATCCTTGATGAGATCGGGCGCGGTACTTCGACATTTGATGGAGTAAGTATCGCTTGGGCTGTGGCAGAATATTTGCATGATAACGAAAGCGTGGCAGCAAAAACATTATTTGCTACCCACTATCACGAACTGACCGACCTGGCTAAGACTAGGTCAGGAATTAAGAATTTCAATATTGCCGTGCGTGAATGGAACGATCAAATTGTTTTTTTACGCAAAATTGTGGCTGGTGGTACTAGTCATTCATATGGCATACAAGTTGGTCGTTTGGCTGGATTGCCAGCAGCGGTAATTGCCCGGGCAAAAGAGGTGCTGGCCAATCTAGAACGTGGTGAATTTTCCTGTGAAGGTGAGCCACGTTTGGCTCATAGTGGTGATAAAAATGGGGAGGAATTGGAAACCTTAAAACAGTCACAATTGTCATTGTTCAGTGGGGCAGATGATCCGCTGCGTCAAAGGTTGCTGGATATTGATCTCAATGCCATCACTCCCATTGAAGCCTTGAATTTGATGAATGAATTAAAAAAACTAATGTAATTAATAAGTATAGACGGGTTGAGAATGTTATACATTTTGCAAGTTGTTTTGCGCATTTTTTTTGTTGTTATTATAAGTAGCAGTTATGCAACAGCCAGTGCTTCAGTCGACAACCAGTATCGAACTGCCCGCGATGGATATGTTCAATTGCAAAAAAATGTTGCCAAACAACAATATCGACATAATTGGGAACGAGTAATTAAAAAACTGCGTTTTTTTAGCGCAAACCATCCTGACCATGCGAAAGCAGCAGCAGCACATTATCTGTGCGGAAAAGCAAACAGGCAGTTGTATGAGGTATCACGGGTAAAAAAAGATGCTCAGGCTGCCATCGACAGTTTTGCTAAGTTAGCAGAGAAATATCCGGACAGCTCTCTAGCTGATGACGCTCTTTATTTGCAAGCTGAAATAGCATTTAATATCACCCATCAGTTGAATTTTGCTCGATCCGTTTGTGCTCAGCTTATTAAGCGCTATCCTCATGGTGATATGATAGGGAAAGCACGTCAATTATGGAAAAAACTTCCGCCTCCCGTTGTGTCCAAAAAAAACAACTCTGGCAAGCGTAATAAAAGTAAAAAAAAGGTAAAAGCTGGCAAGTCAGAAATTACTCAAATACGTTTTCAAGGTGATGCTCAACACACTCGTATTGTTGTTGAGCTGAGTGCACAGGCAACATATAAGGTCAATACTCTGGCTTTCAGTCAAAAAAACAACGCATTAGCACGTATCTATTTTGACATCATGGGTGCTCACAAAGGTGCTGATGTCGCTGCGTCACAGGCGGTGAATAAAGGGGTAGTGAAAAAAATCCGTGTTGGGGAAAACGGGAAATATACCCGTGTTGTCTGTGATTTGAAATATTTGACCAGTCATAAGGTTTTTGAACTATCAAATCCATTCCGGATTGTCGTAGATATTGCCAACAAAAAAGGGGTAGTTCTCAAGGCCGACATACCCCAATTGCAGGCTATGCCGGATGCCGAAGGCAACAAGGCTGGTCATCGAGCGATAGCAGCAGTAATGGATAAGGTGCCAAATAAGCAACAGCCTATGCGAGTTAACATTCCGGATGTAGTGCCGAAGAAGGGTAGTAAAATACGGATAGTTGTGGATGCTGGGCATGGAGGAAAAGATCCTGGAGCTATTGGGTATAGCAAGCTATATGAAAAAAAAATAACTCTTAAGATTGCTAAATTATTATCTGCACGCTTGAAGAAAGACCTTAATTGTGAAGTTTTAATGACGCGCAAGACAGATGTTTTTATCCCTTTGCGACAGCGTACAGCTTATGCTAACAAAGTTAATGCTGATCTTTTTATCTCAATTCATGCAAACTCCAGTAATAATAAAAAAGCTTACGGTATAGAAACTTTTTATCTTAACTTTTCTAAAAACGACAAGGCTGTTGCTGTAGCTGCACGGGAGAACGGGATGAGTTTAAAAGAGGTTGGAGATCTGGAACTTATTCTCTTCGACCTTATGGCCAACTCTAAAATAAATGAATCCAGCCGTTTAGCGTCAGATATCCAGTCGTCGTTAGTGTCTAAACTGAAAAGTAAATATTCCAAAATTAAAGACCATGGTGTCCGGCAAGGTCCATTTCATGTACTGCTTGGTGCCACTATGCCGTCAGTACTGGTTGAAGTTGCCTTTATCAGTAATAAACGGGAAGCCAAGAGGTTGAAAAGTCGAGCCTACTGTGAAAGAACCGCTGAAGCTATTGCAAAAGGGATAAAACATTATCTTCAAGCACAAAACTTATTGTGACAATTTTTTACTTAGCTATCATATTTGGTTTGCCAAGCTTGACAATCTTAAAAAACTGTTGCCGGATAAATTTTCAATGAAGGGGGTGCCAGTGTTCACTGTTGATAAAACCCTGTTTAGCAAGATCTTAAACAATGCGCGGCATCAGCACAGTTTTGATAATTTACGCACAGATTTTCTTGAATATGCCCGTATATTTTTGGATAAACATCAGATCATTGTGCGTGAAAATCATCGTAGCGGTGCTTCCGGTAGTGAAAGCGTTACCCATTTAACCGAAATGACTGATGCCCTGGTTGCCGCTTTATTTGAATTTGTTATGGTTGATGTAGAACAGCCTCCACCGTGCGTCATGATAGCATTGGGTGGTTATGGTCGTTGCGAAATGAATCCGCGTTCCGATATTGACTTGATGTTTTATGTTGAAGATTCAAACAGTCCATTTATTCATCAACTATCTGAGCGCATGTTGTATTTATTTTGGGATCTTGGTCTTGACGTTGGTCACAGTGTCCGCAATGAAACGGAGTGTCACAATATTGCCGCAAAAGATCTCAGTGCCTGTACCGCATTGCTTGATTCACGGCTTATCTGTGGCAACGAAACTCTATTCAATCATTATTCAAGAGAGGTGTTGCCATCAATTATTAAAGCCAACAGTAAACATTTTATTCGCGATAAAATTGACGAACACTTAAGCCGACAAAAAAAATATGGATCAACTGTTTATCTGTTAGAGCCAAACATAAAAGAAGGTAAGGGTGGACTCCGTGATCTGCATACCACTATGTGGATATGCAAAGTTAAGTATAAGGTAAAAAATTTGCGCGGTCTGCTTATCAAGGGTGTTATCAGTGAAAACGAAGAGAATCAGTTTAGGGCGTCTCTAAATTATCTCTGGCAAATCCGTACTGAATTGCATTACTTGTCAACACGTAAAAACGAACAGATGCATTTTGAACAGCAGGAGAAGATCGCAGCCTTTTTAGGCTATAAAGACACTAAAGCTGCCCTTGCTGTAGAGCAATTTATGCGCGATTATTATAAAGCTGCAAGTCGTGTAGAACACTTGACCTCAACACTTATTGCTCGGGCTACTGATCGTTTAATTATAGAACACGGGTCAATTGGTTTTGGGCGTCGGCGTAATGTAGATGAAGGTTTTTACGCCTTTAAAGGTGAATTATTTGTCAGCAATGATAGCCTTTTTATCCGAAATCCACCGGCAATAATGAAAGCTTTTTGCTTGATTCAGGTACATAAAATTGAATTGAGCTTGCAATTGAAAACAATGATTCGGGATAATTTACATCTTATTAATGATAAATTTCGTCGTTCGCGCAAGGTGAATGAAGTTTTTTTAAGTATTCTCGGATATAAAAAAAATGTCTATTCTACTTTATCCCAAATGCACCATTTACTTTTCTTGAATCACTATATTCCAGAATTTAAAAAAATTTATTGTCAAGTTCAACACGATGCCTACCACATTTATACCGTCGATACCCACACTCTGTTTGCCGTACAAGAATTAAACAAATTGTGGTCTGGAGAATATGCGGATAAAAAACCGTTGCTGACTAAACTTGCAGAGGAAATTGAAAAACCAAGCTTGTTAACTCTTGCTGTTTTATTACATGATATAGGTAAGGGGCAGGGGCATAATCATTGTGATAAGGGTGCAGTTATGATTCCAACCATAGCCAGAAGGTTGGGATTGGGCAAGGAGGACAGCATAAGATTAGAGTTCTTAGTACGTAACCATTTACAAATGGCACACATATCTCAACGCCGTGATTTGAACGATTATCACTTAATTGCTCAGTTTGCTCAACTGATGGATAATAGTGAAAATCTTAAAATGTTATATTTGCTCACATTTAGTGACATAAAAGCTGTTGGTCCCGATGTTTGGAGCGAATGGAAGGGCTTTCTTCTCAAAGAGTTATACGAAAAAACTTATACAGTGATGGAGCGGGGTAATTTTGCAAGGGAACAGTTCTCAGAAAAAATACGTAAACGTAAACGCAATATTGTCGCTCGATTGTCGGATGATTTTGGAGAAAAAGAGATCAAGGATTGTTTGCGTAATTTTTCAACACGTTATCTGATGTCATATCGTTCCGCCGATATCGCCAAACATATGCGGGTGATTCTTAATCGAGGACAGCGTACTCTGGCTATGCATGTGGAGCACAATCGTGAGCAGTGTTTTACCAATGTCATTATTTCCACCTTGGACATTCCCGCTCTTTTCAGTTTAATAACCGGCGTTATGGCAAACAACGGGGTAAATATACTCGGCGCTCAAATATTTACCCAGAAAAATGGTGTAGCTGTCGATATCCTCCAAGTTGGTCTTGACGGTCAAATATATGATGATGATGTAAAATGGAAAAATATTGAAGAAAAGTTAAACTGGTATTTAGAAGGACGTGGCAGCGTAGAAGAGATGATGCAAAAGAAAGAGAGATCATCTTTCGATTTATCTCATCCGGCACCGGAAGTAATCGTTCAAGTAGAGATAGACAGTGATGTATCACAAGAATATACTGTCATCGATATCGCAACCAGGGATAAGGTTGGTTTGCTATATCAGTTGACCAATATTTTTAGTAAATTAGGGCTGTACATCTATGTATCGAAGATAACAACTAAAGGTGACATGGCTGGTGACACTTTCTATGTGCAAGATATTTTTGGGGCCAAGATAACGCAGTTGGATAAACTGCAGGAGATCCGTCAAACATTAATGGATGAACTAAGTGTCTAGTAAACTGTCAAGCTGTGTTGATTGTTACCTTAACTATTTGGCTGTGGAACGGGCTTTAGCTGAAAATACCCTTGAGTCTTACTCCCGTGATTTGTTACGTTACCTTGATTTTTTGGAACAACATTCGGTATACACCTTCAGTGGGGTAAATCAACATCTGATCCTGGAGTTTTTCTCTCATTTGAAAGAACATGGTCTTGGTGTCAGAAGTAGAGCTAGAATGCTGTCTGCGTTGCGTGGTTTACATGCTTTTGCCGTCAAAGAAGGGATAGCAGACAACAATTCTTTAGCCAATATAGAAACTCCGCGAATGTTGCATACTTTACCAGACACGTTGAGCGTAGCAGAGGTAGACAGATTGCTGGCAATAACAGCAGATGGTCAAGCGCTGGCCCAAAGAGATAAAGCAATGCTGGAATTATTATACGCCACTGGGATTAGAGTTTCTGAACTGGTGGGTTTGCGTTATTCAGATTTACATTTACAAAGTGGATATCTGCGTACCTTTGGTAAGGGACGTAAGCAGAGAATAGTTCCTGTTTGTGAGATTGCCGCAGATTTTTTGCGACAATATTTACATCAGGCTAGACCATTGTTGTTACGACAGAAAAAATCGGATTTTGTTTTTCTTAACCGCTCCGGCAATGGCTTGACACGTCAAGGGTTCTGGAAGATGATCAAACGTCGGGCACAACAGGCCGGAATAGTAAAAAATGTAACACCACACACATTGCGCCACTCCTTTGCAACCCATCTATTAGAAAATGGAGCTGATCTACGCATTGTGCAGACGCTGCTGGGTCATGTAGATATCTCAACTACCCAGATTTACACCCACGTTTCGCGTGAGCACATTAAAAAGGTGCACCGCCAATTTCATCCCCGCAGTTAATGTTTGGGGAAATTTGTTTTTTATGAGGATTATATGAAATATCTTGTATTACTTGGCGACGGTATGGCCGATGAGCCCGTAGCTGAATTGGACGGTAAAACTCCTCTGGAATATGCCAAAACTCCCAACATGGATAAGTTGGCAGCGCGAGGTGAGCTTGGATTAGTAGAAACCGTCCCTGATGGGTTTCATCCCGGCAGTGACGTAGCAAACTTGACGGTGTTTGGTTATGATACTTCCCGTTGCTACACTGGCCGTTCCCCCCTTGAAGCAGCTAGTATGGAAGTAGAACTTGGTGATAATGATGTCGCATTTCGTTTAAATCTTGTCGATTTAGTTTATAATTATGGCAAGTTGTATATGTCCGATTTTTCGGCTGGACATATCAGCACTGAAGAGGCTGCTCAAATTATTGAAACTTTGCAACAGGAACTTGGAGATGAAAATTTTGAGTTCCATACCGGAGTTTCCTATCGCCACTTACTGGTATGGCGCAATGGAAAAGATCAAATGAAGTTTGTCCCGCCTCACGATATTATCGATCAAAGCATTGAAGATAAATTGCCTGCAGGGGAAGGTGCTGATGAATTGCTTGATCTCATGAATTCAGCTCAAATGCTACTCATAAACCATCCGGTGAATTTACGTCGTCGTGAGGCAGGTCAACCGTTAGCCAATTCTATTTGGTTGTGGGGACACGGACGTGCGCCCCAAATGGAAACCTATAAACAGAAGTTTGGTTTAAGCGGTGCGGTTATCTCCGCAGTAGATCTGATTAAAGGGATAGGAGTATATGCAGGATTAAACATTATTGAAGTGCCGGGAGCTACAGGTTATCTCGACACTAACTACCGCGGTAAGGCTGAAGCTGCCCTTGAGACGCTTAAAAACCATGATTTTGTCTATGTTCACGTTGAAGCACCAGATGAAGCTGGGCACTCTGGTGATTTACAGGAGAAAATCAGGGCGATCGAGCGTTTTGACGATGAAGTAGTAGGCACGGTTTTGCAGGGGATCGACAAGTTGGGTGAATGGCGTATGCTGGTTTTACCCGATCATCCAACTCCGGTCGCGTTACGTACACACACTATTGACCCTGTCCCGTATATTTTGTGTACTTCAGAAGATATGCAGACGGGCAACAGTAGTGACACTACTTATAGTGAAAAGAATGCTCAAGCCTCTGGTGTTAAATATGATATTGGCTACAAACTTCTAGCGAAGTTGGTGCAAAAGGATGTGTAGTTTGAGCAGATACGATGGTTAAGAGCGAACTGCTGCAGCGTATCATAAGCAATAAAATGGCAATGGCGGGCGCGTTGATGGTGCTTTTTATGTTTGCCATGGCACTTTTAGCCCCAATTATCGCTACCGATCCGGGACTGGTAGATATATCAAAACAGTTACAGCCGCCAAGTTTACATGCGATTTTGGGAACTGATGATTTAGGTCGCGATGTTTTTGCCCGCATTGTTTACGGCGCCCGTATTTCATTGCTGGTTGGTTTTGTCGCTGTCGGCATTGCCACGGTAGTAGGTGTGCTGTTTGGCGCCATAGCTGGTTATTATGGTGGCTGGGTTGATATAATCATAATGCGCTTTGTCGATATTATGCTATGTTTCCCCTCGTTTTTTCTTATTTTGGCGGTAATAGCGTTCTTGGAACCATCCATTTGGAATATAATGATCATCATTGGTCTTACTGGCTGGATGGGGGTGGCGCGTCTGGTGCGTGCTGAATTTCTGTCTTTGCGTGAACGCGATTTTGTTTTGGCTGTGCGTTCGTTAGGTGCCAGTGACAGTCGTATAATTCTGCGCCACATATTACCCAATGCAATGTCTCCTGTTCTTGTGTCGGCGGCGTTGGGGATAGCCGGAGCTATTTTAACTGAGAGTGCGCTGTCATTTCTAGGTATCGGTGTGCAGCCGCCAACCCCTTCGTGGGGAAATATGTTGATAATTGGTAAGCAGACATTGGGAACGGCATGGTGGTTGTCGGTTTTCCCCGGTTTGGCAATTCTACTTACCGTGTTAGCTTATAATCTTCTAGGTGAGGGGCTGCGTGATGCCCTAGACCCGCATTTGAGAAACGAAAGATAGAGGCAAATGCAAGTTGGCCGTAACGATCCATGCCCGTGTGGTAGTGGGAAAAAATATAAAAAATGTTGTTTAAATAATGGTGCTGGCAATAAAAGTGGTGAAAGCTTAAGCCCAACTCAGTTAGTAAAAGCACGTGCACGTGCATTTGCCGAAAATGATTTTGCCTTTATCTACGACACTTTTCATCCCGATTCAAATTTTCGTTTACAATTCCCTAATAGAAGCCAATATATAAGCTATGGATTGACAACCTTAACTGATGACTATCTGATAAAAGAGTGTCGAGTTTTGAATGAGGTTGTAGATGGTGCAGTAGCCCAAGTGCTATTTTATTTGAAGGTTCACTATCAAGGAAAAGATGAGGAATATTTCGAGCTATCAGAATTTCAACCGGTGGACAGTTGTTGGCGTTATTTACAAAGCCATAAATTATCACGCAGTGAGTTCAAAGGAAATATAGATGAAATCACCTGTGATGATGTAGCTACTGCCGGAATTTGTTTTTAAAAAAGTATCGATATGCCTGAATTGCCAGAGGTTGAAACTGTCCGTGCCGGTTTAGTAGATTTATTAGTTCAACAAACCATAAGCTCGGTGAAAATTTATCAGGGTAAATTACGTTATCCGGTGCCGGAACAATTATCCTCCATATTGTTCCAACAAAAGGTACTAAGTTTTGAGCGGCGGGCTAAATATCTGTTGTTGCGGGTAGCTACCGGTACGGTAATTATTCATCTGGGGATGTCTGGCAGTTTGCTTTGGCAGGAAAAAACACAAGCTGCAAAGAAACATGATCATGTCGATCTCTTGTTCGAGAATGGTGGTTGTCTCCGTTATCATGATCCCCGTCGCTTTGGTTTGGTGCTGTGGCACCCAGGTGATCAGCCATTGCAACATCGTTTGTTAAATAAACTTGGCCCTGAACCTCTCGCCAGTGAATTCAATGCTCAATATCTATACGATATCTCCAGAACAAAAAAACGACCTATAAAAACTTTTCTTATGGATAGCCATGTTGTGGTTGGTGTTGGTAATATCTATGCTAATGAGGCACTGTTTCAGGCTGGGATTCATCCAGAGTGTGCAGCAGGAGCTTTATCTTTCTCAACTTGTGAGCGGTTAGTAAAAATTGTGCAGGATGTTTTGCGAGCCGCAATTCGAGCTGGGGGAACTACGTTGCAGGATTTTGTCAACGGTCATGGTGCACCAGGTTATTTTCAACAGCAATTGTTTGTTTACGGTAGAGAAGGGCAACCGTGTTTGAAGTGTGGAACTCTGCTAATAAAAAAAAGAATTGGTCAGCGATCAGCGTTTTTCTGCTTCAATTGTCAGCCGCAACAGCATTGCAAATCAAGTTCCAGAGAAAGGTGACATTGGCAACAATTTACTCTCCTCAGTTATTGAACCATTGCTGTCAGTTAGATGCTTATACAGATATTGATCTTTTGTTCCATTTTGATTGCGATCAAAATTAGTGGCTATATGTACAATGTAGCCATATTGGCTGATGCTTTCAGGGTGGATGACTGAATATGTCTGTCCGTGGGGCAACATGATTTCCATGTTCAGTCCAGGCACTTCAATTGAATCTGTTTGATTAATTAGACTTACATCGCCAGCGTCAGGAAAATATTTCTGGTAATCGGTAAAATAAACCTCTTCAGCCAGGCGTAGCTGACGTAGGGTGCTAACCATCGTGACCATTTTTGCTTTATCACGATAACCACGATAATTGGGAATAGCAATGGATGCTAAAATGCCAATGATAGTAACCACCGTTAATAGCTCTATTAGGGTGTAACCGCCTTGATTATTTATTTGCTGCGGACTCATTGTTTCCCTCTGTTTTCAATGTAGTAATCTTCTTTGCGGCTATTTCTAACTCGTAGGAATCATTGCTAACCCGCTTGTATTTAAAATGATGGAATGCCGTCGCAACCGGATAGGGGATATACCCGTTAAGTAATTCATTAAGTGATGGTGGCAATTTCCCGTTGGTGGCAACATATTTATCTAGCGCAACAACTATTAATGAATATGACGAGTCCAGATCTTTATTGAAATCTATGCTGGCAGTTTGTACCGGCTGTGGTTTGTTTTGCGCCATAAACCATTGCGCAGCAGCAAATACCAACAGTGTAACAACCAGCGCTATCAATGCCCGTTTGTTTCTTTGCGTGGACAGAGCCTTTCTCTGTGCCTCATATTGCTCCGCTTTACGCTCTGTAGCAATTTTTGCGGCTTGAGCAACCTCTTTCTTGGTCTGTTTGACTACACAATCACCACATAGGGTCAGTCCATCAACCTCAAGGGCAGATTTTTCCAGAATGCGGGCACCGCAACGATCGCACGTAGTATATTTTTCTTGTTCCTTACTCACGATAGATTCCCCATTTACAAATAATTATTAATACCCGTATTCTAAATTTATACGAATATTTCGTCAATAGGGAATTATGTGATATTATTTTACTTTTTCTTGACTTGTGTATCGGTTATTAGTTAAAGTGAACTTCAAATTTATTTTTTTCCTTTTAAGCTGATCCAGAGAGGTTGGTAAAGGTGATTGTTTATGTGTTACGCGTTGCAACAGAAGCAAACTAAAGCTGTCTTATTTCAATACCCTTCCGTAAATTTATGGAGGGGTATTTTTGTTTTTACGGTGCCTCGATTATTGGGAGAGTTTTTATGAATTTAGTTGAAACGGTTATTTTAGATGACAAAGCTATAGGGCGAGCAATAACACGTGTTGCCCACGAAATTCTCGAAAAAAACAGTGGCTGTGAAAATCTGGTTTTAATCGGCATACGTACTGGCGGAGATCATATCGCTAAAATAATTCACCAGAGAATTTTGGCGATTGAAGGAACAGCTGTGCCACAGGGTGCTATTGACATCACCATGTATCGCGATGATATTTCCAGTGGCGTTGTCCGACCACTAGGTAAGACCGACATCCCCTTTGCTATCAATGATTGTCATGTGATTTTAGTTGACGAAGTGCTTTATACCGGCAGAACAATTCGTGCCGCTATGGATGCCTTGATGGATCTGGGTCGACCTCGCAGCATACAGTTGGCAGTACTGATTGATCGTGGTCACCGTGAGTTGCCGATAAGGGCAGATTATGTCGGGCGTAATGTGCCATCTGCACGCGATGAGCAGATAGAGGTACTGTTTGATGAAAATAAAATTCCACTTGAGGTGTGTTTGATGAAACCCAAACAGTAATATATGTGAATAACTTGGTAGTTCTTGTAAGTTTTCTGAAACGGGGAAGGGGACAGTATGGCTATGGGGGAAATGTTTGCACACAAACATATCATCGGTACTCAACAGTTATCTAAAGATGATATTGAGTTGATCCTAAAAACTGCGGAAAGTTTTAAAGAGATAAATCAGCGTGAGATAAAAAAAGTACCAACATTACGTGGCAAAACCATCGTAAATCTGTTTTACGAGAACAGCACCCGCACTAGAACCTCGTTTGAGTTAGCCGGAAAGCGGATGTCGGCTGATACTATCAATATCAGCGCATCGAGTTCGTCGGTAACCAAAGGGGAAACGCTTGAAGATACGGCTAAAAATATTGAGGCAATGGATGCCGACGTAATTATTATGCGCCACTCATGTTCTGGCGCTCCAGACTATCTGGCTCAGCGTCTTACCACTTGTTCTGTAATAAATGCTGGTGATGGTTTTCATGAACATCCCAGCCAGGCCTTGCTCGACTTGATGACCATAAAAGAGCATAAGGGTAAAATTGATGGACTGACCGTTGCTATTATTGGCGACATTGCTCGCAGTCGCGTTGCTAGGTCTGATCTGTATGCGCTAAAAACCATGGGGGCAACAGTAAGGTTAGCTGGCCCCGCAACTATGATCCCTCCGGGATTGGAAGAGTTGGGCGCTGAAGTGTACACCGACATCAATGAAGCAATAAAGGATGTCGATGTAGTTATGATGCTAAGGATTCAACTGGAACGGGAGGGAGGCAATAAGCTGATGCCGACCTTGCGTGAATATGCTCAATTTTTTGCTCTTAATACGGAGAACATGAAACTCGCTAAGCCCGATGCGATTGTTATGCACCCCGGGCCACTTAACCGTGGCGTTGAGATATCATCATATGTTGCCGATGGTGAACAGAATGTCATTCTGGAGCAGGTTGAAAATGGCGTTGCGGTGAGGATGGCGTTGTTATATCTGTTGGCCGGTGGCAGTGAAGAGAAATGATATAAGTTAATTACCCTTTGCCAAGAGGTTTACTATGAAAATATTAATCAAAAATGGTCGGGTTATAGATCCATCACAGGATCTGGATGCCAACATGGATTTGCTGATTGAACATGGTTGTATAGCTAAATTGGCCGAAAATATTGATCCAAATGGTATTGAGGATGTCATCGATGCCGATGGGCTGGTGGTTACTCCCGGACTGGTGGATATTCATGTGCATCTGCGCGATCCTGGACAAGAATATAAAGAAGATATACTTACAGGGACAAAGGCCGCTGCGGCTGGCGGTTTTACCTCTGTGGCATGTATGCCGAATACGGTTCCGGTGAATGACAATAAGGCCATCACTGGCTACATTATTAACAAGGCTCGTTATGAAGGGTCAGCCAATGTTTTTCCAATTTGCAGTATCACCAAAGGGCAAAAAGGGGAATCGCTGGTAGAGATGGGCGATCTGAAACTGGCTGGTTGTGTCGGTTTTTCTGACGATGGCTTAAATGTGGAGTGTGGTGACGTGTTGCGCCGAGCCATGGAATATGCCAACGCTTTCGGGATGCCTATCATAGCTCACGCTGAAGATGAAGCTATTAAGTCAGGCGGTGTCATGAATGAGGGCAGGGTCGCCACCGAACTTGGATTGTTAGGTAATCCGTGGGTGGCTGAAGCATCAACTATTGCTCGTGACCTAATGCTAGCCGAACTAACCGGAGCACGTCTTCAT
The DNA here is from genome assembly GCA_002084705.1 of Desulfobacteraceae bacterium 4572_35.1. Taxonomy (GTDB): domain Bacteria; phylum Desulfobacterota; class Desulfuromonadia; order Desulfuromonadales; family Desulfuromonadaceae; genus Desulfuromonas. The sequence continues at coordinate 48,793 of NBLX01000002.1, forward strand.
GTTTGTCATATCTCTACCAGGCGCTCGCTGGAATTGATCCGTAATGCGAAAGAGCGTGGAGTAAAGGTAACATGCGAGGTTACCCCCCACCATTTCACCCTTACTGAAGAAGCTGTACGCGGGTACAATGTCAACGCTAAAATGGGGCCGCCTTTGCGCAGCGCCGACGATGTAGCAGCGATGAAAGAAGGCTTAGCCGATGGTACGATAGATGCTATTGCAACTGATCACGCTCCCCATCACATAGATGATAAAAATGTTGAATTTAATGTAGCAGCAAATGGTTTGATAGGACTGGAAACATCTTTGCCATTAACGCTGCGCTTGGTAGAAGAAAAAATACTCAGTATTAATGAAGCAATAAGTTGTCTTAGTGATAAAGCCGCGAAGGCATTAAATATCCCGCGCGGAACCTTGAAAATCGGAGAACCCGGTGACGTCGCCATAATTGATCCAGAATATGAGTGGACGGTGGATGTAACTGCCTCATATTCCAAAGCACGTAACACCCCATTTGATGACTGGGAGATGAAAGGTGCTGCAATGATGACATTGCGTGATGGAAGAATCACTTTTGAGCGCGATTAGTTTGTAGAGATTGTGTAACTTCTCCAGTTGAGCACGTGCTTATTATGCTGAATAGCGCCCCACACCCTGCGGGCGAATTTTCACAGAGTAACTGAGAATGCTTACCTGCCTTGCAATGCAAGATGGTATCGCAAAAAATTGATTGAAGTTACCCAGAAGTTACGACATTGTTTAGCGTTAATTCAGATTTAAAAAAAGGAAAACACCAAAATATGAAAGCAATTTTGGCTCTTGCAGATGGCAGAGTCTTTAGTGGAAAGAGTATTGGCGCCATAGGTGAAACAAGCGGTGAGGTTGTATTTAACACCAGTATGACTGGCTATCAGGAAATTTTGACCGATCCTTCCTATTGCGGAGAGATCGTCACCATGACCTATCCTTTAATTGGTAACTATGGTGTAAATAGTGAAGATGTTGAGTCGCAGCGACCACACCTATCGGGTTTTATTGTTAAAGAGTGCAGCAAATATCCAAGCAATTGGCGCTCTGAGATGACCCTTGATGCCTATCTGAAACAGCATGGGGTGGTGGGTATTCAGGGGCTCGATACTCGCGCCTTGGTTAAACATATCCGCGATCATGGTGCTCAAACCGGAATTATTTCTACTGAAGATCTTGATTGCGACAGTTTGGTACGTAAAGCCCAGTTGGCACCATCAATTGTCGGTCAGGATTTGGTTCAACAGGTTACCACAAATAAACCATACGATTGGAAAGAGTCGGTATGGGATATAAAGGACGGCTATCTGATGATAGATGGGAAACCTGAGTACAGCGTTGTTGCTTACGATTTTGGGATTAAACGCAATATTTTACGTAACCTTGTTGCAGCAAACTGTTCGGTAAAAGTTGTGCCAGCTTCTACCCCAGCGGCTGAAGTTCTGGCCATGAATCCTGATGGTGTTTTTCTAAGTAACGGTCCTGGTGATCCCGAGCCTATAAATTATGCTCAGGAAAATATTCGCCAGTTATTAGGTAAGGTTCCACTGTTCGGCATATGCCTTGGTCATCAGTTGCTATCTATTGCCTTGGGTGGTTCAACATATAAATTGAAGTTTGGCCACCGTGGTGGTAACCAACCGGTTCAACAGTGTGAAAACAAAAAAGTAGAGATAACTTCTCAAAACCATGGTTTTGCCGTTGATGCAACCACTTTGGGTGGTGAAGTAAAAATCAGCCATATCAATTTGAACGATGATACGGTTGAGGGCATTATCCACAAAAGTTTACCAGCTTTTTCGGTACAGTATCATCCCGAAGCTTCGCCCGGTCCTCATGATGCCCATTACCTGTTTGACCGTTTTGTTGAGATGATGAGAAACTTCAAGCATAAGGTGAACTAAGGATAGATAAATGCCTAAACGTACAGATATAAATAAAATTTTAATTATTGGCGCTGGGCCCATTGTTATAGGTCAGGCATGTGAGTTTGATTACTCCGGCACACAGGCGTGCAAAGCATTGAAGGATGAGGGATATGAGGTTGTTTTACTCAATTCTAATCCAGCAACTATTATGACCGATCCAGACTTTGCGGATCGAACATATATAGAGCCAGTGACGCCGCAGGTGTTGACAAAGATTATTGAAAAAGAGCGTCCCGATGCTGTGTTGCCAACATTGGGCGGGCAAACAGCGTTAAATACTGCCGTGGCGGTTGCTAAAGATGGAACGCTGGATAGATACAATGTTGAATTGATTGGCGCCAAATTGCCGGCCATAGAAAAAGCGGAAGATCGTACCTTATTTAAACAGGCAATGGATAACATTGGGGTAGCGGTGCCACGATCGGGGTTGGCGCATAATTATGATGAAGCGATGTCGGTGGTGGAGGATATAGGTTTCCCCGCAATAATACGTCCATCATTTACCCTCGGAGGAACCGGTGGCGGCATAGCTTATAATCGTGAAGAATATGAGAAGATGGCCGTGGCGGGCATCGACGCATCTCCGACAGATGAAATTTTGGTAGAGGAATCGATAATTGGCTGGAAAGAGTATGAGCTTGAGGTTATGCGTGACCTCGCCGATAATGTGGTAATTATTTGCTCTATCGAGAACTTCGATGCCATGGGGGTACACACTGGTGATTCTATCACTGTTGCTCCAGCTCAAACTCTCACAGACAAGGAGTATCAGATACTTCGGGATGTTTCGCTGAAAATTATTCGCGAAATCGGGGTTGAAACCGGCGGTTCAAATATTCAGTTTGGTATAAATCCTTGTGATGGTCGCCTAGTAGTGATAGAGATGAATCCTCGGGTATCTCGCTCCTCCGCTTTAGCTTCAAAAGCCACCGGTTTTCCTATTGCCAAAATTGCTGCCAAGCTTTCTGTTGGTTACACGCTGGATGAAATCCGCAACGATATCACCCGCGAAACATACGCTGCCTTTGAGCCAACTATTGACTATGTGGTTACCAAGATTCCGCGGTTTACCTTCGAGAAATTCTCCAGCACTGATCCAACCCTTACGACACAGATGAAATCTGTTGGTGAGGCCATGGCTATCGGCCGTACCTTTAAAGAGAGCTTTCAAAAAGCGTTACGATCCATGGAGATTGGCTCAGATGGTTTTGAGAGCCGTATGTTTGATTCACCAGCTGACTACAAAAATACCTTAAACGATAAAGAGTTGGTTTTCCTGCGCGATAAGCTGCGGGTGCCAAATGCAGACAGGGTCTGGTATCTCGGTGATGCTCTGCGTATTGGGATGCCAATTGAGGAAATTTACCAGATCAGTGGTTTTGATCCGTGGTTTATTTACAATATACAACAAATCATTACTACCGAGTGTGATTTGTATAACTCACGTAAAGATATCTGTGCCGCAACGGAGCGTGGTCTTGAACTATTGTTAACCGCAAAACAGATGGGTTTTTCCGACCGCCGTCTTGCCTTGCTGTTAGAAATTCATGAAGATGATTTGCGTAAGTTGCGTCATGACAACAATATCCGTCCCGTATATAAGCGGGTTGATACTTGTGGAGCAGAATTTGAAGCATTTACCCCTTATATGTATTCCACTTATGAGGATGAATGTGAAGCAGAGCCTACAGACAAGAAGAAGATCATGATATTGGGTGGTGGCCCCAATCGCATTGGTCAAGGGATTGAGTTTGATTATTGCTGTGTTCATGGAGCCTTTGCCCTGAGTGCCGATGGTTATGAAACCATTATGGTTAACTGTAACCCGGAGACGGTATCTACCGATTATGACACTTCTGATCGCCTTTATTTTGAGCCCTTAACTCTTGAAGATGTTCTCGAAATAGTTGCCATTGAGCAACCTTACGGGGTTATTGTTCAATTCGGCGGGCAGACACCATTAAAGTTAGCGGTCGCGCTGGAAGAGGCTGGAGTGCCCATTATTGGTACCAGCCCTGATGCTATTGACCGCGCGGAAGATAGGGAACGTTTTCAGGCGTTGTTGAATAAGCTGGGGCTAAAACAACCTGAAAACGGTCTGGCGCGTTCTTTTGAGGAATCTGAAACAATTGCTAATCAAATCGGCTACCCTGTAGTGGTCAGGCCATCCTACGTATTAGGTGGGCGCGCGATGGAGATTGTTTATGATATTCAACAGCTGCAAAATTATATGAAATATGCGGTGCAAGCGTCTCCAGAACATCCGATATTAATCGATAAGTTCCTTGATAATGCCATTGAGATAGACGTTGATGCGCTAGCTGATGGTACAGATGTGGTAATAGGTGGCATAATGCAACATATTGAAGAGGCGGGTATTCACTCAGGTGATTCAGCTTGCTCATTACCGCCATATTCCCTCTCAAAAGACTTTATTGATGAAGTTGGTAGGCAAACCAGAGCATTGGCGTTGGAGCTTGGGGTGATTGGCTTGATGAATATTCAGTTTGCTGTCAAGGGGGGTGATGTCTACCTCATTGAAGTAAATCCACGTGCCAGTCGTACATCTCCGTTTGTTTCTAAAGCAACGGGTCGTCCTTTGGCCAAAATTGCCGCTCGTTTAATGGCTGGGAAAAGTTTAAAAGAATTAGGCATAGAGGGTGATATTGTGCCCGACCATGTAGCTGTTAAAGAATCGGTCTTTCCTTTCGCTAAATTCCCGGGCGTTGACACACTCCTTGGACCGGAAATGAAATCGACCGGAGAAGTGATGGGGCTGGATCGAGATTTTGGGAAGGCCTTTGCTAAAGCCCAATTGGGTGCTGGTGTTAATCTGCCCCTGTCTGGCAAAGTGTTCTTTAGTGTTAAAGATAGCGACAAAGAGAATGCTGTTCAGGTTGCCAGTAAGTTAATAAAATTTGGTTTCAGCGTAATTGCTACCAGCGGAACCGCCAAAGTTCTTGAGCAACATGGTATTGAGGTGCAGCGAGTTAATAAAGTTAAAGAGGGGCGACCACACTGTGTAGATGCTATTAAAAATGGTGATATTGCCATAGTTTTTAATACTACATTTGGGTCTCAATCCATTGCCGATTCATTTTCGATCCGTCGTTCCGCTCTGATGTACAGTATTGCTTATTTTACCACCTTAGCTGGAATGGATGCCGTAATTGATGGTATTGCCGCCATGCAACGGGAAAGTCTTGACGTCGTAGCATTGCAGGAGTATAATTTCTAGAAATTTTTTAAGTATAAGTTTAACTTAATAAGGGTATTTAACTGGTTGCGGATGGTTTATAACTGTTCGCGACTTTTATTTTTTCCAACAATAATGGCTGCCTCTGTAAAGGGGCAGCGCAAAGGATCAAAAATGTCACAAAGTGTTCCCATGACACCTGAATGTTATCAACGTCTTCAGGAGGAACTTAAAACCCGGGTCAAGATTGATCGACCTAAAGTTGTTCAGGATATAGCTGAAGCACGTTCCCACGGAGATTTGTCAGAAAATGCTGAATATGATGCTGCCAAAGATCGTCAAGGACACATTGAGGGCCGGATAGCTTATCTAAACGACAAGTTGGCTCGTGCAGAAGTAATTGATCCAAAGATGATGAAAACTGATAAAATTGTCTTTGGTGCAACTGTAACTCTGTTTGATGTAGACCTTGAAGATGAAGTTGTTTATCAAATTGTCGGTGAAGACGAGGCTGAGATTAAAAAAGGGAAAATTTCGGTAACTTCTCCTGTCGGTAAGGCTCTCATCGGTCACACCTTGGATGATGAAGTTCGTATCAATGTGCCTTCTGGTGTCAAGGTTTACGAAGTTACCGAAATAGAATATAAATAAATTACGACTATTCTTAAAAAGGATTCATGCGTTGATTGATAAAATGACCAAAATGACAGAGGTAATAAAAATGCATCCCGATGCGCTAAAGGTGCTGGCTGATTTTGGGTTGAATTGTGCTGAATGTTCTGGTGCCAAACATGAATCTATACAGCAGGGGGCCATCAATCATGGGATCGACGTTAATGAGTTGTTGAAAAAATTAAACGAATTATTCTCCTGATTTCAGCAATAGCGCTACCTGTATTGGGAGCCGCCTATCGTGTCAGATAGCCATCCTGAATTATCTAAACAAGCCAATCTGAATACTCCTCTAACTGTGCTTAGGGGAGTTGGCCCAAACTTGCAGCGTAAGCTCTCCCGCCTTAAACTTCACACCATAGAAGATCTCCTTTATTTTTTACCCTATCGCTACGAGGATAGGCGTCAACTGCTCCATATCTCACAAGTTAAAGTCTCAACAACGGTGCAATTTCTTGGCAAAATACTTTCCGCCGACGAAGTACGTAATGGCAGGGGTAGAAAAAAAGTTTTCGAGATGCTTGTGAGCGATGGTAGTGGCCAAATATTGTTAAAGTGGTTCCATTATCGTCATGAATGGATGAAACAGCGCTACCGTAAAGGTCAACAGCTTTTAGTAGTTGGAGAAGTGCATCAATTCAAAGGGAGGTATGAAATTTTACATCCTGAACTAGAGTTATGTTCCGACGGTAATATTCCCATAGAAAACCTACGTATATTGCCGGTATATCCATTAACTGAAGGGATAAGCCAAAAACAGATGCGTAAGCTGTGTCAACAGGTGGCTTTGGAATATTCCTCCTGTGTTGTCACTGCCATCCCGCAACATATAATTAAGCGGCGAGGGTTATTAACTTTAGCCGACAGCTTAGTTAAATTACATATCCCACCATCGGATAGCGAGATAGAGCAGCTACAGTCAGGTAGAGATGTTGCCAGAAAAACTGTTGTTTTTGATGAATTTTTTTATCTTCAACTTGGTCTTGCGCTACGTAGACTTGGAGCCCAGTTTAAGCAAGGAATAGCTTTTAAAGTAAATCATCTTTACACCAAGCCCCTTGTTGACATGCTGCCGTTCAAACTGACACAAGCTCAGCGTAGCGTGTTATCTCAGATAAAACACGACATGATGTCTGAACAACAGATGAATCGCCTAGTTCAGGGCGATGTAGGCAGTGGAAAGACAATCGTTGCCCTGCTTGCCTGTCTTATTGCTGTAGAAAATAAAACCCAAGCCGCTGTAGTGGCACCAACCGCTATTTTGGCGGAGCAACATTTCCAGCAGTTTAATCACTGGTTGTCGCAGTTGGGTTTAAGCGCTGCCCTATTGACCGGAGCAACTACTTCCGCTGAACGGCAACATATATTGCGCCAATTAAGCGAAGGGACCTTAGATGTTCTTGTGGGCACTCACGCATTGTTGCAGCCAGATGTTGTTTTTCATTGCCTAGGTTTAGGAATTATTGACGAGCAACACCGCTTCGGAGTTCAACAACGCAATGATCTCCGTAAAAAAGGGGAGAACGCCGACATTTTGGTTATGACGGCTACCCCCATTCCGCGAACCCTATCAATGACTGTGTATGGCGATCTATCTCTTTCGGTAATAGATCAATTGCCTCCGGGACGTACCCCCATTAAAACCAGAGTGGTCAGTACTGGCAAACGTTCGGCTGTCCTGGATTTTGTTAAGCGTGAACTCGATAAGGGTTATCAAGGATATTTTGTCTACCCTCTAGTCGAAGAAAGTGAGCGCTCAGATTTAAAAGCAGCAACAGACTCTCTGGATACGTTACAGCGTGATTTAGGAAACAACTATCGACTAGGACTGCTGCATGGTCGTTTGCGCCCTCATGAAAAAGAAGCTGTTATGCAACAATTTAAACAGCATCAAATAGACCTGCTTGTTGCGACTACGGTAATTGAAGTGGGCATAGATGTACCTAACGCTTCCTTGATGATTGTTGAACATGCTGAACGCTTCGGCTTGGCTCAGTTGCACCAACTGAGAGGGCGGGTAGGGCGTGGCAGCGCTAAAAGCTACTGTATCCTTGTCCATTCAGATCAGTGTGGTCAGGAGGGGATGCAGCGTCTTCAGGTGATGGAAAACAACAGCGACGGTTTTAAAATTGCGGAAGCAGATTTGGCTCAGCGTGGCCCCGGTGAATTCCTTGGAACCAAACAAGCGGGAATGGTCAATTTTAAGGTGGCAAACCTGATCTCGGATGGATATCTGTTGGAAATGGCACGTCAAGATGCTTTTGAATTAGTTGAACAGCCCAATTTCATCAAAGATAAAAAATATAAGTTGCTGTTGCAAATATTACATCAGCGCTGGGACACTCGATTGGAATTAGCAAACGTAGGATAAAAACATGGCAAATTTATACCGATTTAAACAGGATTTTTGTGCCATCTCCCAATTTGGGATATTAGCAAATGGTGGAGTGTCACGCATAGCCTTTAGTAAAGCAGACCATGAAGCCAGAAACTATCTTATCGATAAAATGCGGCAAGCTAATTTACAAGTGAGCATAGATCCTGCTGGCAATATCCGGGGTCTTCGCAATGGGAGTAATCCCTCCTTACCGGCGGTTATGATTGGATCACATTTAGATAGCGTGCCTCAAGGTGGACATTATGATGGAGTAGTTGGCGTCCTGGCCGCATTAGAGGTGATCAGAGCTCTTGATGACAGTGGAATTAAAACATTACGCTCCGTCGAAATAGTTAACTTTGCCGCAGAGGAATCCAGCAGGTTCGGAATGGCAACCATTGGCAGTAAAGCCATAACCGGAAAACTGTCTATAGATAAGATGAAAGAGTTCCGTGACAGTGATGGAGCAAGTTTGTTTCAAGTGTTAAGCAACAGCGGTTGTCAGCTGGAGAACCTGGAAAGTGC
>NBLX01000122.1 GCA_002084705.1 Desulfobacteraceae bacterium 4572_35.1
AGAAGATGATGGAACCGTCTGCGCGTTGCTCGGCAAAGGGTTTAGAACCATCTTCATATCCTGCTCCCCAAAATAGAACAGGGATGGTCGATTCTACCGGCAAGGACTGTCCAGTCGGCATCACCTGTTCGGCGGGTAGCCAAGTAAGACTGTGAGGGGGCAGGGTTAACACCTTGCCCCACGCCTCATCAGGGGTAGGGATAATGATGATAGCAGGAGTAATGTCGGTAAAATCATCCGGTTGACCGTAGAAGATGGGAGGACTGGCAACATCGTCCTGCCACCCGGTACGCTGTGCCAGTTGGGTTAGGGTGTAGGCTAGGGCTTGGACATTCAACATATCTTAAAATTAATTTCTGACCAAAACCTTGACAAATGTTTTGAGAATTGTAAAAAGTTCGACGAAAAAATACGTGTATGCATCACGGCGGAACCATACATCCCTAAAAACAACCCTTCTTTTAAGTGTCTTAGAATAAATTTGAAAGGCTGTTTTTGATTGCCACTTTAATAGCAAGCCATGAAGATATCCCAATGTCCATATATACCCATAAGGTTGTTCCACCATTGAAACGCCGGTGATTGGTTGTTTAGTAGCTAATTGCCACAGTGCGTATGGGAAATCGGCTCCATTATCAATAACAAGTTGTATTGGCCCCCATAACCGAGGGTTACATTCAATAGCATAATACTTATCATTAAACTCTTTTACTTCTATCATCATTAAACCATACCAGTTCAGAGATTCCATCATCAAATCAATCTTTCGAACGACAGTTTCAGGTAACGTAGCTGGAACTGCTTTTACTACAGACATACCACTAGGCTGTTGAACAATTGTTTGTTGCGTAAAGCTTATTTTTTTCTCGCCTCGATCGTATAAAGCACAATAATAAAAGCTGGGACCATTTATATATTCCTGAATAAAATGTGCATCAAGGTTTAAGTTTTTTTCTCGGAGTTTGTTTAGTGCCTTAGGCGTTTGCACTAACACCGGCCTGGTTAAAACACTTTCAGTATCCCATATGCCTGTTTTTGCTTTTATTACAAATTTTTCCTTGAAAGTGGTTGGAAGTTCGGTGAATTCTGATGGAACATCTAAACCATGCGCTTGAGATATGTTTATAAAAGATTGCTTATTAGAAATTATTTCATACGATTCAAGATTTACAGTAGGAAGAATAATTCCTGCTTGAGCAAGTTCATTTTTATGTGCTATCACCCACCGTAGAATCTTCTCGCCTGAAGGGAATAAAATATATTGACCTATTTGTTCTCGAAATGTATATAAAGTATTAACAAGGCTCTTCTCATCACACTCCTCATATCGCAATAATCTCTTATTTATATCAATAAAATTGGTGTAGTTAAGAAAAGAGAAGCGCAATTTGCTATTGCTCTTTATAGCAACGTAAACGCCTATCTTATGATAACATAGCGAACGAAGCGCTGCTATAGACGCCCTGGGGTTTTGATCTGCAAAGATAACAACTTGCATAGTTATTTCTCACAAAACCATAATGGTCTTTGAGCAAAACGATAAGACATTGCCTGATTTTTAGGGTATCTAAGCACTTTACGTTTTACTTTAAAAAAGAAGTTGCGGTTTTGTTTCGGAAGAAATACTTTATTGTGCGTTGTCAAAGCAATGTCATAGTTTTGATAGGTAAAAGGTTCTGAGAAATCTTTAATAATACCACAAGATTTAATTTGCCAACCGGCATCCACCAATAATGATGCCGTAAAGTCTATAATATTTTCATCTTTGCACAATTTTCCAGCATATCCTAACCAAGTGTAACCCATTTGAAAAAAAAGTTTATCTGCCTTACTTCTAAGTTTTGTTAGATAATTAACTGCATAAGATCGCCAGTTTTGAATATTATCAACCAAATCCTGATCATAATCCTCGCCTGCATGTTGAATAACATTCAATAAAATAAGCAAATCTGCTTGCGGCAAAGCTTCTATCTCTCTTAATCCAATACCTTGATCAACAACCTTCATTTGTTTTGCCTCAAAATCACACAATTTTCTGATAATTGAAATTGCTTTAGCATGAGGCTTATAAGGCTCGTAGGCAACAATATTCACTTGATAGTCCTGAAGTGTTCGAAAAGAAAAATATCCCAAGTTGGCCCCAATATCAATGACCCTGCCTGTCAGCGATGGCATATTCGATTTCAACCAATCATATCGTTTTTCATCTTGCCGTTGCGTACCAATCAATCGACCAAAACGATTGTCTTGATCTTTAACGCAGGGGGGAAGCATTTGATAAGTTGTATGTTTAGCATTTTCCAAAAGCAAATCAACCAGTTCAGCTTGCAAACTATCATTAGACACAATCAATTGCCCCCTTAAATATTCGGTGTCTAGATTCCTTCATTATCATAGCCTAATTCACCTTGGTAAAGTTCTAATTTTTTAATTACTTTTGCTGGAACTCCCGCTAAAACAATATCATCCTCTTCAAAACTTCTGGTTACTACTGCGCCAGCCGCCACAACAACGTGAGTCCCTAGCTTTACGCCTGGTAAGATAATCACATTCGCACCAATCCAACAATTGTCTCCTATAATTATGGGGGGGGCATCATCATGGAGTGCGTAATCATAGATATTATGATTGGCGGAAATTAATTTCGCCCCAGGGCCAATACGAACACCATAACCAATATGAATACCATTGACTGCCTGAATATATTGCCCAATCATATAACCAGGAAAAGGTCTATAAGATTTCTTTATAATTTTTTCAGGAGAAATTACTTTAGATGACCAATGTACCGGCCAAGGTGCATTACGATTTATTCCAATAATGCGTTGAAAGAAAAAGTAGATCAATACATTCCGACAACTAATAATTTTTGCTTGTCGTTTAAAGTCAGATGGTAAAAGTGATGTAAAAAGAAAATTAATTACTTTTTTCATATCTTATCTTGCCAATGATTTTTTGAAGTACTTTATTAAACACAGGTACTTTATTAACGATAATATGTAGTTGAGGGTCGGTTTTGACAACGTATAAAAAGTAGATGCCGCTAATTATGACTGCTAGAAGCAACATTAACCAACTTGGGGCACTCATCGCTATAGCAACAAGCATCAATAATCCGGCAGGAATAAATATTATGCTGTTGGTTAATAAAATCTGCCAGATTTTTTTCCAGGAAACGCCGGAATGATTAATCAATAATACACTTAGATAACCATAAACCAGTATCCCAGATGCACCAAAAAGCATAATAGTGAGGCGGGCATTTTGTAAATAGCCGCCAATGCCTAACACCAGTAAACGGGAAATAAAAACCAAAATATTGATGTATAATCCCAAATCCTGCCGTTCAAGCACACTAAAGAGAACACTGATGGGAGAGGAAATAAACCAAAAAAAAGTCCATATACCTAATATCTGTACATAGATTCCCGCTTCACTCCATTGGTTACCAAAAAAAATAACAAAGGCATCACGCCCAATAAACGTGAGCATCAGTGAAGGAAATAATCCTAAGCGCACCAGACGAGCAAAGGTGTTTTCTACTACAATAGCCAGATCACCTTCATTTTTGGCTTCTGAAGCCCGCTGAAAAAAAACCTGTCCGATTGCTCCCCCCAACAAGTTCATAGGGATTCGTAACACCCGATTGCCCAAAGCGTAGTACCCCACAATATTGGGCGAAAAATAGAAAGAAAGTAAGAAAACGGGCAGTTGCCAGGATATCGAATTGAGTAAGCCGCTCCACACAGTAAAAAGGGGAAAGCGACGATAACGTTTTAAGCCTGCCATCATACCTTTCCAGGAAATGCTTTGTCGAAACAACCTGTGATCATCTCGCCAGATTTGGCCGCCCAGTACCGCTGCTGAAACCATTTGGCCTAGTACATTCGCGCCAATCATCGCCCCGCCGGTGGCATAGCCAGACAAACCGGCTCCTAGTTGGGCGCTTGAAGTTCCCACAGATCGAATAATTCGGGCAATTGACAGCCTCCCAAACTGTTTAGTTCGAGTATTCCAGTAATTTAAGGCGGTAAAAGCGCCTCCAAACAATACTGAGACGGGTACAAGCCACAAATAAGAGCCAATGGCAGGCTCATTCAACCAAGTTGGGATTAGATTCTTGCCTAATGCTATCAAGACTATGGTGGTCAAAGTGGTTAATACGGTAAATGATAAGCTGAGCGCTAACAAATTAGCTGATTCATCATCACTTTCAGGGAGCATAATGGACAGTTCATACCGGAGGTTGGCAATCACAACCAGGATTGTGGTGATTGAAGTAAAGAGCGCGACCAGACCAAATGCTTCCGGGGCATACAACCGCGAGAGAATAGGCATCACCACAAAACCAAGCGCTTGGGCAAACAGTGTGCCAGATGCCAGTTTAACCACATCACCGGCAAAACCGCTTTCTTTACGAGGTGGTTTTGTTGATAGTGGGTCTAATTGGGTTGATTCTTCCACGTGTCGTTTCTTATACCTATCAGCGCTGTAATTAGTGATGTTGTCCAACCACCCCTCACAGCGACGGACGCGCAATTCGCTAACTCGCCGCCGGGTTTTTCCAGCCGCTACGGGTTTTCATCCAGCGCAATCTGGGCAATGGCTTTGAAGTCCGCCAGCCAATCGGCCAGGGCGTCTAGCTTGGCGTCGCGTAGTTTGATTGCTTCCTGAGCGCTGCCCTTGCCCTTTTAAAGACCGAACCCACACAACGCCTCTGCCTTGCCGGTATCCAGTTTACACCGCGGATGTTTCATTATTAATTTTGGTTTGGGTCAAAGGTGACAATTTGTTGCAGCGCATCTTGTATAATCGTCATTTTATCAATTTTTTGACCGATTTCTTCAGCAGAGTAACTACCTTCAAAGGCTTCTAATGCGGCTCCTTTTAAAGCAATGGGATACGCCTCCTGAATCAGATGTTGCCTGTTACACCATCTTCCCATAAGAAAAGACCAGCCGAATATCTGCATCTTTCAATAATTGACGCACTTCCGGTCGCGCTCGATAGCAGAAACAGACGGGAAATATTTCGCCTTTTAGATGCAAGCGGGCGCGGGTCAACTGTTTAATGAACTTCTCCGCTTCCTTGAAGGTCAGATTGATCTTTGCTTCTCCCACAATCCAGATTGTTTCATCCGGGCGGGCGGGGTCAACGGCTTGTCCAAACACATCAATTTCTTCCGCTTGTTCCCCCCATGCACGCCACACCCGTTCCAGGCGCTCTATTTGCCAGCCAAGTTCTTGTTCCAGTACGTGGGGTATCACTGAATAAGAGATGTCTTCCACGTCGCCGCCGATGGTATCGCTTAAGCCGCCAACCTGTTTGGCTA
>NBLX01000021.1 GCA_002084705.1 Desulfobacteraceae bacterium 4572_35.1
TTCATCTCCCCTGCCGGGTAACCTTCGGCATGAATATAGGAGATCTCTTTCAGTTTAAGGGCACCCTCAAGGGCAATTGGATATTGATTGCCACGGCCGAGGTAAAGAAAATCGTGTACATGGATAAATTGTCGCGCTGTTTTTTCGATAGCACTGTCCAACTCCAGCGTCTGTTCCAGTTTACGCGGTAGAGTCAACAATTCACCTAGCAAGCGTTGGCGCTCTTCCAATGTTATCTGTTGGCGTACGCGACCCAAGTAAACGGCAAACAGGAACAGGGCTACAAGCTGGGTTGTAAATGCCTTGGTTGAAGCTACACCGATCTCTGGCCCAGCATGGGTATAGATTACCCCCTCGCTGGCGCGGGCGATTGATGACTCGACCACATTGCAGATGGCTACCACCTGACCACCACGTTCGTGCACTTCATGTACCGCCGCTAAGGTGTCGGCCGTTTCACCACTCTGGCTGATAACCATGGTAAGGGTTTTGTTGCTGACCAACGGCTGGCGATAACGAAACTCACTGGCAATGTCAACTTCAACGGGGAGACGGGCGTGTTTTTCAATCAGGAACTTACCTACCAACGCAGCATGCCACGAAGTACCACAGGCAACGATGTAGATTCGTTCAAAATTGCCCAATTCGACATCGCTTATGTTCAACCCGTCCAATATAACCTGATCCTTGTTTTCATTAATCCGACCAGCGATAGTGTCAGCAATGGCGCGAGGCTGCTCATATATCTCTTTGAGCATAAAGTGACGATAGCCACCTTTTTCCGCCATGGTCGGACTCCAGGTTATGGTCTTAACTTTTTTCTCAACGCTCTCTCCAGCCAGAGTGGTTATCTCCATCTCAGCACGACTGAATACTACCATCTCGTTGTCGTTGAGGAATATCATATCGCGGGTATGACTTAGCATTGCCGGGATATCGGAGGCGACAAAATATTCACCCTGCCCCTGTCCTATAACTAGGGGAGAGCCAGCTTTGGCTGCTATTAGCATATCCGGACACTGATCACACACCACGGCTATGGCAAAAGCGCCGCGCAGGTCGTGTAAAGCCAGTCGCACCGCTTGCGCAAAATTACTGCCGTCGTGGTAATAGCGTTCTATTAGATGGACAATAATTTCACTATCGGTCTGGGAACTGAAGCTATGCCCTGCGTCTTCCAGCTGTTGCTTGAGCTGAATGTAGTTCTCTATAATTCCATTATGAACTACGGCAAAGCTGCCTGCTCGGTGTGGGTGAGCATTTGCCGTGGAGGGTTTGCCATGCGTCGCCCAACGGGTATGACCAATGCCTAAGGTTCCCTTTAGTGGTTGTTGTTTAAGCATCAGCTCCAGATTAACCAATTTACCCTCGGCACGCTGGGTGTTGAGCTGATCTCCTTCGAGAACAGAAATCCCTGCTGAGTCATAACCGCGATACTCCAAGCGACGCAGCCCTTCAAGCACCACCGCTACTGCTGATTGCTCTCCAATATATCCAACAATTCCACACATATATGATTATCTTTTCCTAAAAAACTATAAGAACCCATTCATACCGAAAATACCTAGCTCACTTTTTCCTCTTACACCAACCAGCTATAACCTTTTGCTCAGAGCGAGATAATGCCAAGGCATCGGCGGGGACATCTTTCGTGATAGTTGATCCGGCACCAATTAAGCTGTTGCGCCCTATGGTTACCGGAGCGATAAATTGAGTATCACTACCGACAAACACTCCATCCTCAATTACGGTTTTGTGCTTGTTCACCCCATCGTAATTACAGGTTATAGTTCCACAACCAAGATTAACATCGCGCCCCAGCTCGGCATCACCAATATAGGTCAGATGGCTGGCCTGTGAACGCTCACCTATTACCGCTTTTTTGGTTTCAACAAAATTGCCAATTTTATTGTTACCACACAGTACGGTCCCCGGACGCAGATGCGCCATGGGCCCGATAGTTGAGTGCTCACCAAGATCTGCTTCCTCTAAGGCGCTGCCTGCTTTTATATAACTGTCATTGCCGATGCTACAGCTGTCGATCACCACGCCGGTTTCCACAACACAGTTGCTGCCAATAGTCGTGTTACCACGCAGATGAGCTCCAGGATAGATAACGGTGTCTACTCCAATTTTTACCGAGTCGTCTATATAGGTGGTAGCCGGATCTATAAGTGTAACACCTGCTACCATGTGAGCATAATTGATCCGTTCCCGCATAATGGCTGCAGCCTGAGCCAGCTGAACACGATCATTAATTCCCATAGCTTCGCTGACATCGTCCAGTGTCGATGCCACAACCTTGTACCCCTGTGTGCGTGCCAGAGCGATAATATCGGTCAAATAATATTCTCCCTGAGCATTATCATTGCTCAACTGCCCCAGTAATTCAAAGGCCAGCGGCACCTCTAAGGCGTAGATACCTGTATTGATTTCAGTAATCTTCTTCTCTTCGGCACTGGCATCTTTCTCTTCAACAATATGCTCGATTTCAGCTCCACTGCGTACAATACGTCCATAACCGCGAGGATCTTCCATATTGGCAGTTAAAACACTGACAGCGGCACCCGCACTAGCATGTGCTTGTAGCATTTCATCAATGGTCTGACAACGCAGCAACGGCACATCGCCGCACAACAGCAAAACTGTTCCACTAAAATCCTTCAATACCTGGTGAGATATTTGAAATGCGTGACCGGTTCCCAGCTGTTGCTCCTGATGAACAAATACAATATCTTCATCAGCGAATTGTTGCTGAACCCGCTCGACCTGATGACCAACTACCATCACCGTTGGAGAGCAGCCAAGTTCCTGAGCCAAGCGCACGGGATAAGCAGCCAGCGGCTTACCCACCAAGGGGTGAAGAACCTTGGGGCAGTCTGATTTCATCCGGGTTCCCTTGCCAGCAGCAAGTATGACAGTAGCAAGCTCTTGTATAGACATGACAGCTCCTCTTAGAATACATTAAAGTACAGTTTTTAGCTGAAAAAACCCGATTCGTCAAGGTAGTTCCCTCCCCACCACAACCCCCACACAAAACTCAATTGTTTAAAAAATCGCCCTCAAGAATTTATCAAAAACAGATTAATAAATAATTTTAAGTGATTATCTAGCCAATTTATCTAAAATATGAGTAAATAGATGTCGATTAGATGGATTGGTAAGTTAAACAACTTTCCCTTTATCAGCCTAGGAACGATATCTTCATGGATAATCGTGATGATCGCGCAAACATAGCAGCACAAATCGCTGAACTTGAAGCACGGATTAACTCGCTGCGCATCCGCTACGAACAATACTTTTCCGGTGCCGAAAAACGGGCTCCAATCAATGAACAGGAGACTCTGGCGCGGGAATTACGCCAGATGAACCAGCGCAAAATCATACAAACTGAATTGCCTCCCGCTTTCATGTTTATCAGGGGATGTGGGAAAGATTGCAACGCCAGATGGATGAAGGGCGCTTCCAGCGTCACAAAAAAACCCGTGGTAACACAACCAAAAACGATGGTGCCACCACTGAGATAGAACGAATTTATCAAGACTACAGTAACATCAGTAAGCAGTGCCACGCTCAGATGCCCTCGCGAAAACAATTGGAAAAATTCATTCAACAGCAACGCGAAAATATCCATGCCAAATATGGCAATGTTCAGTGCCAGTTTCAGGTTACCAGTGAAAACGGCAAACCCAAAATCAAAGTAAACTTGAAACGATAACTAATGCTCCCTGCCACCATCACCTTTGTCACCATTCACGTCTGCCCATCGGATCAGGCTATCTCTTTGGCTACCGCTACAATTACAGCCGCCATCTCCGAAACTTATCAACAACGAGTAACCCTTATTGATGGATACTTGAATGAAAGTGACTCCGAACTACTGAATAAAATTGTTGCCACTTTTTCTGGCGAGCCTGATCCAGCACCCAACTGCGTCGGCTTTAGCATGTATGTTTGGAATAAGCTACGTGTTCTTACCTTAGCTCAAAATCTGCGCCAGCTATACCCGCAGACCATACTGATAGTTGGTGGACCAGAAGCCACTGCCTGCAATCAACAGCTTTGCTCTCTAAACTTGTTTGATCTTGTAGTCGCAGGGGAAGGAGAAGGGACGATAAACACACTGCTTGGGTCGATAGCCGACCATACTCAAAACACCTCTTTGTCAAATAAATTAACAGCCGAAATTGTCGATATGGAGCAGCAGATATCTCCATGGCTCAGAGGCATTCTACAACCACAACAGGGAGTTTTATGGGAAATATCGCGCGGTTGCCCCTTCAATTGTTCTTTTTGTTACGATGCCCGCGGAACCAACGGTGTACGCGCTATTCCTGCAGCACGTATAGAACAAGAGCTGAAACTCTTTGCCCGCTGCCAAGTGTCTCAAATATGGGTGCTTGATTCGACCTTCAACTTTCCAGCAGAACGTGGCAAAAAACTCCTACGCCAAATAATTCAATATGCACCACATATCCATTTTCATTTTGAAGCGAAGGCCGAGTACCTTGACGAGGAAACAGTTGATTTGCTGCAGCAAATCAACTGCTCAGTTCAGGTAGGATTACAGTCGGCGCAGCCACAAGTGTTGCGCCATATAAACAGAGTCCTGAAAATTGAGCAGTTTAGCACCAAGGTACAGATGCTCAGTTCAGCAGGGGTTACTTTTGGAATCGATCTTATCTACGGTCTTCCCGGTGATAATTTAGAAGGATTTCGTCAAAGCATTGATTTTGCCCTACAGTTTGGTCCCAATCAGGTAGAGATGTTTCCTTTGGCACTACTACCAGGAACAAAATTAGCCGCGGACAGAGAACTTTTTGGCTTGCAGGCACTGCAACAACCGCCATACACCATAACCAGCACTGACAATATGACAACTAACCAGTTGTTACGCTGTCAAATGCTGGCAAACGCCAGTGCAATATTTTATAACACTGGTCGAGCTGTTGCCTATTTTCTTCCTCTGTGCAGAGCGTGCAATATAAGCGCAATTGAATTCATTGAATTTTTTACCGACTGGATGGATAAAAAATACAGCGCCGCTACAGACAACAATTGGTGGCAACGGGAGTGGTCAATCACTGAGGTGTACAATCTACAACGACAATTTGTTGCACAGCTATTTGAAAAACACCGCGCATTGAACCTTGTCGCAATTGCGCTGGATATTATCCACTGGCATTATTGCTGGTCCAATACCCTTATCGGTGCCGAAACACCTCCAGCAAACATAGAGATGGTTACACAAATCAGCACCGTAGATCCGCTCCAACAACATTGGCAATTGGCACCGTCTGTTCTGATCCAGGAATTCGCTTACCCAGTTGATGAGCTCAGCATGATTGACGAAATAGATCTGGTCGAATTAGGAGAAACCATACAGCCACGCCGCTCAATCGGATTATTTATCCGCCGCGCAGATAAGGTTTTTTGTGAATCTATAGACAAGATTTTTTCCACATTACTGCTACAATGTAACTCCACCAGAACCCCGACTCAAGTACTAGCTCAGTTCACCGACGAGATCAACCTGGAAGAGAAAAACGAGCTTACAACCTTCGCTATAACTGAAGGACTCTTGATACCGGCAGACACCTAAATCATACAAGTGAAATATCCCCTAGGAATCTAACTTGGGCGGCTCTGACAGGTCACCATAAACCAGGCGCAAAGCCCGTTTAGTTCTGGCTACTAAACGCACGCCGTTAACCGGTTTAGCAATAAAATCTATAAAACCAAGATCCAGAAGTTTCGCCTCATCATGTGCCGTTGCCTTATTGGAATAAGCTATAACTGGTATTTGTTTAGTTGCAGGGCTCTTGCGCAATGTGTTAAATAAATCTACACCATTCATTCCCGGCATAGAAATTTCCGCGATAATCAAATGAGGGTGTTTCTGATGTACCAATGTTAACGCTCCTTCACCTTGTGAGGCCTTTATCACCTCATATCCCTCCTTATTCAAAGCTGAAAAAGCCGCAGTTAGAGCAAGTTCCTGATTATCAAAAACCATAACTCGCCACCAATCACCCGGAGCGGGAGAATCAATGGCTTTCAAATAGTGGGTATTGATTGCCGAGTGTATCTCTTGTGGTGTGGTCAAATAAGGAACAATACGTAAACCAGTACCGAAAGATAAGGTATTCAAGGTTTCCATATCGAGAGGATTTACCATGGCAAGATACATGGTCTTGTCTTCAATACGCAGGGGAAAAATTAGTTTTTGTAGTGCCTTTTCACTATCTATAAGAGAAAGTACCGACTGGGGAAAATTGTGCTGCGAAATATTTTTTACTGTTTTAAGACCAAACTGGCGGGCTAAAACCACGGCAACATCACGCTCAGAAATAACCTGCAATTCTTCAAGCACCTGACCAAGGCGCTTACCGCTATTTCCTTGTGTTTTAAGAGCCAACTCTAGAGTTGCCTCATCGATCACACCTTCCTCAATCAGAACCTCACCAAATTTTTTTCTTTTTGCCATACCACCCCCGTCATCTCACCCAACAAACCTTTCTACTATAAAAATCATTTAAGGCTTGAATTATAACAAATTTTTTCAAACTTTCTTTATTTCTTGACCCTCCTGTAGAATTACATCAATTTCTTCGGCTGTTATCTGATATTGCTTTCGGCAATATTCACAGGTCACAACAGTATCTTCATCCCCTTTAGCAAGCCCATCCAGTTCCCCTTGTGTCAAACCACGCAACATCTGTAAAACATATGGACGACTACAGTTGCAACGGAAATTAAGTTCATAATCAGTCTGCAATGTAAACGCTATCTCTCCCAGTAACTGCTCAAGAATTATCATTGGTGTTTGACCTGCACGCAGCTGAGTCGACACCGCTGGCATTGCTCCAAGCCTGGTTTCGATATTTTTGAGTGTTTCCTCACTGCAACCAGGCATAGCCTGCACAAGGAAACCGCCACTGGCAGCAACATCTGCATTACTTTTCAGGGTAACTCCCAACGCTATCATTGTCGGTATCTGCTCAGAAACAGCATAATAATTGGCAATATCCTCAGCTACTTCGCTAGAGGTAAGTTGCACCGTCGCCCGATATGGCTCCTTTAAACCAAGATCCTTTGTAACATGCAGAAAACCAGCCTTACCAATAGCGTTGGCAACATCATAATTGCCATCCTTGGGGGGCAAACCACACTGCGGTTCCTTAATAGTTGCCCGCACCGACCCGTAAGCATCGGTTTCAGCTTGAATCTTTTGCAACGGGCCGTTGCCCTCAACACTTAGCGCCATCCGTTGTGATCCCTTGAGGAGACCGCCCATTAGACAAACGGCAGTTGTCACTCGCCCCAGGGTAACGCTAGCAGTAGGATCTGTATGTTGCAACTTACATATCTGTCCAACCAAATTGGTTGTGTTGGCTGCGCTGGCTCGAATAGCACCATCGTTGGTCATTAAACGCACTAATTGATCGTGCATAAATCTACACCCCCAAAATCATAATTGGTGCAGTTATCATTTTTGTGCCCGCCAGCTATCCAAGCGCTGCTGTGCCTTTTCAGCCTCAGGAGTATTTGGATATTTTTCTATCACCTTGGTTAAAATAACCTGAGCATTACGCACATCACCTAGGGCATAAAATGCCAGTCCCTGTTTCATTAACGCTGCCGGAACTTTTGGATGTTGAGAATATTTTTGAATAACATCCTGAAACTGTAAAATTGCGCTCTCATACTGCTTGTCACCATAGTAAGTTTCCCCGATCCAATACATAGCATTTACTGCCAACTTATGTTCTGGGTACTGATCAACAAACTGCTTAAACAACGTACGTGATTGACTGAAAGCTCCCTGATGCTGCACCAATTGCAATGCCTGCTGATATAAAGCTGTAGAGCTGTCAGAGATCTTAGTCGAAGGCGTTAATACCGGTGGCACAGCAGCAACAGTTGTGGGTGGAGTTTCACGAGTAGGTACTGTGCTGACAACAGCGGTTCCATTCCTGGTCGGTATAACATTCACTGCGGTATCAGTAACCGGTTTAGCAGCTAAAGGAACCTGTGTTGCACTAGCAACCTTCGTATCTAGTTGAGCAACCTTTAAACTAAGATCGTTCTGGGCCAAAGTCAACTGGTCACGTAACTGATTCACACTATGTTGTTGATCTTCTATCTGTCCGGTCAAACTCTGCAAATCAACACGTATACTATCTAATTCTGCTTTCAAATTTGCCTGTTGACGACCGATATTATTCAACCGTTGAATATCGTCAGACTGTGCCGTCTTTTGTGCCGGATGCTGTTCTATGTTGCGCAACCTTTGATCCAATGAACGAATCTCAGATTGAAATTGAAGCTGCTGTTGTGGCAACAAACAGCCGCCTAGCATAATCACCATGCCGATATTGGCAATAAAAAATAGTGCTCGAGACATTATGGACCTCCCTAAACTAAACGGGGCCGCGCACTACTTAAAATGCACAGCCCCGCTAAAACTAAACCTTGGTATTAACCTCTAAAACTGAGGGGTAAACTCATCACGACGATTCAGCGCCCATGCATCTTCATTGCTAGCCGGATCTATAGGATTCTCTTCACCATAGGAGATAATACTAATTCGCTGTGGCGATATTCCCATGGAGATTAGGTAATTTTGAGCAGCCACGGCACGACGCTCACCTAGGGCTAAGTTATATTCGTCAGAACCACGCTCATCACAGTAGCCGGCTATAACAACATTTGCATCGCTATGTACCTGAAGATAACGGGCATTCTCGTCCAGAATAATACGAGCTGCCTCAGTAAGAACATGTTGATCAAAATCAAAGTTTATATTTTTTAATACCGGTGCCTCTACCGCTGCTTCTGTGACAAACGCATCAGTTACAGCTTCATCATTATAACTGGGTACTGTAGCAGAGGCGGGTGCTGCACTATCACTAATTTTGGTGGTTTCGCAAGTATCGTCTTCCTCCCCATTTAACAAGCTAGAGGCGCATCCTGTCGCTAACAGGGCAATCAGTACAAAAAGTGCTAGCAGTTTAATTGTTTTCATCATCTGAACTCCTTGAAATGTTATATTCAATCTAAATTATTTACACTACCAGTATACATGAATTTTACAAAAAACAATTTTGAGTATACAGATTGGCTACTAAAAAACAAGAAATTATAGCTTGTTTATCCTCAAGGACAATAATACTTGCACCTTGGTTTAGCAAGATCATGCAATATAGATCTACATCGGTTTGACATTGTCTATAGCTTTCCTTTACTATGCGCACGTTGTTTACAATTGAGCTTGTCATATATATGGTTTTGGTTTATCAACAGATTTCAATCCCAGACTATAACCATGACAGTTCAATATAAAAGGAGTTTTACATATAATGGATTCCCCTAAAATGCAGCAGCAAATAAAAGAGCTAGCCAAACAAAAAAATGCTCTGATTTTAGCACACAATTACCAGCGTGATGAAATTCAAGATCTTGCTGATATAACTGGCGACTCACTAGCACTTTCTATAGCTGCCGCCGAAACCGACAAACAAATAATTGTGTTTTGCGGTGTCCACTTCATGGCCGAGAGTGCCGCAATTTTAGCTCCAGATAAAACCGTACTATTACCCAACCGCGCTGCCGGTTGTCCTATGGCAGATATGGTTACTCCCGAAACATTAGAAGAAATGCGCGCCGCACATCCTGGCGTTCCCGTGGTTGCATACGTAAATACCAGCGCAGCAACCAAAGCACATAGCGATATCTGCTGTACTAGTGCCAATGCAGTTAAGGTGGTAAAATCACTGCCAGACAATGAGGTTATCCTCGTTCCTGACCGCAACCTTGGCAGCTATATAGACTCGCAGGTAGACAAAAAATGTTATCTATGGCCAGGATACTGTCCAGTACATGACCAACTGATGGTTCAACAAGTACTAACCTGTAAACAGGAACATCCACAAGCTGTCTGCCTTGCCCACCCTGAATGCCCACCAGCGATACTTGAGCATACCAACCAGATTTTATCTACCGGCGGCATGTTGGAATTTGTCCGCAACAGCAGCCAGCGCCAATTTATCATCGCTACTGAACGTGGTATTCTATGCCAGTTGAAAAAAGACAACCCAGACAAGGAATTCTTTTTTCCCGATTATGAATTTATCTGTAGAGATATGAAATTAACCAGCCTTGAAGATCTACTCACTTGCCTGCAAACCATGGAACCGCAGATAAAGGTGCCCGAAGAGATCCGTCGGTCAGCTTTCAGTTCATTACAGCGCATGCTGGAAGTTCCCCGCGATTGAAAAACTTTCGTTTGCGCCATAACACTCAAGCATATAAATCAGGACGTGTTTCGGCACGTCCTTTTATTTTTTGGAGAAATATCAAGTGACTGAGGAACAATTAGACCACACCACCCTCAATTCATTTGTAACCGAGATAACCAGCACCACCTCAGCAGCTGAACTTCTCGGTTTATCCGGCTCCAGCAGCGCCCGCTTTCTGGCTGGGCTGCTACCCAAGCTCAAGCAGCCACTGCTAATCCTTGTCGCCGAACTGGAACAAGCCCGCCGTATGGTGCGGGAATTGCAGTTTTTTGCTGCCAAACCTAAAAACATACATCTCTTTCCCCACTGGGAAATGGCACCATATGAACCTTTGACCCCCCACGCTGAAGTTGAATCAACCAGACTGAGCACATTACATGCCTTGCTTAATGGTAGTGCTCAGGCGGTAGTTACCACCGCGGCAGCCATACATCAGAGATTAATCCCACGTTCAATATTGCAAACGTTGACCACAGAATTAATTTTAGAGGATGAATATCCGCGCTCAATATTGCAACAACGCTTTGCTGCCCTCGGCTATCGTTCAGTTTCGCTGGTGGAAGATCGTGGCACCTTTTCACTACGTGGTGACATCCTCGACATCTACCCACCCAGCAGCGATAAACCGGTAAGAATCGATCTCTTTGGTGACTATATTGAACGGATGCGACTCTTTGATCCAACCAGCCAACGCAGCGATAATCAGGAACTGCAACGACTGGTGTTGCTGCCCGCCCGCGAGATGGTTCTCACCGGAACCTACCTTGAACACTTCAGCCACAACCTCAAACAACGCTGCGATGAACTGGAACTGCCACGCACTAAGCGCGAAGCAGTACTGGAGGAGATACGCGAAGGTCTTCTAGCTCCCGGGCGCGCATTTCTACTACCATTAACCTATCCCGACATGGAGACCCTGTTCGACTATCTGGACACTAATCAGTTAGTGCTTTGCAATGCACCGGCGGTTGAACAAGAACTCGACCATTTTACCCAACTCGTCAGTTCCGGAATTGAACATATCTCCATCAGCGATGAACCATACGTTGAACCATACACTCTATACTTGGCAAGTCAGGAGCTTGAAACAGTTCTAAGTAAAATGCGCCGCCTTGATATAAACAGACTACACCTCTACCACCTACAACAGCAACGCACCCTGTTTCATGTCAATAGCTGCACCAATAAAGAGATCACAGTCACAGGTAATACCGAGATTGGACCCGCTGCTACCGACACCGGTCGCTTACAATTACTGGTAAATCAACTCCAGCATTGGTTGGAGCAACACTGGAAAGTGGTACTAGTCTGCCGTCAAACAGGTCAAGCCGAACGCCTATACGACCTGCTCAAACCACATGGGTTAACACCTCAGGTAAAAGAAAAACAACGCTGGAACGAACATCAGCATGCTGGTCTGACACTGCTTATCGGCGACTTAAGCCGCGGCTTCCAGTTGCCCGATGAGCACCTAGTGGTGTTAACCGAAGAAGAAATTTTTGGTCCACGCAGCCGCCGACGCACACAGTTGCGGGCCAAAGCATCGCTCTCATCTCTGGCACAATTACGCGAAAACGACTACGTGGTTCACACCGAGCACGGCATTGGTCGATATCTCGGCTTGGAACAGATAACCAGCGGAGCGTTGAACGGTGACTTCATTCAACTGGAATATGCCGGCGGAGATCGACTCTACCTCCCCGTTGAACGAATCGAAAAAGTACAGAAATATGCCGCCGCCGATGGTCAGAATATACGTCTTGACAAAATGGGTGGCAATGGCTGGGAAAAAACCTGTCAGAAAGCAAAAACTGTAGTTGAAGAGATGGCTCAGGAATTGCTAAAAATATACGCTCGCCGCCAGATGGAAAAATCTGAACCATTTTCTCCCCCCGACGAAGTGTTTCGAGAATTTGAAGCATCTTTCCCTTACGAAGAGACTCCAGATCAACTGGCTGCAATTCAAGACGTACTTGGGGATATGCAATCTGAACATCCCATGGATCGACTCATCTGTGGTGATGTCGGTTATGGCAAAACAGAGGTTGCTATCCGTGCTGCATTTAAGGCAGTACTAGACAACAGACAGGTTGCCATCGTCGTCCCTACTACTATTCTGGCACGCCAGCATTTTGCCACACTGATTGAACGTTTTCGTGATTATCCGGTCAATGTTGAGATGGTCTCCCGTTTGCGAACTTCAGCTGAACAAAAAAAAGTTATCGCTTCCCTGGCTAATGGCAGCATAGATATTATAGTAGGCACTCACCGCCTATTACAACGCGACATATTTTTCAAAAATCTCGGTCTGGTAATCATCGACGAAGAACAACGCTTTGGCGTTTCCCACAAGGAGCGATTGAAAAAAATGCGCGCTCAGGTGGCCATGTTAACTTTAAGCGCTACCCCAATTCCGCGCACTCTTAACATGGGGATGATCGGCATGCGCGATTTATCCATAATCGATACCCCACCTGTAGATCGTTTGGCTATCCGCACTTATGTTACCCGCTTCGATGATGAACTTATCCGCAACGCCATATTGCGCGAATTACAACGTGGTGGTCAGGTATATTTCGTACATAATCGGGTTAAGTCCATTGCAACCATGGCAGAGTTTCTCCAAACACTTGTTCCCGAAGCAAAAATAGCGGTAGGTCACGGCCAGATGACTGAAAAAGAGTTGGAGCAGGTGATGCTCGGGTTTATCGATGGTCGAACCAATCTTCTCGTGGCCAGCACTATAATAGAAAATGGTCTGGATATCGCCAATGCCAACACCATCATCATCAATCGAGCCGATTGCTTTGGTCTGTCCCAACTCTACCAACTGCGAGGGCGGGTTGGACGCAGCAAAAATCGTGGCTATGCCTATTTACTTATCCCCAATGAAACCACCCTGACCAAAGATGCTCGGGCACGACTGCAAGTGCTTCAGGATCTTACTGAACTCGGCGCAGGATTTCGCATCGCCAGTCACGATCTCGAGTTGCGTGGCGCTGGTGATCTTTTAGGGGGAAAACAGGCTGGACAAATTGCTGCCATCGGCTTTGAGATGTATACTGAGCTACTACACGAAACCATTGATGAGCTAAAAGGATTAGAAAAACAGGGTAAAATCGACCCGGAAATCCGTCTAAATATCAGCGCCTACCTTCCAGACAACTATATATCTGACCCTAATCAGCGCCTAGTATTTTACAAAAAATTGGCGGCTGCAGAACAGGATGAACAACTATACGATACCATCGACGAACTTCAGGACCGCTACGGAAAGTTGCCGGAACCGACCAGACTGTTACTGGAATTGATGAAACTCAGGGTACAGTTGAAGAAACTGCGTATCGACTTGGTCGAATATGCTGGTCGCCGTTTAATTCTTGGTTTTCATGCAACCACAACCGTTGCTCCTGAGAAAATTCTCAACTTGGTACAAAATGAGCCGCGACGATACAGTTTAGCACCAGACTTCAAATTAGCCATAATAATTGAGCGCCATGATGATTATCAGTTGCTATGCGAAATTAAAAAGCAATTGCAGCACTTTTATTGACCGTGATAGTGTAACAGTCTGATTTAAGCAGCATTTATAGCTACCATAATTTATAATCCAAAACTCATAACAGGAAAAATATTCCCATGTTGAAAAAACTGGTTTTAATCGCGTTCACAATTGCTTTGTTTACTAGTACTGTAGTGGGTCCCGCTATAGCACAGATCCTGAATAGAATTGCCGCCGTTGTTAACGAAGAGATCGTAACGACCCATCAACTGCAACAACGTATGGCTGAAGCCAGGACTGACGGCAGCAATGAACTGCAACAACATAAAATGCTCGAGCTCATGATAAGTGAACTACTGATGGAACAGCGAGCTCACGATATTGGTATTGAAGTAAACGACGAAGATATAGAACAGGCCATCGCCGATGTTGAAGAAAAAAACAACATAGATCGCGATCAACTTGAACAAGCTTTGATCACCCAGGGACTAAGTCTGGAACGTTACCGTGAACAACTCAGCACCCAGATCCTCCGTTATAAATTGATAGGACACGAAGTTCAAAATAAAGTTGACATCACCCGTCAAGAGATTCGCAATTATTACCAACAACACCTCGACGATTACAAGCAATCATCTCACAGTCGTATCAGCAGAATATCCTTTCCTATTGGAGGAAACAACAGCGATATTGCTCATAAAAATGCCGAGATTGCTCTGCGTAAACTCGATGAAAATAAAAGTATAGACACAATACTGGAAGAGATGTCGAGCCATTCTCGTATCGAAGGTGGCGATATGGGTGAATTTGAGCCGGGAGAATTATCACCGTTATTTGAACAGGCTATCAGTACATTAACCATTGGTGAGCATTCTGAAATTGTTGAACTTGGTGGTGCGCTGCACATTCTCAAGGTTGAAAACAAAAGTTCCGGCAGTGTTGCTGATCTGGCCAGCGTAGAAAAAGAGATCGGTCAAAAATTACGCAAGGAAAAATTGGATAAAAAACTGGAGGCTTGGCGTAATAAACTAAAAAAAGAGGCTTACATAGATATTCGTTTATAGATATCTTTGGCTGATATGTAGAACAATATAGAAGGCACAGTGGCGTTATAGCCACTGTGCCTTCTTTGCTTTAAATTACCAGTTCACCAGTTTCTTTATTGATAGAAAACCCTCTTAGCGGCATACATCTGCTGATCTACCGCCTTAAGCAACTGCTCAGCGTTGGTGCCATCTTGTGGATAGGTGACCGCACCTATACTACACGATGATTCAATATCCAATTGCCCCAATTTAAAGGGCTGGCTAAAGGTGTTTTGTAAGCGCACTGATAGGTATTGAGCCTGATCGTGGTCACTACCTGGCAGCATTATTACAAACTCATCTCCACCCCAACGACAGAGGGTATCGCCTTCGCGTAATACCCCTTGCAAACGCTGCCCAATTTTTATCAGTAACTGATCACCAACTAGATGACCGTGAGTGTCATTAACCAATTTGAAACCATTGAGATCTATCAGCAACAAAGAAAATATATCAGTTTTTTTCTCTGCATCCGCTCGCAATCTACGCTCCAACTTTTCATTAAAATAACGGCGATTACTCAAACCAGTAAGATGATCACGATTGGCAATATCATTAATTTCATTTTCCTGTTTCTTGCGTTTAGTTATATCCACAGCAAAGTGAAGATACAGGTCACCCTGATTATCATCATCAACAGGGCACCAACAGATCATATCCCACTGTCCATCCTTACGCTGCCGCTCTTTCACTTGCAAATCATCACTAGTATTTTTTTCCGGCAAAGCGCAACAGCTGTTTACTTCTCCAACAACAACCCCCATCTCCAATGCTTTACGATTGGCAATAACTACACGTTGATCTGAAAAACGGGCCAATAAAGCCGGATATGGCAGGGCATCGATAAGTGTCTGATTAAGCTTTTGTGCCTCTAGAAATTGCTGTTGCTTATCTAAATTATCCAAAGCAAAAGAGATATCAAAACTCATCTGCTTAAGCAACTCAATCAAACGCTCACTGAAATAATCTGTTTTATCCGCATAGAGCTTAAAAGCACCAATTACAGTATTTTGAAATACAATCGGGAATGCCGCCGAAGATCGAATTCCAGCACGCATAGCCGGCTCATACCATGGGGTACCGGATAATTCCTGGATAAAATTTTTAACTATAACCGGTCGATTTTCACGAATAGCAATACTGGTTGGTCCACCACCATACTCGCTGTCAGAATCAACCGAGACGGTAATTTCCTGCACATATCGCCCCATACTTCCTGAGCGCGCTACCGACTCTACCAGCTTACTCTCTTTATTGACGATACCCACCCAGGCTAATTTGAACCCGCCATACTGCACAGCAACTTCGCATACTTTTTCAAACAATTTCTGTTGTGGTAACTGATTGATAATAGCATGAGTTGTAGCAACAAGAGCGTCATACACATTGTTGGCACGAGTTAAATCCTCACGGGCTTTATCACGTAATTTAATCCGTTTGAGAATAGTTCTGGTGGTAATTTCAATTCCAAAAAAACCAAAAAACCACAAAATCAACATATTAACTGAAAACCATAGTTCTTTTCTATACAACGTCTCTTTGATCGGTTGTAACGGAACAAGTACACTGAAAGCTCCCATGGAAAAATTTTGATTTTCTCTTGTTACTTCATGGCACGTTAAACATTCTGGTCGAGATTGCAGCGGATGGATAACGCGATAATATGGCTCTCCTTCTAAAGTAGTCTGTGCCTCAATGAGTTCAACTGTGTCAGTACTTGCTTCAAGTTGAGTTTTTTCCCATTCATCGGGCAAATTGTCAGAGTTTATAGGGTCTAGTCCAATTATTCTACTGCGCACCCCGGTGGTAATCGAACTGCTCTGTATATGACCCAATATTTGCGAAGTCACCATTCGCTGTAACCGCATACCATCTTTAGTAACAACCTGATCTGGACCAGAGGTTACAACCGGGGTATAGATACCTTCACTGCTCAAATTCCAGCGACTTATATTTTTTATATGGGTAAAAGAGAGCTCAGCTGACTGCTTTGCCAAAGCCAGCACTTCATCTTTAAGCTGATATCGATTAAAGAGCACAGCGGCCAACAGTAACCCAATCCATATAAAATGAACTAACCACGCAATCCGACGAAACATAATTCTCTCATCGCAGGATGATCGACATTGGTCCGAGAATTTCTTCATACTTCGTCTCTCTTTTGGATTATAGTGGGCGTGTAAATTTAACAGAACAACAACTCCAATTATATAATATACTATAATTATAATATAGCGCTTTTATAATATATGACAATGTAAATACTACAACCTTAACATATCAATTTTGTGTATTAATTTCCAACATAATTGCCATGGCGGCAAATAGCTGCGGATTTGGAGTGGTATTTACAGCGATAAATACTTCGAGTAGTCACATCAACCTGTATTGTAAATAAGCCACTAACTAGTATACAATGTAATTTTTATAAAAAGCATGGGGCATTTTGTGTACACTAAACTGAGCAAAGTAATGACCATACTGGGACTTGTTGTCATGGGATTTTACGCGCTTATGTTGTCATCTGGTAAATTTACCCTCGAAGTGGTGCCGCAATTTACCATTGCCGCTGTTATGTTTTTAAGCTCAGGGCAAATTATTAAGAAAATTGCCCGGCGCATCCATCGCAATCGCCAACAGCAGGATAATAGCAAACAATCAAATTTTGATCTGCAACTATTGTTCTGGGTTATCGGTATAATACTGTTGATGTTACTGTCGCTATTGTTACTGGTTCCCTTTGGTGTCTCCATCGAAAATACCTATCTCTTCCGTATTACCCATCAATTGTGCAACAGCGGTTGGACACCATAAAAAAACAATATGTTATCGTTTATGCTCAGGTTTATTCCTATAATTTTGCAATATTGCAAAAACCAGCCACAGTTAAACATAATTAAACTATATAACCCTTTGAATTTATTAAGTCCTTATCTTTTCAAGATTATCTGGTATACATATTGCTGTAGGTATTAATTGTCAATTAAATTAATACTATAGAGGTGTTTATGCCTGAAAAATCAAAATCTACAACTAAATCCCAGCAACCTAAGCACTATAATGAGCCTCCCGTAGTTGACCCATTCACAATAAAATGGCCCAGCACAACCAAGATGCAACAATTACGCATTCAGCATTATAAGGGGCAGCAATCACATTCAAAATTAAATATTAAAAATAATATACAGTTGAATAATAGGTTAGGTAAGTATCAACGGATGTCAATATACACACTTTGCTCATTAAATATAATAGCGGTTACTATTCTTGGTTGGTTTCTATTTAAACAAACAGTTGGTGGCTTGTTATTTTCTAACTTGGAAATTATTCTTGTAATCGGTGCTATTTGGAACCTGTGGTGGGCCCAATCAAAATTTACTCCCGAGCAACAGCACTCATATTATAATGAAATTGAGGATGATGAATTTGACAAATTAGGGGAAGAGGATTTTACCAAGTTCTGATATTTTTTACGCCCTACACCTGGTAAACGTACCAATTCATCCAGAGTCTGCGGCACCTGCGAATTAAACTCACAAACTACCATCTGCGCTGCCCTAACTATATTACGCGCTTTATTACGAAAACAACCAACGGTACGTATTTTTTCTGCTATATCATCAACATTTGCAGATGCATATTGCTCTACTGTGCGATAATGGCAAAATAGTTTCACAGTGACTTTATTCACCCGTATATCAGTTGTTTGAGCCGACATTATGGTTGCTACCAGCAACTCAAATGGATTTGTATAATTCAGCGAACATTGTGCATCAGGATAAATACTGTTTAGAATATTTAACGTCTCTGTAATTTC
>NBLX01000123.1 GCA_002084705.1 Desulfobacteraceae bacterium 4572_35.1
TAGCGGTCATATCTTCACGTAAAGAGAAAAATTCGGTGGACATGATGCCGCCAGCAGTATCTTCCTGATACTGCATCAACTGCTCTATCTCCTCTGAGCACTCATCTCGCATACCATCAAGCACATCATCGGCCAACTCTTCAGACATGTTCTGGATAATATCAACAGCATCATCATGAGACATATGTTGCAATGTCTGAACAATGCTATCTTTATCCAGTTGTTCCAGCAGCAAAGCACTGGCCCCATGATCAAGTTCAGACAACACCTCGGCAGAAGTATCCACATCTTCGAGAATATTAAATAACACCAGCTGTTCTTTAAGATCTAGATAACGAAACAGATGGGCAATATCCGCAGGATGAGTCTTTTTTAGCAGATTATTTATATTGGTATTGGCGCCACGACGGATCAATTTTTTAACCGTATCGAGCAACATCTGAGTTTTAGGATCCATAGACACCTCCAAGAGAACTAAATACAGAATGGCTATGTGTACCAATAAACGCCTGAAATGGCAACCAACAAGAGCGGTACAGAGCCGACACAAAACGGCGCAACAGTTAGAATCTACAACAAACTGCTTGACCTAGCTTGAAAACTAAATTAACATTTGCCGCGCTAAAAATATTTGTTTGGTACATTTTATTTAATCCAGGGAGGAAATGATGAAAAAACTGATCGTTGCTTTGATGCTGGTTGCATTCGCAGCCACAACAACCATGGCCGCTGATGTTGTGATTTACGGCAAGGACTGCAAAAAAGGTGCTGTAACTTTTAATCACAAGATGCACGGTGAAAAAGTTGTTGACAGCTGTAAAAACGCAGCATGTCACGGTGATGCTGCTCCAACAAAAATTGCTGTGAACAAGAAAACCGCTCACGGCAAACTGTGTAAAGTATGCCACAAGAAAAATGCTGGTCCTACCAAGTGCGGTGGTTGCCACATTAAGTAATAAAAGCATACTTCAATTATGTTTTAAAAAGCGAAGCCTACCAGCTTCGCTTTTTTTTATTTCCCTTCCCCTTTCTCATTTTCCGCCCTTTTCCCTCCTCCTCCATCTTTATTACTTAACAATTATGCAAATCCAGACAAAAAACATGCTAACATGGACCCCCTGTCAAAGAATTACTAACGTCGTTAATATCTTCATCATTAATCTTGTGCGAGTAAATGCGAGGTCTCTATGCGATCTTTCCTGTTGTTATTAGCATCTCTTCTCTTCTTTGTTCCCCAACTTGTTGTAGCGCAGACACAGGAACCATTATTCACTCCGCACATTGAGCGCCACAGCAATGGTTATATCGATTGGGATCAAGGAGTAATCTACTCTACCGGACGTGCCTATGCAGAAAACAACAGGGGATCGCGAGCACACACAACAGCTGCGGCTCGATTGGTTGCTGCCGCCAACATTGTCAAACTAGCTTCACGACTGACGCTTGATGACAGACATACCATGGAAAAACTCGGCAACGGCACTTTTGTGCTCAAACTACAGGCGTTCCTGCGCTACCGCGAGAAGCAACGCAACTTCGTCGGTAATGTCAGCCACCCCTACGCCGACGTAACATTGGCCACCCCCTTGCGTGGAGTAGAAGGGTTGACCGCGAAATTACTCACTCAGCTGAAAAAGCATCCGCTACAATGGCAGAAATTCCCGTTGCCAGATCCACGAACTCGCCAGACTGGCACCGACGATCTATGGCTAGTTGTGGATACTCGTCACCTTCCTAAAACAGCCAAGCTCCAACCATGCTTGTTTCCCAAAATAAGCAGTAGCAATGGACACACCCTTTATGATTTAAATCAGGTTTATCAATCTTCCGCAACACAGCGCGGCATGGCACGCTACGTACACAGCAGCGCCAGTGTCGAGGAGATCATGTTGTCGCTGACATCACCCAAAACACCTCAATGGCAACTGTGGGCACGCTGGCTGAATCCTATACACAACGCCTGGGCTGGAACCCGCAGTCGACGACCACGCTATATAGTTACCTCGGCACAACAGGTGCGAGGGATAACACGCACTAACCTGGTGATCAGCAATTATGATGCGCAACGGCTGCGCCAAGAGGATATGGCCAGCAAAATCCTGAAGAACTGCCGCGTTATAATCATAACTTCGGCTCCTATTGGGGGGATAGAAGGCTGTCTCACCAATGACCTTCGCCTGATTTAACAGTTAGCTCCAATGCATAACGCCGCTGAGCTAGATCGCCGTTATCGGCGCATAGCAATCTATACAACAGTTGCCATCTATGCTGTGGTGGCTATTTCTGTTAGCTTAGGTTTATTTAACTGGCTCGATGCCATGTTTTATGACCTACATTTCAAAATGCGCGGTTTTCGTCAACCATCTGGGCAGGTGGTACTGGTATACATGGACGAAAACAGCGCCTCACGACTGCAACGACATCAAGGCACATGGTCACGGCGCAATATGGCACTGGCTCTTAACAATCTGACAGCAGCCGGAAGTGAAATAATAGGGCTGGACATGATTTTTTTTGCACCAGCCAACGACCCCCAACATGACATTGAACTTGCGAGCGCCATCGACAGGAGCAACAATGTTGTCTTGGCGCGTATCGCGGCAGTACCGGGGCAAAGCGCCATTGAGCCACTTCAAATTTTACGCTATGGAATGATTGGTGATGGCTTCATTGATCTACCTCTGGATCGTGATAACTATCTGCGCAAGGTGCGCTTTCTTACCGCTACTCCGCTGTCAGACGGCTCTCTGCAATTAGTCCCGGCATTCTCCCTTGAAATTGCCCGCACTTTTCGCAACCTCGATTTCCAGTTCGACTTTTCCCACCCCGACCACTTCACTTTGGGCAGCAAAGAGCAGCGGCAGCTCAAATTACCCTACCCGGAACTGCTGATAAATTACTACGGTACTGACAGCGTTTTTCAGCAAATAAACTATGCCGATGTGGTCACCAATCAATTCGATCCACAGTTGGTGGCTGGGAAAATTGTCCTTATTGGCAGTAGGTTGAAAACCGAAAAAGACCTGTTTAATACCCCTTTCACCCGCTATCACTCACTGCACTCTTCGGCAAATCATAAATTCGCTAAAAACATCACCTCGATTCAGGTAGCCAAAGAACCCGGCCTTTCCTGTCACGCCCACGCCATTGAAACCATACTCAACCAATCATTTATAATCCCGCTCCAGGAGCCAAAATTTCTTTTACTGCTCCTTCTTGTTGCCATTATCGGTCACCCCCTTATATTAAGCCGACGTAAAACAGCTCATACATTACTCTACAGCAGCCTATTGTTGAGCATGACACTATTATTGAGTCAAAGCTCTTTCCAGCACGGGTTATGGATCAAGATACCAGCTATTTTAACCATCATCATAGGGCAATTTCTGGCCAGCGTTGCGCTCCTAAAAATTCATGAAAAACAACGCAGCCAATGGCTCACGTCAGTCTTTGGCAAATATGTATCAGAGACAGTGGTTAAACAACTGGTGCAAGGTGATATTAATCCCAACATGGAGGGACAAAGCCAGGAGTTAACCATCTTATTTGCCGACCTGCGCTCATTCACCTCCATTTCGGAGCACTTAACTCCACAACAGACAACACAACTGCTCAACACCTTCTTTGGTGAAATGATCCCCCAAATACAACGTCAACATGGCACTGTCGACAAACTTATCGGCGATGCAATCATGGCAGTTTTTGGGGCTCCGATCAGCTACGACGACCACGCTCAACGAGGAGCAGAGGCGGCTCTAAACATGTTATCGGCACTGAAAAAACTGCAACATGAGCAGCAACTACCTGGGCTAGAGCAATTAAAAATTGGGATAGGATTAAACAGCGGCGAAGTTACCATAGGCAACCTCGGCTGCAAGGAATTCATGAACTACACCGCCATCGGTGACAATGTAAATTTGGCATCGCGTCTAGAAGGGTTGAACAAGATTTACGGCAGCTCCATCCTGTTATCACAACAGACAGCGCAACAATTAGATAGCAGTGTGTTCCTGCGCGAGCTTGATTGGGTCACGGTGAAGGGAAAGGATAACATTACCGTTTTGTACGAGTTGGTGGGATTTCGCGCGCAGTTAAACGAAGATCAACTCGAACTAATGGAAAAATTCGCGCAAGGATTGACTCTTTACCGCAAACGCAACTGGGACGCTGCGCAAAAATGTTTTGAACAGGCACTGAAGCTGAAAAATGATGATGGCCCCAGCGCCCTTTTTCTGCAACGATGCACCCAGTTACGCAACAATCCACCGTCTGAAGAATGGGATGCAATTACTCGCTTTAAACGTAAATAGCTAACATTTCCATCATTTATCCCCAGCGGTCAAGATCTCAATGTGCTGCAAATTCATTAGCAACTGCTGCATACATGGACTCGGTTGCTGACCAAAATAGCACTGCAGAGCGTCCTCGCGCCTTCCAAGTTCTTGCAACCGAGGCAAAACCCGGTTGCGGATAAAATGTACAGCAACGGCAACCTGTCCAAATAGTTTTCATCTGCCACCTGAGCAAGCAGGTCTGCACTGGCCAACATATCGCCCAGATCTGCAAACACCGGTTCAGCTAGATGCTGCTGTTCATCGACGTTAACAATTTTAGTTTTCCCTATGGCTGCCACCACCGCCCGTCGCTCAGATTGAGTCCAACCCTGTTGAGTTTTCAAATAATCCCAAACCAGACGCTGGCTACGCTCTACGTGTTCAAAAGTATATTGCCCCCCTGAGCCCTTTGAATCATCACCCACAGCTTTTAAATACCCGCAATCGTGAAACAAAGCAGCAGCAGCGAGAACCTTAATTTGATCTGTCCTAACTGCACGCTGGTAGCGCTCACATTCACCGGCATATATCTGCATCGCCACCATGGTCACGGCATGAATATGGTTAATATTGTGATAAGCTACCTGACAACGCTGCCATTGTTGCCACTCGCCACGGTATAATGCCTCCACATCCCCAAGCAACTTCAACAGAAGCTGTTGCTGATCGGGAAAATCATTTCTAAATAGAGTTTGCAATCCACTCAATTGCTCGCCCCCTCACTCCGGCTGTCTGCATCTTCACAATTATCCTATTCGTCATCCAACACATGCAGATCAAACCACAACTGTTCCAATTCATTGCGGTGTTTTAGCGTCAATGCCACCAACTCTGCATCTAATTGCGTCCCGGAACCATGTTGCATAATTTCGAAGACCCGATCCATTTTCAACGCCTCGCGTCCGCTGTCCTCGGGCTTATTGCCATCATATTTAGGATAATCTCGCCGTGACGACAACGCATCGAAAACATCGGCAACAGCGATAATTTTGGCCAGATAGGGGATGGCTCCATTTGCCAATCCTTGTGGATATCCACGCCCATCAATACGCTCATGGTGGCTTGCCGCTATTTCCGGCACTTTAATTAAATTGCGCGGCAAATGCATCCGCGACAATATCTTTCCCGTCCAAAAGGGATGACTTTTCATCACCTCTAACTCCCTTGGAGTAAAACGACCATCTTTGGTTAAAATCTGATCGGGAACAGCTATTTTTCCCAGATCGTGCAGCAGTGCCGAATATTTCAGCACGTCAATCAGATCCTCACCCAAATTCGCTTTGGCTGCTAAAAACAACGAATATTCAGTTACCCGATTAGAGTGACCAGCAGTCAGCTTGTGCTTGGCATCCAGAGCTTCGGTCAAAGTGCGGATAAAACTCTCAAAACCGCAACGTAGTTCCTCAATCAACTGAAAATTTTCCAGCGCCCCCCCAACCTGTGCGGCACACACTTCAGCCAACTCCTGATCCTGGATATTGAACAGATCATCTCTTTTATTGATCATCTGCAATACACCTTTGAGCTCACCAGTGCGGTTAAACACCGGATAACACAATACTGTTTTAGTTTTATAGCCCAGCTTATCATCCCAACCTGAATCAAAATCAGGGTGGTTAGCTGCATCGTGAACCAGTATCGGCTGACCTTGCAAAGCACACTTGCCAGCGAGACCGACACCAACGGCAATCGTAATCTGCTTGCTCAACCCTTCAGCCACCTTGGTCCACAACTGATGCTTATCCTCGTCCAATAAAAACAGGCTGGTACGATCAACCTCGATAATCAGGGACACCTGACTTACAATCGCTCGAAACAACTCGTCAAAGCTGCTCTGGCTATTGAGAAGTAAAGCCATCTCCTGCACTTGACGGTACCGTTTCAAATCCGCTTGCAAACTACTAATTGTCTGTTTTTGCGACATATGTCCCTCATCATTAACAGCGTGCCTATTTTTTAAAAACTGCCAATAAGCATAACACAAAAGGCCGACCCATCAAAACTTGTTGGGTCGGCCTTTTGTTATCCGTTTAAGTTCAAAGAAACTTTATTTGTGTGCTGTAGTCTCTTTTCCATCTTGCTCAGCTTGAGGATTAATCAGCTTAAGCAATTCCACATCAAAAATCAAAACAGAATTTGGCTCAATCACGCTCCCCATCCCCTGTGAACCATAGGCAAGCTCTGATGGGATAAACAACTGCCACTTGGAACCAACCGGCATCAACTGTAATGCTTCAGTCCAACCCGCAATCACCCGCGACACCGGAAATTCAACCGGCTTACCGCGATCATAAGAACTGTCAAACTGGGTGCCGTCAATAAGGGTACCACGATAATCAACCTGCACCACATCCTCTTTTGTCGGTTTCTCTCCCGTACCTGCAGTCAACACCTTATATTGCAAACCACTGGCCAGCGTAACAACCCCCTCTTTAGCACTATTTTCCTCTAAAAATATTTTACCAGCAGCACTATTTTTCTCAGCTACTTCAGCAATCTTCTTCTGTTGATGCTCCATCATATACTGCTGAAACTCCTGCATAGTAACACCCATCTTCTTTTGATCAAGACGGGGTGTCGCACCACTTTTAGCATCACTTAAACCTTCAGCTACCAAATCAAGATCCAGCTCAAAATCATTTTTCTTGAAATTATCACCAATATCGTAACCAACGCTGTAACTAACCCTCTGGTTCAGTGTTTCAAGTTTTGTTGTCCCATTTTTTGGTGCAACATTGTTTTCACTGTCACAATTACACCCCGACAGTACCAACATTACACCTGACATTAAAATAAGCAATAAACGCATACCAGACCATTCCTTTTCGTTAAAAGTAAATAAATTCAATCAATTAACCAACAGAGAGATTTCGCTTCATATCGCCCTACATCATCTCATGCTTATAACTGAAAAAACATGACCAAATTACATTTTAAGTATAGTATTGCCAATATAAATCTAGAACATTTCGATTCAGGAGCAATTTTTCATGATTTTACGCACACCGCTGCTGTTATTTATGGCAATCATCTTATGTGCTTCTGCACAGGTTCGAACACAAGCATGGGCTCAGCAACAAGAACAAGCAACTAAGTTAAAAATTGTAGTCAGCGTAGCACCACAAAAATACTTAGTTGAGCAGATAGCTGGAGAGCTTGCAACAGAAATAGTAGATATCGACCCGCACATTTGGCTCGACCCCCTACGCGATATCCAGATGGCAAAAAACATAACTATAGCCCTGTGCCAGTTGGATCCAACCAACCAGCAGAGATATAAACTCGGATTCAAAAAATTAAGCGCCCACCTTTCAAAGCTTAACCAACAATTAACAATTATGCTTGCCCCCTACAGGGGACAACAATTCATGGTATTCCACCCATCTTGGGGATACTTTGCCCAGCGCTACCATCTACAGCAACTGCCAATCGAGCTATCGGGCAAGGAACCGCGCGGAGCCAAGTTGGCACAGATAATTACAACAGCGCGAGAAAAAAACATCTGCACAATTTTCGTCCAACAACAATTTAGCAAAAAAGCTGCTGCGACCATCGCAACACAGATCGGCGCTAACATAATTGTTCTTGATCCATTAGCCGAAAACATTCCGCATACACTGTTCACCACCGCACAACAACTAAAAACGGTCATGGAGGCAACGTGTCAGCCATCATCACACTAAAAGATGTCTGTTTCAGCTACACTGATCAACCAATTTTGCAGGACATAAATCTAAAGCTGTATAAAGAAGATTTTCTTGGAATTGTTGGAGCAAATGGCGGCGGCAAAAGTACTATGCTAAAATTAATTCTAGGGCTCCTGGTACCAGACAGCGGTCATATCGATGTTTTTGGGTTACCGCCACAACAAGCACGCACCCGTCTAGGTTACGTTCCACAATTTGCTACCTTTGATAGCACCTTCCCAATCACTGTTGGTGACACCGTGTTGCAAGGTCGGCTGGGGAAAACTCGCGCCATTATAGGATACAACAAAAAAGACCACACAATTGCCGAGCAAGTAATGAACGAGACAGACACCATATCCCTAAAAAGCAATCCCATGACTGAACTCTCAGGGGGGCAACGGCAGCGAGTACTGATCGCCAGAGCGTTAGCTTCACAACCAGAGATACTGCTACTCGATGAACCAACAGCAAATATCGACCCAGACCATGGTCAGAGTATTTTTGAACTACTAAGGCAACTCAACAAACGGATAACCATCATCCTTATCTCCCACGATGTTGGCTTCGTATCACGCGCGGTAACACGTGTAGTATGCCTAAATCGCACCCTTATGTATCACTCCACATCACCGGCAAACAGCGAACATATCAAACACCTATATTCGGAACCAATGAACATCGTTCATCACGACAGTTGCTTATGCAATGGGGAGAAAAAATGAGTTTTTTATCTGCCATAATGGAACAGTCATTTCTACAGCATGCTTTATTAGGAGGTCTGCTGGCCAGTATTGGCTGCGGCGTAGTTGGTTCTTTTGTAGTTGTGCGCCGCATTGGTTACATGGCTGGAGGAATAGCTCATGCCATTCTGGGGGGCATGGGGCTAGCCTATTTTCTCGGCAAGCAACCTATGACCGGAGCTTTAATCAGCGCCATTGGTGCCGCAATAATAATCAGCAAAGTCAGCCAGCGCCATAACAACAATGGTCGCCAACAGGAAGATACAATCATTAGTGCGCTGTGGGCAGTGGGGATGTCAGCAGGCATTCTGTTCATCGCCAAAACCCCAGGTTACAACGTCGACCTGATGAGCTATCTCTTTGGCAACATCTTGATGATCTCCACCCACGATCTCAACATGATCGCCCTTCTTGACACAACGGTAATCCTGTTCACAGTACTCTTCTTCAAACAATTACTGACGATATGCTACGATAGTGAATTTGCTAAATTACGTGGCATAAAAGTTGAAACATTCAACACTCTGTTACTGTGTATGGTCGCCATTACAGTCGTTATCCTGATCCAAATTGTCGGTCTTATTTTAGTTATCGCCATGCTCACCCTCCCTGCTGCCACAGCTCGCCTATGGGTTAACACCATGCCCGCAATGATGTTTTTAGCTTGTATAGCAGGCGCAATAGTCAGCAGTTGCGGCTTGATTTTATCATACCATTACGATTTACCAACTGGCGCCACTACTGCCCTATTAGCTGGGCTGACTTTTCTGCTAACCATAGTCACAACAGATCTTCTTCATCGATTTTCACGCCACCATTAATAATGATAACCATTATCATTATTGCTTGACCTAAAAACATCATCCATATACTATTACGCACGAAAATAGCTATATCCATTTTCCCGACGTTTACTAACTATTCCAACACGAGAACGACATGTGCCCACTCTCTAAGTGCCATAACGGTGAAACCGTGTATATAAAAAGTATCAATGGCGGAGCAAAGCTGCGCGGCAAATTACACGCCATGGGGTTAATGCCTGGTGACCCTCTGGAGATAATCTCCTCCAACAATGGTCCACTGCTGGTACAATCGCGCGGAATCAAACTAGCCATAGGGCTCGGCATGGCTGAAAATATCATGGTTGCGTGTAATTGCTCCTGCCCACGTTATCGGGAGCGTTGCCATGGCTGCTAAACTAATGTCCGCCAAACGATTTATCTTAAATCAATAGCGAATTTTTTTTGCAATACATTACGCAACACCCCTCACATAAAGTTCTACAGCAAAAACTTTAACACTCAGGAAAAACATCCTTAAGAAAATTCAAGTTATTTACTACCCTTGCACGATAAAACTGTTATAATCCTGCGTTAACAAATTATCAACTTCAATGCCTTCGGATTTATTTGAAATGCTAACGACACTCTATCGCAGCTTACCAATCTATTATGTGCTAATTTGTGCTATTCTCGGCATGTCGGTATCTTGGTTAATTACTAGCGAAATTGAAATGCGCTTTAGTGTAAACCAACCAACTTCCAGCCAGACACACCAAGATTTTTTTACCTCTCAACAAAATCAAAAACCAACAGACAACAGTATTATTACCAATCGAAATATTTTCAATTCAAACCCCGCAAAAAAAGAGGTGCACAGCTCAATTCAGCATCAAAAATCCTCAATAAAACAACCAACAAAGAAAGCACCAAGCAATTTAACATTATTAGGAACTGTGGTCGCCGGCGATGAATCGCTAGCAGTAATCGGTATAAGTAATGTCATCGAAGTAATTCGGATAAAACAAAATATTTCCGACAGCGGAACATTGGCAAGTGTAAAACGCGGCTACGT
This sequence comes from Desulfobacteraceae bacterium 4572_35.1, assembly GCA_002084705.1. Classification (GTDB taxonomy): domain Bacteria; phylum Desulfobacterota; class Desulfuromonadia; order Desulfuromonadales; family Desulfuromonadaceae; genus Desulfuromonas. The sequence continues at coordinate 10,621 of NBLX01000123.1, forward strand.
AGAGATCAGCACCCCAACGGGTGAACTCATGCAGCTACAAATGGACGATAGCGATACCAGCAAAACAAGCAGGGCACCTAAAAATATTTTCTCAATTCCAAAACAAAGATCGCAGGTAGTACGTAATATTGGCAATAATAGCTGGGTAATTCCAGCCAATGAGGCAGAGAATATTCGTACCAATATTTCTTCTGTTATCAAGCAAGTGCGAATTGACCCTCACATTACCAACGGCAAGACCGACGGTTTTGTTGTAAAACGGATTAGACGTAATACTCTGCTCAATCAAATGGGTATCAAAAGAGGCGACATTATACACGCAGTTAATGGAGTAACACTGGACAGCCCAGAAAAAGGGCTACAAATATTCCAGCAGTTACGCGAGGCAAAAAACCTTAGTATTGATCTAAAACGCGCCAATAAATCAATGAATTTTAAATATGAAATCAAGTAGGGAGACAATGGCAGTGTCAACACGAAAGCACATATTCACTTTTCTAATTTTCCTGTTATTCCCACTATGGCTTACGTGCTCATTTTTCGTGTCAGCACAAGCAGCAGATATTAACAACGGCATCACTCTTGATTTCAAAAATATTGAATTAACCGATCTGATTCAAACAATCAGCGCATTGACAGGGAAAAATTTTGTTTACGATGATAGTGTTCGCGGCAAAGCAACAATCATTTCATCGGAACAAATGACAAAAAAAGAAGCATATCAACTATTTTTGACAGTGCTGAACGTGAAAGGTTACACAGTAGTACCTTCGGGTAAAACTCATAAAATTATCAGCACCAAAAGAGCTCATGAAAGCAATTTACCAGCATTAAAAACAGCAACCAATCAAGATCAGTTTGTCACCAGAATGATCAGCCTCAAAAACATCAGTGCGGAAAACATTGCCAGCTCCATCCTCAGCCCACTAATGCCGAAAACCAGCAACATTGCCGTATATCAACCCTCCAACATGTTAATTATCACCGACAATGCTGCCAACATTGCCAAACTGACCAAAATCATTAACGAACTGGATGTTCCCGGCGCCGTACAATCAATGAAAGTTATAGCTCTAAAATATGCTGACGCTAAAAACGCAGCAACTATCTGCAACGACATCGTCGGTGACAAGAAAGATCTGCGCAAAACCCGCATAGCAAAAAATGTGCTGGCGAGCAATAGCAATAACAACACCAAAGTGATTGCCTACGAACGGACAAATCGCTTAATCGTGGTAGCCAACGAGGAAGAATTAACCACTATCATGAAGTTGGTAAAAGATCTAGATCAACCCTTGACCAACAATCGCTCACGTTTTAATTTATATTATCTTGAAAACGCAGATGCTGAAATCCTGAGCAAAACATTAAACCAAATCATAAATGGCCTTAAACCAGCAACTCATTCACCCACACAAAGCAAGCAACCATTCGCTTCAGTTATTGATGATAATGTTAATATTACCGCTGATATACCTACTAATTCATTGATAATTAACGCCACACCGGAAGATTATGTGGTTTTAAAAGAGATCATTAAGCAACTCGATATTCGTCGCAAACAGGTATTTGTCGAAGCACTGATAATGGAACTATCGATAGATGCCACACAGAGTTTAGGAATAGGGCTACAAGGCGGAGTTGAAGTAGGAGATGAAGGGGTAATTGGCATCAGTACCAACATGGACAGCGGCATCAGCCCTAGCCTATTAACCTCCTCGGTCGAAGGTATTTTAGCGGGGGGCTTCAGCAAATTAATTGAATACACCGATGACAGTGGCAACATCATTAAAATCCCGGCACTTTCTGCCCTGCTCAAATTATCTAAAACCGATACAAACGTCAATATTCTCTCAGCCCCACGCCTGCTCACTTCTGCCAATGAGGAAGCAGAGATTGTTGTTGGTCGCAATGTTCCTATCATAAC
>NBLX01000124.1 GCA_002084705.1 Desulfobacteraceae bacterium 4572_35.1
AGAGCCTTAACAGCATCGAAACAAACTCTCCCGTTCCGGGTTCGCCGCTTAATGATTCCACCATCGCAATTTCTGGTATTGGATCACTACCAGCAAAAAAATTATTAAGTGATTGCCGAATCTCTTGAAGTTTATCCTCTGTTTGTCTGCCGCATTTAGTCACAACAAGGTGAATTTCTTTGTTGTTGCTGTGGGCTTCTCGTAAAACTAGCATGACAGATTCGTCAAAGGCAGCTTCAGAGGACAAAACCCCTATAAACATCTCACCGCGATCCATATAATTCGCAAGGGCTTTGCCATGATTAAGGTGATTAGAGTCGAGACCAGGCATATCAACAAGAACCAGTTTGCCCAAACGGTTTAAAATTGGACTATTGACGTGGCGTTGGTAATACCACAGTGGATTCTTTTCGGGAGAAGGCAGCATGCAGGTAACATCAGAGCACGTTTCTCGTTCGCCATTGAGATACACACCTTCGGCGGATTCTTTATCGCTAAAGTGCAGTTCCGCCGCATCGGCAGTTTTTGGGTCTAGATCGACACCAAGAAGCTCACGGCCTAACAGTGCGTTCAATAGGGTACTTTTACCGGCACTAAACTTGCCAATGAGCGGTGCCAATAAGCGAAAGTCAGCCATCTTCTGCTGCCAAACTTGAAGCTGATCGACATATTCCGTTAAACCGGTCTGTGTGCATATCTGCTGCAATGTCTTGGCCCTTGCGGTGTAGTTAGCCAACAGATTGTTTTTAGCTACACGATGTAACTGCATTGAGCATAAAAGTTCCGAAATCATTTTTGCTACCGGAACCTCTGTATCCAATGATATCCCCTGCTGTTCAAAAACTTTCGATACGTTTGTCGATGTTGGACAAATAACACTATAAGCGGGATGACAGGATTCGAAATCTGGCAATAGAGGTTGGACATCATCGAAACCTAGCATTTGAGGGAAATTAGTTGCAGCACTCTTAAGTTCATTCAGGTTACAGCACTGGCCCTCACACGATTTGAGAACCTGATTCTTAAGGGCGAGGTATTCATTAGTGTTCCAATCCCCTTGCGTGTATTGATAAAACCCTTGCGTTACCCTTAAAACCGCATGAGCTGGCGATAACTCATTTACCTCAGCAGCAAAACCAAAGAGCCACGTCGTCAACTCATATCGTTTTTCAAGTCGTTCGATGCGCTCTTCTGTGTGACCTAAACGATGATTAACATCCATCTGCAATTGTCCCACATTCTCGGCTAACATTTTAATTGCCTTGTGGTGGAAATTTGATGCGGCAGTCAGATAGTTGGTATGGCCCATGATGTAATTCATGCGACTGCCAAGTGACGAAACAGTTTCGAGAGTCAGTGCATTACGGTCGTTAAGTTTTTGAATAAGCGTTTGATTAAAATATACGGCTCGATTGAGATCCCACTGTATTTCAGCGGTTAATTGCCCAGACTTGCCGGTAACACCCTCCCATATATTGGCGAAAAAACCCCGATTCATAGCGTGTTTGATACGACCCTCTGTGGCACCGAGGGTACTGATCCCTTCAAACATTGACTGTTGTAAGGCTTGCGAGTTGTCACCAAATTGATCTATTAACCCATTCAATCCATGATCAATCATATCTAACTCTCGCTGATCAATTTCAGCGTGCAATTTATCGAGAAGGGCCATGGGATTATCTGGAGCAGACAACTGACCTTGATGTAGTTCATTGCTTATATCGATCTGCTTATTGAATTGTTTTCTTTGGCTATCGATCTGTCTTATTTGGTTTAATGATTGTTCTTCGGTGCGTTGAAATTCACGGAACTGGAGAAGCATTTTTTTTGTATCAGCGTAGCCCCGCTCAATCAGCTCATCAGCAGATGAAGAAGAAAAATCTAGCGCGGCCAGCTTACCGCCCTTGAATGGAGCAGTGGGCACAATATTCCAAAATGTTACAGCAGAATATTTGGACTGTGCTTTAAGCATACAAGGTGAATTGTCAAGCCAGATAGAAATGATGTGCGTGCAACCATGATTGTTAATCAACGGCTCATAGGGCATATTATTGCTGAGCAGCGGTACGACACCACCATCATGATAATGTTTCCCGTCAATTTCAATCGCATCAAATACAAGCGGTATTGCTGCCGAGGCCAGAAGCCACTTCTCTATTTCACTTTCAGAACGGCCAGATAGATTTGGTAATTCGAGTTCACCACTATTGCCATTAAGGGCACAAATATAAAAAGGGATGTCGCTTTTTCGAATTGACGGACAAACACCACTTTCTTGAATTAATTGCCGCAAGCCATCCTGAGTAAACCACCCTTGCCCTGTAAGCATTGAGGCCATTTCTAATATGGCGGTTGTAGGAATCAAAAGCCGGGCTGCAAACGGTGCGGCTTTAGCAACTAACTTAGTTACATCTATTTTCATGATTTTATCGGGTGCGATATTGTGCCAGAGTTGCTCACCCGCTTGTAAATCCCCTTGGACAAAAAGGGCACCATTCAACCCACCGACAGAAGTGCCCGCTACAGCTTGCACCCCTTTATCCATATCAAATTCACGCAATGCTTTCCATACGCCAATTTCATAAGCACCTTTACCACCACCACCTGAAAATACGAGTCCTAGCTTTGTCATATTATCTTCCTGTTATGCACCTGAATACGTTCACGGTTATAAAAGCTCATGCTTGATGGCGTCGCAAAAAGTCCGCCCACCTGCGTTGCAACGTTTATTCAAGACTTCGACATACAACATGTATGCCTTCTCCCTTGAATAACCACTACGCCTTGGGGTGCGAAATTTTTGCTTAGCCATCTAATTTGTTTTTGCGAGACCATCATGCTTACAACAAAATCCATTCCAATAACTTCACGCTGGGACAATGTCCCAAAACACACGCGTTAAAACACTCTACACCTGATTTAAACCCAGTTCTGCATTAATGATCTTTTGAAACGACTGATTAACCTGCATCCCCGCCTCACCCAAAAAGCTTTCACAAAGTATCTCTGTTGCCAACAACAGTGATTTCTGTAACTCAGCTGAACATTTTGGAGTGTCTTGACACGTTTGATCGTTTGCAGAGTTTTGCGACTCAATGGCAGTTTTTACATTCAACAACCGAAGAGCGAGATCCTTCTCCATCTGATTAAATAGCTCCAGAGCTTTTTTTGACGGAGTCATCAAATTGTTCAGGCAACTTATTTCTGCCTCCATCGCAACTTGCAACAATTCAAAATCATTGACATTAGTGCGTACGGCCTCCAAAGCTTCGATTGAGGCTTTATTCTGTTTTATGACATCCTCGATCCACAACGATGGGGTGTAGTCGGAGGTCAGAGTTAAACAACTTAAAAAACCGATCCCGGGCTGAAAAACCTGTTTATTCATATCGCGGATTTTACCTACCGCTGTTGTATAGGTTTCATGCCGACATCGTGATAAAAGTGACGATCTGTCACAATCTTCGGGAGTTAATCCCTTTTCCAAATTGCTATGAATCTCATCAAGACAATCCACGCATCGATTGCGCGACTGTTCCAGCTTTTCGAGCACCATAAACACCTCTGTGCGGCAAGGTGCTAGTCGCTCCTTTATCGCGGGGTAATTTTCATCAACCCCATCGATCAACCTTTGCGCGTCAGCCTTATTTTCGAAGGTTGTGTTCCAATCATTGTTATCATTCACCACCATCTCTTGAAAGCCGATAGTGAACAATTCAACTCCCTCCTGAACAACGTTGCTGGCGAGTTGCTGAAACTCATTATCCAGATCTTTAAGGTCATCCAAGACATCTGGCAAGCTGTTGGAAAAATCTTCTAACGCATCTAAAAATTTCATAGCTGAACTCCTTCATTCTGGGTAGTCGTTATTTAGTTTTTGAAGTTCAGCTTACAACTATGTTGTGACAGATCCTGTCATTGTGGGCTAAGTTATTAATTTTCTGACTGTATTTGTTGGTATTTACTGAGCGTCTCTTGCAGTTTTCCTGCTACATGTTCTCGTAATGATTCAGGTGAAACCACTTCAGCATCTGGCCCATAACGTAAAACAATCTCGCTAATTTCATGTAAACCCCGATACGGCACTTCAACAAGTAATTGATCCTCAGACAATTCGAGGATCTTTTGGTTTGGATGCAGAGGACTACGCTGAAAGTAACGTGCCGCAACCCCTTCAAATCGCAGTATCGCAAAACCTGGCGCACCAAGGTGAACCCCAAAGCTTGTTTGCAATAACTGATAGGAATCAAAGTCGCTGGCAACCTGAAAACTTTCTTCTAAGGGCTTTAGCTCTTGCAGACAGTCGACCCTGAAGATCCGACAATCTTGACGCAGATGGCAATAACCCAGCAGATAAGATTCTCCATCATGAAGATGGATGAAATAGGGATCCACCGTTCGCACTGTCTCTTCCCCCTTGAGGTTGGTGTAACGAAACCTAATTTGATCACCAACTGTGATCTGTTTTTGCAGGATGTTACACGCACTGAAAATGTCACCACTTCGCGGGGCAGGCTGACGATGTGTATAAGCTTGACGAAATCGACCAAGATAACCCTTCACCTCTTCAGAGAAGACGTCTTGGATTTTATATAGTGCTTGTTCAAGATGAATATGATAAAGGGGATTTTCAAACAGCGGCGAGCTGATCGTTGCATGATACAGAGCTAGAGCTTCGGTAAAATCAAATGGTAATTGTGGCAGTTTTTGACCTGGGTCAAAACGAAATCGAACAGGTATTTCACCTTCCACTTTTTCAATGGGAAAACCAGCATCCTGTAATTTGTAGATATCTCTTCTGAGGGTGCGATCATGAACACCTGTCTCGCGGGTCAGCTGAATTATAGTCCGACCTCTTCTCGACATAGTCAATTCACGCAGCACCATCCACTGTCTTGTAAGTTGAGCAACTCGCATTAAACAGAACCCCTCCAAGAATCAAATCAAATAGCATATAATTTCACACACATAGTATCATAGAATTAATTAAGTATATATCTTTAATTTGCAGCCAAGCATCATCTCCATCCTCACAGTAATTCGAGAATCTTAAACATACCACTTGAAGTGCAGTTGCAAAATTTGATGCCAAACAACCTTGTGATTATGCACTTATGACTTGAATTCAGGGCTGAACAAAATCAACCTTTTAATGCAAAATTCAATACCAGAACCAAAAAATTTACCTCCATTAATAGAAACCACCCAGTATTAATTTTATTGAAACTCTAACTTTATTGGTCTAACCTGAATAAATAACAGCGTTTTACAATTCTACACCGTATT
>NBLX01000125.1 GCA_002084705.1 Desulfobacteraceae bacterium 4572_35.1
TATCACCAACAGAATAACCTTGCGCACCGTGGCAGTTCAAGCACTGAGAATCAACTAACAACGGAGCCATATAGCGCAACCGATACTTACCATCTAAATGCTCAATCTCTATTGCTTCACTTACCCCCGTAGCAAAGCTTTGTAAACTGCGACGTTCGAAATCATCGGGAGCATTATCGGGATTAAGCGATTTCAAACTGGTAACGTTAAATTGCCCCATACCCGCTTTCGTTGCATAGGTTGAAAGTTCTCGAGTAACCATAGCGGGATTACGCTTAACCAGCCAGTTCCCATAACTATCCTGAATCTCCCCATGCTCAAGAAACGGATTGGGTTCGACGCCGGACGCTTTTACAAAAAATAAACCATTGTGATCCGAAACCCACTGCCGGGTTATGCGAATTTGATTGAAAAGCATTTTTGCCTGCTGGGTCGCCTGTTCCACCACCAGCTCTTCTTGAAAAGTAGAGGTTCGATAAAAAGTAATTCCATAAGAAATACAAACAACCGCGCCAATAAGGAGAATAAGTTTTGTTTTTAACTGCATAAAAAAGAACCCGACACTTCACAAAAAGGGGTAAAGTTTTCCGCATGGTGCTACCAAATGGTAACATATGCAACTTAAAAGACCCTAGCAGGTAACAAAAAACAACATTCTTGTTTTCATATATAACTAAAAAATAATAACTTTTTTACGGCACGTCGATTGCAAATAATAAATTTATTTAACTATTTGTTGCTATTCTGTAAAAACCTAGTATTACTATAGTACTGATGTGTATTTATTGCTGATAATGAAAATTTACTATTTTTAAATACTTTTTATAAAACTGCCACTCAAGTAAGGAGGTGATTAAATGTCGAGTAATAGAGCCCCAAAGCCTAAAATGTCTGCCACAAAAAAGATGTGGATTTTGGGAGCGATGTTTGGCGTTGTTGGTGCAATGGTTCTGGTTCTGGCTTCCGGTTTTATGGTCGAATCAACCAATACCGATGAGTTCTGCGCCAGTTGCCATGTTATGGAACCGTTTAGAACTTCATGGCAAGCATCAGTCCACGGGGGTAAAAACCCGCAGGGCTTTACAGCACAATGTGTTGACTGCCACCTGCCCCACGAAGGGTTCCTCAACTATCTAGTTACCAAGGCGATCACCGGAACCAGTGATATTTATCACAATTTATCAATCGATGGAAAAACCTTCGATTGGGCAGCAAATGCCGAAGAAAACCGGCTCAAGTTCACTTATGACAGCGCCTGTCATCGGTGCCACCACAACCTAACCCCACCAGGAATATCTAGCGGTGGACTAATCGCTCACCGGTCTTATTTACGGGGCGAAGCAAACAAAATGTGTGCTGAATGTCATATGCACGTAGGGCACAAGAATATGTTACAGACAGTCGATGACTTTTATGCATCGGAAAAATAACTAAACGAAAAGGAGGTTTAAAGTGAAACAAATTTATGGAAAAATCGGATTGCTCAGCCTTGCCTGTATGTTTATCTGGGTCGGGCTGGCGGTTGCTGCCAATTCCCCGAACCTGGCACCACGCAAGATTGAAATCAAGCGTGGCTACACCCCAGAAGCTGCAAAGTGTATCGAATGCCATGCCGAAAAAACTCCAGGCATCATGGAAGACTGGAAGCTCGGCAGCATGGCTAACGCTGGTGTTTCTTGCTACGATTGCCACGTTGTTGAGTCAAACTCTCCCATGGCAAGCCAGTGTTCTGGCTTAAGGGGGACTCAGATTTTTATCTCTCCAATGGTTTCCGCGGCGACTTGTGCCCGCTGTCACCCATCTGAAGTTGATGAGTTCATGAAGAGTGGCCACGCAAACTTATCTCGTGCTGCAGCATACGACAAAAACAAAGCTGGCGGTAAACTAATTGGCCTACAGCTACATCATGAGGGTGCCGAATGGCTTGGTGTTGAGCCTGGATCCAATGTTAACGAAGCGTCACGGAATTCCGGATGTATCGTCTGTCACGGTTCAGTTGTCGAGCTTGGCCCAGATAATAAACCAATCAACAGCACTTGGCCTGCCGGTGTTGGTACCTTGTATCCCGATGGGACGGTTGGAACCTGTACCGTATGTCATACTCGGCATAAGTTCTCAGTCGCCGAAGCACGCAAGCCTGAAGCATGTGCCAGCTGTCACTTAGGTCCTGACCATCCACATATCGAAATCTATCTTGAGTCCAAGCACGGTCAAGCCTACACAACCAGTGGAGAAGATTGGGAGTGGGAAGCTGCTTCTGGTACTTGGCAACCTGGCGATTATCGCGCACCTACCTGTGCTGTATGTCATATGTCTGGCATTGGCGAGCTAGAAACTACCCACAATGTAAATGAGCGTCTCAAGTGGGACCTGACTCACAAGCGTAGCGAAATTCGCTCTGGCGCCCGTGGCGATGGAGTAAAAGGTGACAAATTAATGCGTAAAGTTTGCGTTAACTGTCATGGTGAAAGCCATACAAATAACACAAGAGATATGCTTGACGATGCCGTTGCCCTGTACAACGTCTACTGGGACGAAGCTGTAAAAATGAAGAAGGAACTGGCTGCCAAGGGTCTGTTGAAGAAAGATCCATGGAAAGATGGCTATCAGGAATTGATGTACTATCTCTGGCACCATACCGGTCGTCGTGCTCGTCATGGTGCAGCCATGAACGGTCCCGACTATGCTCACTGGCATGGATTCTTCCAAGTTTTCCAGGTAGTTAAAGATATGCAGGATATCTACAGATGGAGAATTGAGAATAATAAGATTGAAGAACTAAGTACCGTTATGAGCAGCGGTCCTCTATAATTCTCTCGCTCACCAATCCCCCGCTTAACGGCGGGGGATTTTTGCGTTTACCCTTATCCGATTGAGAATATCCAACATGAAAATTATTAGTTTTTTATTTCTTTCACTACTTCTAGCAACCCCAAGCTTTGGCTTGGTCGAAAGCTTGGGAGCAGAATACGACAGTATAATCAAAACGTTGCAAAGCACTGAAGAACCTGAGATTTTGGATGCATTTTGGCAATCAAAAGAGTTGCTTCAGGTAGGGGTGCTCAAAGAGGATAAAGATTATAGTGAATATGCTCAACACGTTTGTAAAATAATTATCAGTTCTGAGCTCCCAACGAAGAACATAACCATCAATGTAATTGATCTCAAACAACTAGTAGAAACACAAAAAATGGTAGTTATCGGCACTACACAATGTTTACCAGCTCAATAATTAATGACTTTTTCAAATTTATCTGCAACCTCGGTAAATAAACCAATCGTAATTAATGCAGATTTCAACAGCTCCGGTTGTGCCAAAAAATCACGGATAAAGACAATCCCTGATGCCTTAAAATAAAAGCTGAAGGGATTTTGTGTATCAGTAACAAATAACTTAGTTACAATTTCAGCAGCGGTCATATTCAGTGGTAATTGTTTGATTTTTATCGCCCTATCAAGCAACTTTTCGATATAAAACTGTAAACAACTATCAATGCCATCAATTTTGTATTGATGTCCGGGCAAAACCTGTTTGCCACGCAAACTTGCTAGTTTAATCAAGCTGTCACAATAAGCACTATAATTTCGGAAACGCTCACCAGTAAGAAGATCAACATCAAGTAATGGTGTCTGAAATATCCCCTGCAATAGAACATCACCAGTAATTGCCCAATTATCTCTCATCAAAACCATGTCGCTCTGTGAATGTCCAGCGCATGAGATTGCCGTTAAACCTAAGTATTTGGGCAAATCTTCCTCAATGATTTTTGCCCTCTCTGGCAACGGTGGAAAGATACTACCGTTGTTCAAACAACGTTGAAATGGACCTAAAATCTCTGCACTAAAACCAAATTGTGCCAATAAGTCAGTCATCAGCACCAATGATTCATGATGGCGAGAATTTCTTAAATAATCTCGGAACGGCAGATAAATAGTTGCATCGGTCTCTTGCTCCAACCACTGCACCAGACCATAATGATCAATATGACAATGGGTAATAATGACGTGGCGCAATTTTTTCAGTTCCACATGCTGAACTAAATATTGCTTTGCTGCGCTCGATGGTGGACCGGTATCAAAGAGTACCAGTTCACCGTTTAGTTCGGCAGTATAACAATGTACCGGCCCTACAGCATAAGGTGTATTGATTGTATGTTGTTCTGGAAACATCTGCTTCCTCTAGAATGCTAAGATTGCTTATTTTGTGAATATAGCTGTTCAATATTATGGCTATACATACTGTCAATATTCTTACGCTTTAACTTTAATGTCGGTGTCAGTTCTCCTGCCGTAGCAGTAAACTCACGCGCAAGTAACTCAAAGTTTTTGATCGTCTCATAAGGGGAACGTTTTTGGTTAAATCGCGCCACTCGAAGCGCGTATAATTGTTGTACTTGATGATTATCAACCAAATCTTCAATGCTTAAATAATTAATTTTTTGTTCACGAGCAAATTTAATCAAACGCTCTAAATTTGGGGTAAGGAGAGCAACTAGATAAGGTTTTTTATCACCATAAATATAAGCATGGGAAATATATTTATCTAACTTAAGCTCATTTTCAAGCAACTGTGGAGCGATATTTTTACCCCCAGAGGTCACGATAAGTTCTTTCTTGCGATCAATAATATAAAGATACCCTGCGGCATCAATAGTAGCAATGTCACCCGTCTTAAACCAACCATCAACAAAAGCTGTTGCCGTTTCTTTTGGGTCATCATAATAACCCTGACTAACTTGAGGACCTTTGACCAACAGTTCACCATCTGGGGCAAACTTTATCTCCGTTTCTGGAATGGGCTTCCCCACTGAACCAAACCGATTGGCACCGGGCACATTAAGGGCAAGAACCGGGCTGGTCTCAGTTAGCCCATAGCCCTCATAAACTGGCAACCCGATAATCCACATAAACTCATTAATAGTTTTATCCAATGGTGCCCCACCAGAAATAAAATAACTTAGCCGCCCCCCAAAACGTTTACGAATTTGTCGAAAGACCAACAAATCAAAAAACTTATATTGGATTTTCAACCAATCAATCAATTGATCGTTACGAGATTGACGATATAAATATATCCGTCCAATTTTAATTGCAGTATGAAATAAATTACGCTTAAGCACCCCTTTAGAGTGGATGGTTTCATATATTTGCGAATGAATTTTTTCGAACATCCGGGGGACGCTTATCATTGCTGTCGGCTTGACTTCGACAATATTATTAACCACATTCAAAGCATCTTCGG
>NBLX01000022.1 GCA_002084705.1 Desulfobacteraceae bacterium 4572_35.1
GCTCTAATTGATGAAGAGCTGCCGGTCGTGGTTATTGCGCCACAAAACAGCACCTACGAAAAAGTGATCTCCAATATGGAAGAGGTGCGAGCGCGTGGTGGTCAGATAATTGCTGTTACCGACTCTGCCAGCCAAACCTTGTTGGATACCGTGGATGCTGCTTTCACAATCCCCACCATTTGTGATGATTTAATGCCCATTGTAACCTCGATACCGTTACAACTGTTGTCCTATTATATTGCGGTGTTTAAAGGAACCGACGTTGATCAACCGCGTAATCTGGCAAAGAGTGTAACTGTCGAATAAAAAATCCCAAGACCGGGTTAACAATGCATTGTTTGTCCCGGTATTTTGCAAGGTTTATGATGTTTAAAGTTGTACGCTGGCTGTTATTGCTGGTTTTAATAGCCGTTGTTTTTGGCGCTTCTGCCCTCACTGGTGCATACCTGTATGTAGCCAGTTCCCTGCCCAAGTTTGATACCCTCGAAGATTATCAGCCTCCGGCAATCACCCGTGTTTATAGTGAAGACGAACAGGTTATAGCCGAGTTTTATAAAGAACGCCGTATTGTAGTGCCGGTAAATCGTATTCCTCAAAAACTTATTGAAGCTTTTGTTGCTGCTGAGGATGCCAATTTTTTCCATCATCAGGGAATTGATCTGGTTTCGATCATTCGTGCAGCCTTGAAAAATATCAAGGCTGGTGGGATTGTTCAGGGTGGCAGTACCATCACTCAACAGGTAGCGAAAAGCTTACTGCTTACTCCAGAGCGCAAGTTTTCCCGTAAATTTAAAGAGGCGATTCTGGCGTGGCGTATGGAGCAGCGTTTCAGCAAACGGGAGATTCTCTACCTTTATCTCAATCAGATCTATCTTGGCCACGGTGCATATGGGGTGCAGGCAGCTTCGGAGAACTATTTCGATAAAAATGTTGAGGATTTGAATCTGGCTGAATGTAGTATTTTGGCAGGGTTGCCACAGGCCCCGAGTCGCTACTCTCCTTATCGCCATTACCAGCGCGCCAAGGATCGTCAGCTCTACGTCCTCAAGCGGATGGTTGCTAACGGTTACATTGATGACGAACAGGCAAAGCAGGCCTATGCAACTGAATTAATTATCCATCCGCGTGTCGATAACTCAGCTGCCGGAACTGGTTACTTTTGTGAACAGGTGCGCCGATATTTAGAGCATGAATACGGCGAAGAATTTCTACAGACCGGTGGTTTGCAGGTATATACCACCATGAATTTGGCTATGCAGCAGGCGGCTCAGGCGGCTGTGCGCAAAAACTTACACAATCATGATAAACGCCAGGGATTTCGCGGTCCGCTACGCCAGTTGTCAGAATCTGAAGCGATTGCCGAAATTCAAATGCGAGAGGATGAGATAGCGAAAAAACCGCTGCAATTAGGACAGGTGGTAGAGGCTATAGTAACTGGATCTTCAGTCGCTGGAATTAGCGTACAGATTGGTCCATACAGTTCAACACTGACCAAAAAAAGTACCGCTTGGGCTGGTCCTTTTATGGTGGCTCCAGCTGACTTTGATTACGAACTGTATGAAACGGATGATTCGGTAAAAATATTGCCTATTGGTTCTGTGGTTCTGGTAAAAATTATTGAGCTTGATCCCCTCCATCCATTGGTTGAGTTGTTTCAATTTCCGCTTACTCAGGGGGCTTTACTTTCGATGGATCCCCAAACCGGCTTTGTTAAGGCGATGGTCGGAGGTTACGATTTTTTATCTAGCCAGTTTAATCGTGTGTTGCAGTCAAGACGTTTGCCAGGTTCGGCAATTAAGCCGTTGGTATATGCGGCAGCTATAGATAAGGGCTACACTGCTGCAACAGTTATTTTAGATACTCCACTGATTTATAAAGAAACAACGGATAGTGGTGAAAAACGGGAATGGAAACCACATAATTATGGTAACAAATTTGTTGGTCCCACCTCTCTGCGCACCGCCCTTACGCACTCTTACAACATTATTACGATTAAGTTGCTCAATAAAATTGGTATTGGCTATACAATGAGATATCTAAAAAAATTGGGCATAACTTCACCAATGAATCGTGATCTTACCTTGGCGTTGGGCTCAAGTGCTTTGACACCAATTGAGCTGGCGACTGCTTATTCGGTATTTGCCAGCGGGGGTATCAAGACTACCGCTAATTATATTACTCGCATTGTTGATCGTAACGGTCGTGTGCTTCAATCTGTTGATCCGGCCGATTTCCCTTATGGTTTGCAAAGCGATCAAAAATTGATCAGGGTGCAACGACAGCGGGTGATTTCCAAGGAAACAGCTTGTCTTATAACTAACATGCTTGAGAGCGTGGTAAAAAAAGGAACGGGTTGGAGGGCTCGTGCGTTGGGACGACCGGTGGCGGCTAAAACGGGTACTACCAACAACTTAAAAGACGCGTGGTTTGCCGGTTATATTCCACAATTGGTGACAATTTCATGGGTTGGCTACGATCAGGAACGTTATTTGGGTAAAAATGAAACCGGATCTAAAGCAGCGGCTCCGGCCTGGGTTGCTTTTATGAAACAGGCGGTGAAACATATTCCGGTCAAAAGCTTTACCATTCCTGATACCATGGAATTTCATCCAATAGATCAGAAGACTGGTCTGTTGGAGCCGGAGGATAGTACAACAGCTTATATCGAGATGTTTGTGCCAGGAACAACTCCAACCCGTTATGCCATTGATGAAAATCGTCTCAAGGCACAGGATTTTTTTCGCCTGGACTAATGGAACAGTTGTTGTTCCAACAGGAGAAGGGATGAGCACACAAGTTGGAGTTGAAATAGCGCGGATCATCACTTACCTCGTCACCGAGCCAGGTGGGGCGGGAAAATTTTTCATCCGCCTCTTTTAATTCAATCTCAGCAACGAGCAAACCGTTATTACTGCCGATAAATTCGTCTATCTCCCACTGGTGACCGCAAAAATCCAAACGATAACGCCATTTCTCTATAAGTGGTTGTTTACACAGACAGTCCAGCATCTCCACGGCGTCGGTTAGCGGAATGGTGTATTCATATTCGCAGCGACTATTGCCACAACTTTTCCCCTTAACTGTCAGCCATGCCTGCTCATCTGCCATCCTTATACGTACCGTACGTTCAGGTGTAGTTGACAGGTACCCTTGCACAAATTTACTCCGTGATTTTACCTGAGAGCGCCACTCATCGTTGGTTAATAAAAATTTTCGTTCTATCTCAATGGCCATCCTGTCCCTCCCGCAACGGGTTAAACAGGTATTCCAGTCCATTTACCTTGATATCATAAACACCCTGTAGCAATTGCCCTAACTTTCCTGCCGGAAAACCATTGTTGGCCATCCACACCACATAAGGTTCAGGTAGATCCACCAAACGGCAGCCTTGATATTTACCATATGGCATGCGTGTAGCGTATAGCTCAATAAAATGGTGCGGATCTGGTTGTTGTGTTTTATCCATAATTACTATCCCTGCGTGGTTAACGGGTACTGGTTGCTAACTAGTTTGTACCTATTCTGCAAAATTAATCTTTTTATATGATGAAATAACAATAAATTTTGTTAGAGTGCAAAGAGTTGCTAACTTAAAAGAGTCTACGCTTACGTTGAGTTTATATCAAAATGGTGGTGTGTATGAAGAATATTCTTGTTGCTGACGATAATGAAGATTTGCGCCTGGTGCTGCAATGGATATTGACCAGCAATGGTTATGAAGTAACTGCTGCTGCTAACGGTTTTGAAGCTTTAAATAGTGCCCGCAGTAATCCCCCCGACTTGATAATATCTGACATTATGATGCCGCAGATGGATGGGTTTACTCTGTGTCGTCAATTGAAGAGCGACACCGCTTTAGCAAAAATTCCGGTTATTTTTTATACAGCATCCTATTTGGAAGAAGAGGATCGCCAATTGGCACAAAGTTTGGGCGTGGCGCGTTTTGTGGAAAAACCACAAGAACCGCAAAAGATGCTGAATATTGTGGCTCAGATCCTTGCCGATCATGGAGAAGCTGACGGTGCTGTCTCAAGCTCTGCTCCTCCGCAGTCGTCGAACTTACATATCGATGAGATGTATATGCGCTCAGTGGGGAGAAAACTGGATCAGAAAAATGCTGAGTTGGAGGAAGAACGGGAGGCTCTGAAGAAAAGTGAAGAGAAGTTTCGCACCATATTCAACTCAGTAAACGATGCTATTTTTATCCATGATGCCGATAGCGGCGCTATTCTATATACCAATGAGACTATGCATAAAATGTATGGTTATGGAGAGGATGAAATTGCCCAACTTGATGTAGGAGATTTGAGCTCTGAAGAACATCCTTACACGCAGCAACGAGCCAAGAAACTGATGCAGCAAGCGCTGGAGGGGGAATCCCAAGTGTTTGAATGGCATGCCAAGCATAAATCTGGACGCTTGTTCTGGTCTGAAGCAAACATGAGTTTAGCCATTATCGGTGGGAATAAACGCCTGATCGTGGTGGTGCGAGATATCGAGGAGCGTAAACAGGCAGAACAGCAACGGTTAGAACTTGAGGCGCGTCTGCGGCAGAAATTCAAGATGGAAGCGATAGGGATAATGGCTGGAGGTATCGCCCACGATTTTAACAACAAGCTAGCCATTATTCTCGGTAATCTGGAATTTGCCGAACTTAAAACTGATCCTTATAGTGAAATCAGTGCGCCATTGCAAAATGCCAAAGTTGCCACCCTGCGCGCTCGTGATTTGGTAAGGCAAATTCTTACCTACAGTCGTCAGGGAACACCGAGCTATCAAGCGGTAAATTTAAACAAAATAATGGAAGAGACTTTAACCCTGCTTCGCTCGGCTATACCGACAACGATAGCTGTTGAGAGTGAAATATGCGGTGATGTAATTACCATTGAAGGTGATGCAACTCAGGTTCAGGAGGTGTTGATTAACTTGGGTAATAATGCCGTACACGCCATGAATGGTAGCGGATTGCTGAAGTTTACCTTGGAAGTGTGCTCGGCGGAGCAGTTATCGTTACCAGCGCAATACCCGCCTGAAGTTGAGAGTTTTGCCAGAATAACGGTAGAAGATAATGGTAGTGGCATAGCCGAAGAGATTAGGGGGAAAATTTTTGATCCGTTTTTTACCACCAAGGACTCAACAGAGGGTACTGGGATGGGGTTAGCTGTTGTTCAGGGGATAGTGGCTAGTCATAAAGGGTTCATGACTATGGACAGCACTATAGATAAAGGTACTACATTTACTATTTGTCTGCCGACAACCATGTCAGTGCAACAACAGCCGATTACTGATACGCTTGCGGATGAGGAGCTTGTTCAAGGTAATGAGAAAATCTTGATTGTTGATGATGAAGTGAAACTGGTTCGTATTATGAGTCGTCTGCTCAGTGAATATGGTTACCAGGTTGTTACCATCACCAGCAGCACCGAGGCGTTAGAGCGGGTGCGTAATAATCCGCAAGAGTTTGATTTAGTTATAAGTGACCAGAGTATGCCCGGACTTTCGGGAAAAGAACTAATCAAGGAACTGCTTAACATCAGAGCCGATTTGCCAACAATTTTGTGTACTGGATATAGCGGTAAGATTAACGAGGATGATGCCAAGGCCATGGGGATAAAAGCTTTTTGTATGAAGCCTCTGGATATGGATGTTTTGGTAAAGACCACCAGATCAGTTTTGGACGGCAAGGTGTGATCTGTTTGGCGATAATTAGCTGTTTTGGTGTCGTATTAGAACCTCAAGCCACTGTTCTACGCTGTTACCAGCTTCAATCCCCGTCATAATTAACAGGTTTGGAACATGGTATTCGGCCGTTGCTACAGGGTAGGATGTGGAACTCAGGTGATGAATGCAGCGTGTGGTTTTCAAAGCGTCGAACCACTCATGAAAAGCGAGGATGCGCCGGTTCAGGTTTTTGTGTGTGCGGCTCAGGCGTTGCCAGATAACGGGGAATTTTTCTTGCATTAGAAATTGAGTTAATGCCGTGTCAATTATGCTGCTCTGCTCAAGTATTTCTTCTGAGGAGAGCTCGCTGTTTGTGGTTACTAGTTTTAGCCACTGCTGCAAAATCAGATAACATTGGGGGGCATAAAACAGTTGTTCTCGGTCACCGTTACACATGTTGAGTATTGCCTGACCGGTGCCAAACGGGGTGCGCTGAGAAGTGCGTGCTGCCGGATATACCACTGTTCCTCCAACCCGCCCCACTCCAGAAGTTTTAGCCAGCTGTTGCAAAAAGTAAAAGTCTTCACCGGCACGGCGACAGTTCATCCCTCCGGCTTTAATATAGCTTTGTTTGTTACAGACAATAGTGCTGCCCAAACTGTGATAAGCGTAGGGGGAGCCAGCCCAGCTCAGCCCCAACAGGTGGGCGCGTAGATATAGTTCATATTGATTTATCGCATTTTCTTGAGTGGAATCAATACCACGTTGATGGCGAAATGGGATAACCGCTGCGGCACAATTATTGTTGGCAAAAGTGGAACTTACCGCCGGTAAATAGTTGTTCTCCACCAAGGTATCAGCATCCAGTTGAATGAGTAATCCATCCTGATCCAGCCGGGTCATAATTAGTTCACAACCAATTTTGCGCGCCAGACCCACGCCACCTTTTTTGATGGGCAGTTGTAATGTTGGCGAGGTTGCGTCGATCCATGCTAGGCGTAGTTGACCAAATTTGTCTAACCGCTTATGGCAGTCGCGCAGCCGAGTCAGATCATTATAGTTTTGTTTCACCAGTGCTGGATCGCTGTCCTTGCGACTGTTGATAACGACAACCACGGTAGTTTGTCTAAGTAGTGCTATCGGATTGGCGGCAAGGCTGGCAAGTGTTGCCCACAGCTGTTTCCCCTCGCCCAAGGCAGGAATAACGACCGCTATTTTACAGGGCTGAGTGTCACCCTCCATGTGCCATTTGCTGATCAATTTTTATCCCGTAAAGTATGGAGGGGTAGAAATTACTCTACCCCTCCTAATGTGATTTATTTTTCAATTTTTAGTTTGAGCCGGGCGCTTTCTGCGGCAACCATTAGTTGGTAGCCAACGGGTGATGCTGTTAGCAATGGGTGGGTGGCAAATTGCATAACTGCTAGATCGCTGGCTGTCTGGTGCGCTTGTATTGCCACAGAGATAGCGTTGGCCAGCTCTGCAGAGCTGTCGCCCCCACATACGTGACCGCCAACCAAAAGCCCACTTTTACGTTCAAACAGTAACTTTACCTTCATGTCGGCGATGGCGTTAGGCAATGTGCCTGGATGCATATTAGAAGCTACCGCTTCACCAATAATGAAATCTACCCCCTGCTCTTTAGCTGCATGGGTGGTAAGACCGGCAGCGGCAATACTGCGACTTCCAACTTTAGTGGCAAAGGCACCGAGGGCACCAAGAGTTTTTCGTGGTGAGTCACTGTATAAATTTCCAGCGGCTATCATCCCTTCTGATGCTGCAATTGAAGCCAGACGGATTCCAGACGGTTTGCCGTTTAAAAAAGAAAACTTAGAAGCGCAATCGCCAGCAGAATAGATATCTGGATCTTCTGTAGCCATGGTTGGACTGATTTTAACACCGTTGCGTGGATCGGCGGTAAGACCAGAGGCTTCGGCAAGCTCAATGTTTGGTGCGGCACCGATACCGACAACTACAACGTCAGCTTCAATTTCGCTACCGTCAGCTAACGCTACTTTTTTCACCTTGCCATTGCCATTAATGGATTTTACCTGGCAGTTGGTCAAAATTTTAACACCGCTGTTAATCAACTCCTGTTCAGCGACAGCACAAAATTCCCCTTCGCAGGCGGCCATAAGACAGTGGGGTAGCATCTCTACTAGGCTGATGTTTTCAGGTGGATTATCCATGCTTGCAATTTGTTCTGCCATCTCAACACCGATAAAACCACCGCCGATAACTACCACGTTGTTGGCTGGTTTTAAAGCGTCGAAGATTGTCTGCAAATAGGTTGGATCTTTTTGGATACAGAACACATTGTCCAGATCGATACCAGGAATTGGTGGTAAAAATGGTTTTGAGCCGGTACTTAAAATCACCTTATCGTAACCGATGGTTTCGCCATCATCAAAAACTAACTGTTTAGCTTGGCGGTCAATCAGTTCAACGTGTTTGGTAATAATCTCTATCCCGGCTTGTTCAAAGGGACCGTCACCGACTATATTCTTTTTTACCCCTTTAAGAAGACCATACATATAAGGGATTCCGCAGGGAACTACGGTATTTATAACATTACGTATTAAGGTGACCTTTTTTTCGGGGTAGCGTCGCACCATGGCTGAAGCTGCTGCCATCCCTGCTGCTGATCCACCAATAATTGCTACATCTGTTGTTTTCATTTTTTTTCCTTTGTGGGTTTAATTGTCGCCGTTAACAAGTTTTGATTCCTTTGGCCTGACATTCGGGACAGAGGGCAAAAATTCTTAAACTGTGTGATTCCAATTTGTAACCGAGCTCTTTGGTAATGGTTTGACAGCTCAGGCATATCTGCTGTTTTTCAATGTCGCGCACTTTGCCACAGCCGGTGCAAACCAGATGATCGTAAGCACGATACTTGCCACACAGGCTGTAAAGGGTGTCTCGTGCCGCCGCGGGGGAAAGGCTGATGGTGCGCAACAAACCAGATTCCAGTAGCAGTTGCAACGTACGATATATAGTTGCTTTAGAGGTTTTCTCTCCCTGCTGTTTCAGGTAAAATAACAATTTATCAACGTCAAATGGTGCGTCCATATCAAGAATAGCGCGGAAGATCTCCCGCCGTTCATTGGTATGTTTCATTCCGCGCTGAGAAAGAAATTGTTCAAATTGTTGTTGTATCTCCATTGTCGCCTCCACTTATAATGAGAACGAGTCTCAATTGCAGTGATATTAGTAACGCAATCATTGCTGGGCGTCAATGGTTTAGTTGTTTTTTTTGGTTAAAATTGATAGTGGTGAGGAGACGATGATGAAAAGGTCGTTGCTGTGGCGCTTGATCAGCACAACACCAATAACAGCCTGGCGCTATGTTGTTGGTAAAGTGCGCTTATATCTGGAACTGTTTCGCGCTCCGAGTACACCATGGCATGTTAAGGTGGTTATGGTTGGTGCGCTGGTTTATCTATTGTTGCCGTTGGATATCATTCCAGATTATATTCCAATTGTCGGTGTACTAGATGACTTTGCTGTCCTTGGATTGATATTATCTTACGCTGATCGATTTATAACTGATGATATGCGTGCTAAACTTGACGAGTGATTGTTTAAATTTTCGGGAGGAAGTGATGACGGTTAAGATAACGATAGTATGTGAAAACAGTGTCGGTCGGGCAATTCCAGCCATAGGTGAACATGGCTTTGCCTGTTGGATTGAAAATGATGGCAAACAATATCTGGTCGATAGTGGTCAGGGTTTGGGTATCATCAACAATGTTCAAGTGTTGGGTTTATCGTTTGATAAATTAAACGCATTGGTGCTTAGTCATGGGCATTACGATCACGCTGATGGTTTAGGACCGGTGTTGCGGCGGACCAAAGAGATTGATGTTTTTGCCCATCCAGATATTTTTTCGCCGCGTTATTCCAAGAGTGGACAATCCCTACGGTTTGTCGGTATTTCTCACCGCCGTGAGTTGTTGGAAACGCTGGGAGCCAATTTTAAATTCACCCCAGAATTTGAACAGGTTGCACCAAATTTATATGTAACGGGACAGGTGCCACGGAGCAACAACTTTGAAGTTGGCGACAAAAATCTGGTGCAGCGTACTGCTACAGGTGAATATGTGTCAGATCCTTTTAACGATGATATGGCGGTAGCTCTTGATACTCCGCGTGGGTTATTGGTTGTGCTTGGCTGCGCCCACGCCGGCATTATCAATACGTTAGATCATATTTGTCAAAAGTTTAATCGCAACCAGATTTACGCCGTGGTTGGTGGTACCCATCTTGGACCGGTAAGTGCAGCGCAATTTGATGCAACAGTAACCGCCTTGAAAAAATTTGATATTCAGAAATTTGGTGTATCCCATTGCACCGGTCAAACGCGGGCAGCGATGTTACGTAACGAATATGGCAAGAAATTCTTCTTCGGTTCTGTTGGGGCAGTGTTAGAAATTGATTGAAATGCCAGGAGGCTGTCGAGTTCAAGCTCAGCAAGTAAGCTTAGTTGATGGAGCTCTCATGTTAATCGCAAAAGAAAATTTATATCGGATTCTCTTGTTGTTGTCCAGCATTGTGCTGCTGGCAGGTTGTGCCAGCCACTCCGGGGATGTGTACCGCCATTCACAGGTTCAACGTCAGTTGTCGGTATATTTCGGTACAGTTTTAGCGGTTGACAATGTTACCCTTGAGGGTAGTAAAACCGGCTTGGGGACTGTTGCCGGTGGTGTTATCGGTGGTATTGCCGGAAATACTATAGGCGGTGGCCATGGTCGTGCTCTGGCGACTGCAGTGGGAGCCATTGGTGGAGCATTGGTTGGTACCGGTGTTGAAAAAGGGGTGACCACTAAAAACGGTTTAGAGTTGACGGTGGAGTTGGATAGCGGTGAAGTTATAGCTGTGGTGCAAGCGGCCGATGATTATTACGCCGTTGGTGACCGTGTGCGCATTATTCGAGGTCCAGGTGGGGTGACACGGGTGCGACAATAGATAGTTGCATTAATTTGAATAGTTAGATATTGTGTTAAGTTCCATGAAAGGTGTTGATTGGTCATTCCAGTAATTTGTGTGCGCAAACATTTAAATTGAAGATTATTATGTTGTTGGTTTTAATGACGAAATGTATACTGCCCAGCTGTTAATGATAGACGAGTGGTTTTCGTATTTGCGTACGAGCCTTTTTCTTATAAATTGAAAGGAAATTAGTATGTTAACAATTACCGATGAAGCTCGTAATGAGCTGAAGACTGTGCTGGAGCAGAATCCGGGCAAATCATTGCGTGTGACTATGGCTGGTTTTGGCTGAGGTGGTCCCTCTTTGGGATTGACTCTGGATGAGGCAACAGCTGAGGATAA
Organism: Desulfobacteraceae bacterium 4572_35.1; assembly: GCA_002084705.1. Lineage (GTDB taxonomy): Bacteria > Desulfobacterota > Desulfuromonadia > Desulfuromonadales > Desulfuromonadaceae > Desulfuromonas. The sequence goes on from NBLX01000022.1 coordinate 10,993, forward strand.
AGTCGTAACTGTGAACGAAATTGAAGTACTTCTCGATGGGCAGGTGGTTCGTTTTGCCGATGATCAGGTGATCCATTTTGTACAGGATGGTTTCACTATCTCTGCTAAAGATGGTGGAGGTTGTGACGGTTGCGGTGGTAGTTGTCATTAGTTGAACAGGTGTTTTGTCGATAGGCAACGCAGCTAATATAAAAAAGGTCACTCAGTAATTTGAGTGACCTTTTGTGTGTGAATCAGGAGCTTTATGCTACTATGATTGCCAGTTTTGCAGGTGCTCTTGAATAAACTGAATAATATTGTCCTGAATTTCGTTGGCGTTGCCAGAACTGTCTACAGCTGAACCAAATGAGAAATGTACTTTTTTATCTACTAAAATCTTTCCAAATTCCTTCAATTTTTTGCCATTACTCCAAGCATCAGTTTTAAGAGCCAGAGGAATTATTGGTACCCCAGCTTTTTTTGCCAGCTTTATGCCGATGGAATTGAAATGTTGGGGTTCAAATTCAGTTGTCCTCGTTGTTTGGGGAAACACAACAATTGAGGTGCCAGCTCGAAGTTTCTCAACTCCTTGGTTCAACACGGTTTTTAAGTCCTCGCGTGGATTGGTTCGACTGACAACAATTGGATCACGAGTATTCATTACCCATTTAAAGAGTGGATATTCTGTCAAACTTTTTTTAACAACAAAGGTAACTGAACGGTAAGGGGATATCAAGGTCGGCAGGATAAAAGTTTCCAGGGTGCTCATATGGTTGCCAATAAACACACATGGTTCGTTGCTGGAGCACACATGTTCCATGCCGCTGATTTCAAATTGAATACCACATCTTTCCAAGGCAGTCAATGTGTCCAGACTGTTTTTTGCCCAATCACCAGCGGTGTATATCCCCTGTTTGGCCATCAGGGTTGCTTTCAGGACAATCCAGAACAACTGTGGATAAAAACAACAACTTGGTAGCTTGTTGCATAGGGATTTTGGGTTGGTGCTAGTGGTATAGCAACCGTTATTCAGTTTAACAGTAAGCATAAATTTATCCTAGTGCCCATGGCTTTGTTGACCGGTAACGGGACATGTGATCACTTGTTGCTGTGGTTGTGGTGTTGTATGCCGGGTAACAATTTCTGAACCGAGGGAAAGCAGAGCTAAACTGCCAATGCTGATACCAAATACCAGCCAGGCTGTGTTGCTGCTCAATTGGTAGACTTCGATGGCGGCGGCCACCAACAAATAGGTCAGAATGCCAAAAATTAGCAGATTGCCAACGTATGGAATTGGCAATACAATTACCGCAATAGGGCTGATAATTGCCAGGTATGAGGTGACACGCAGGGCGGTTTCGAGGTTGTCATCACCGCCGATCACACGCATTATTACAGACAACAAAAATGCGCCTATGTAGCCGATAACAACAACGATAATCGGCATAACGATAATTGCTGATAGCGCACTGAATAAACCAATTTTAACACCGTTAGCCATATAACAAAATGTAACTAGAACTCTTAAAATACCGGCAATTAAACCAATCGTGGTCATAAATAGCAAAGGGTCGGTATAACCGCCCTGCCGTTCCATGTTGCGGAATATTGTAGTGGGATTAAGTAATATCTGTTTGCCAAACAATATAGTATCGATCAGTTTTTGTTTGATGTTCCCACATTTGCAGGTTGTATTATCCATTTGAGTTCCTCCTGAAGATCATTGCGACTATTGTTGCTATCCTGATTGTTGAACTGATGTATACAGTATACAACGCAAACAGATGGCATTATAAGCGTCTTAAGTAAATTCGTCCACGCTTTTTCATGTTTCTCAATATTGTTATCCACATTAATAGAGACAACAAAGGCCACGCTTTTTTTCGCGTGACCTTTGTTGGTTTATTCATGTGATTGTAGTTTATTACATGCCGATTCGAGGTATCTTGCCGGTTGATTTGGTTAGAGTAAAGGAACCCAACAGGCTGTGCATTTGATTAGCTTGTGCAGCCAGTTGTTCTGCAGCCGCAGCGCTTTCTTCTGCTGTGGCGGTATTTTGCTGGGTAACAGTATCAATCTGATTCAAGCCGATTGTTATTTGCTCGATACCTCTGGCCTGTTCGTTGGATGATGACGCGATATCAGCGATCAGTTCACTGACCTTGGTGATGCCGTCAGTGATCTTCTCCAGTGCTTCGCCGGTTGTATCAGCAATATGGGCTCCATTTTCCACTTTTTGTACCGAACCCTCTATTAGTGCAGCCGTCTCACTGGCTGCCTTGGCACTGCGAGCAGCTAGGTTTCGTACCTCCTCGGCGACAACAGCAAAACCCTTACCATGTTGTCCAGCGCGTGCAGCCTCGACGGCAGCATTTAAAGCCAGGAGATTAGTTTGGAAAGCTATCTCATCGATAACCTTGATGATCTTCGAAATGTTTTGGCTGGCCGCATTGATTTCACCCATAGCTGCAATCATGGTTACCATCTGCTCGTTGCCCTCTTTGGCAACATTGCGGGCATCCTGAGCCAGATCATTAGCAACGGCTGCATTATCGGCGTTATGCTTGGTTTGAGCTCCAACCTCGGTCATGGAACTGCTGATCTCTTCCAAGGAACTAGCCTGTTCTGTTGCCCCTTGAGAAAGGGTTTGGCTAGAATCTGATACCTGAGCAGAGCCGGTCAAGATCTGTCCGGCGGCATTGTTTATTTGCTCCATAGTTTCATTGAGGGCATCGTTTGCTCGTTTGAGCGGATCCTTAATCAGACCATGCGCTTCAAATGTTAAATCACCTGCCGCAAGTTTCTCAAAAGCGGTAAGGATCTCATCCTGAAGATTATCGGCAAAGGCATCCATGGCAGTGCCCAGTTTGCCAACCTCGTCGGTTTGTGTGAAATTGAGTCGCTGGCTTAAGTTGCCGCGACCAAGGTTTTCGATCATCTCTACTGAAAGTTGAATGGGCTGACTGATGCGGTTGGCCATAAAGTAGGCTATTAACAGTGCCAGAATGGCGATGGACACGGCAATGATAATGATCCACTTGATCATGTTAGTTGAGGAACTGGCAAGAATGCCACGTGCGGCATCGCTGTCATCTACATAGTAACCGGCTCCTATAACCCAGTCCCATGGAGCAAAATAAGTGATGGCTACCCGCTTAAGGCGTACATTAGAGTCGCCAGCATTTTTCCAGCTATATTGTTCACTGGCTGTGGGAATATCGCCACCGTTGGCGCTAGGCAGGTTCTTGGCTTTTTCAATTATCGATTTAATGAAACTGTGACCTGAAGCATCAACTGCCTGTAAAATGTTTTCACCGTCCCGTTTGCCATTTTTGGAGATGATATATTGCCCTGCCTGTTTACCGGAGCCACCCAATACAAAGATATAGCCGCTCTTGCCAACAGTGGTATTGATAATGCCTCGGCGCAAGCTGGTTACATTTTCCTGTTTCTCCCCAAAGTAGAGGATACCCACAACCTTATCATGCTCGGTATTCCAGATTGGCTGGTAGGCGGTTATATACCAAGCGTTAACAACATAGGCACGACCACGGAAGGTTTTACCGCTGAGCACTGTGGAGATAACTTTGTTGGTCGATCCGTCTGGATTGATGCGGGGGATATAGGTATTGATCGCTCTGGTGCCGTCAAGTTTTTCGACGTTGGTTGCCACCCGTAACATGTCACCTTGCTCGTTCATCCGTTGAAATATGGTGCAGGTTCCGCCGACCATGCTGGTGATCTTATCGACTATGGGAGTTTTTTTGTTGATATCTCCGTTTTGACCTAACCATTGATCGCCAAATTTCATTTTGGGTAGATCAACTATGGTTTTTTCTTTAGAAAATTGGTTGATGGCATTCCAGGTGACTGTTTCTTCCGAAAAGGATAAGTTGCCGGCGCGTTTGAGGTAGTCGTCACTTAGTTTGAGGTTGGCACTCACAGATTGTTACGGCGGCAGTCACTAAAACCAGAGATACTGCTGTAAATGTTATCTTTGCCCTTATGTTCAATTTTCCCTCCTATATGGGATGTTTCTGGATGTGCCAGGGTGTTTTTTGTTAACAGGAATTATTTTTGTAATTAATTTATCATGAACAATTATGTTGTGAAATACTATTATGCAGATTTTAATTGTTTAGCAAATGTAGTTGATAGAAAGCTTACAAAACTGCATAGTGCGCTGGAAGAAATTTTTATCATAACTTGTCTATTATACGAAAGGGTTTGTGATGGTACCGATAGCGGTAACGAGCGAATGGGAAAAACTGGCCGAAAAGAAAAAAATTCAAATTTGTCGTCTGTGTGCACAACAGCAACCGCTGATTTTTGAGCGCTGGATAACTGCCGCCGGCGTAAAGAGATTTCGCCCCGAATCGGTGATAAAGCGCAAAGCTGGCTCGGCGGCATTGCTCGATGCGGCGTTGTTCAGAGCCGAAGATGGCAACTTGGCTGCTGATCTGCTGGTGGGTTATTTTACCGGTATGGATGCGCAGATAAACAACAAATATCTGGAACTGCTCAAGCGTTGTGATAATGAAGATAACGAGACAAAATTGAATATCTACGCGCAACTGGCAGTTATCTATCAGGATTCACCAGTAATAGACCTTTATCTGGCTACGGCGCTATGGATAGAAGAGTTTGACGAGCAGGAGATTGAAACGGTAAGAAAACTTGCCGCCGAGATGGAAGGTTGATGGATGATATTGGTGGCATAGTTGAGCAGGTATTGATAGCCGTAACCGGTGTTACGGCTATCTGGTTGAGTCAGGAAAAATTGGAGAAACGTCGTCGTTACGCCTGTATTGTCGGTCTTATCGGTCAACCCTTGTGGTTCCATACTTCGTGGCAGGCGCAGCAATGGGGAATATTCATCCTGGCTTTCTTTTATACCTGGGCATGGATCAGAGGTGTGCGTCTGTATTGGTTACAGCGCGATTAGTTGACCTGCCACGCAGATCCTCGATCACCATATACAGTACCGGCACCAGAATCAGAGCGATGAGGGTGGCAAACAAGATACCGAAACCCAGCGAGATCGCCATGGGGATAAGAAAACGCGCCTGACGCGAGGTTTCAAATATCATTGGTGACAGTCCACAGAAGGTGGTGAGGGTGGTGAGCATAATTGGTCGAAAACGCTGGATGCCAGCTGCCAGCACCGCATCGTGGGCTGAGTCTCCGTTCAAATGGCGACGATTGGCAAAATCGATCAGCACCAGCGAATCGTTAACTACTACACCCGATAAAGCAACAACACCAAACAGACTCATGATACTCAGGCTGTATCCCATCAATACGTGGCCGATAATGGCACCGATCATACCAAAGGGGATGCTGATCATAATAATAGCTGGCTGGCTATAACTGCGAAACGGGATTGCCAGCAGCAGATAGATCATCATCACCGCCAGCAGCAGTCCCATAAACAAACCGCGCATACTTTCGGTTAGATCTGCCTGTTTGCCCTGATAGCCATAGGTCAATCCTGGATATTTCTCGATTAATTGAGGCAGTGCCTCCTCCTCCATAGATTTGATAACCTGACCAGCTTGAGCTCTGGGTGTTACATCTGCTGTTAGAGATATAATGCGCCGACCTCCTCGCCTGTCTATGGAGATATAGGCACGACCACGCTTGATCTCTACTGCTTCAAGCAGGGGGATCTCAATATTGTCGGGAGAACGTACCACCATATTTTCTAGATCATATTCTGAAATGCGTTCATTCTCTGGCAGGCGTACCTGTACGGTGACTTCGTTACGTCCGCGTTGTTGGCGTAAGACCTCCACGCCATCATAGGCGGCGCGTACCTGACGTGCCACATTGCGTACCGTCAACCCTAAACTGCGTCCGCGTGGTTTCAAAGTAAAGTTGAGCTGTTGTTTGCCTGGGGCAAAGCCATCATCAATATCACTAACGCGTGGATAGTAGCGCAAGGCCTCGGCTAAGTCGGTGCTTGCTTGCTCCAACACCGTTAGATCTTTATGGCTGAGTTCGATGGTCAATGCAGCTCCCGCACCTGGCCCTCCCGAATCAGAGGCAAAGCGGATCGATTCGATGTCCGTGAGCTCTCCCACCTGTTTGCGCCATTGTTTAACCATATTGTCGGTGGAGATTGGGCGTATCTCTGGATCGGTCAAATAGATTCTCAGGCGCGCCTTGTGACTGCCACCCTCACCGATCTCAACGAAACTGCCGATCACTAACTCATTTTTACCATAGCGGGAAGCAACTTTATCGGCAGCATCAAGCAGTTTGCGGCATAGCTGTTCAGTTTTTGCCACCGGCGAACCGTAAGGTAAGGTCAAGTGCACATCAGCATAATCGGATTCAACCTTTGGAAACATGGTCATTCCCATCCTGCCGCTCTGTACATAGGCTCCGGCAATTACACCCCGGTTATCGCTGCCTGAATAGGCGACAACCCTTGTTGACGGTATTTATAGATGTTTTCGCCGACCACAATGGCATCATCGACCACTATCCCCAAGGCGATAATAAAGGCAAACATCGATACCATGTTGATGCTGATGTTGTTGGCGGCGAGAAAGAAGAAAGCACCGAGAAAGGATATAGGGATCCCCATGGTCACCCAAAAGGCCAGCCGTGTCTCAAGAAATACACTCAGCAGGATCAGCACCAATGCCAGCCCTAGATAAGCATTGCGCAACAGCAGATCGGCGCGCTGGGTGAACACTTTTGAGCTGTCCTCTAACACTGTCACCTCTACACCCGGAGGTAGATCGGTGGCGCGCCACTGTTGCATCCGTTGTGTAACCGCTTGCGCGACCCCTGTTGGCGTCTGGTCGCCGATGCGGTATACATCTATCAGAACTGCTGGTTTACCATTATATAGGGCGGTGTAATCGTTGTCCTCGAAACCATCAATGACATTTGCTATGTCACCTACGCGGAGTTGACTGCCATCATTTTGGCTAATCAGGGGGATATCGGCAAATTCTGCAGCGCTGTCGCGCCTTTCGGTCATACGTACCAGAATTTCACCAGCGTTGGTTTTTATCCCCCCGCCGGGTAGTTCAATGGCGGTGTTGTTTATCTGTTCGGCAATTTGTCCAAGGGTGAGAGAGTGACGGCGCAGTTGTGCCTGTGGTACTTCGATGTTGATCTCTAAATCACGTACGCCGGTGAGTTCCACCTGGGTTATGTTTTTGTCTTGTAGCAGAGCATCGCGCAGTTGTTCCGCCAAATTGCGCAACACTGTGTCGCTTTGTTCTCCATACAGCGCTAACGACATCACCCCACGTTTGCGGCTGACAGTGGTAATCTCCGGTCTTTCTGCATCCTCTGGAAAGCTGGTGATCCGGTCAACCTCGCTATCTATATCGTTGGCCAATTTTTGCAGGTCGGCTCCGAGTAACAGCTCAACGGTTACTCGTCCACCCCCCTCATAGGCGCTGGAAGTAACCTCGTCAACGCCATCAAGACCCTGCACCGCGTCCTCAATGGATAAAATTATCCCCTGCTCCACTTCGGCAGGGCTAGCTCCGGGGTAAGCGACGTTTACACTAACTATATCGAGATCAAAGTCTGGAAACACCTCTTGTTTGATCTGGGTGCCGATGAAAATACCGCCAACTAATAACAGTAGCATAAGCAAGTTAGCTGCTACCGAGTTGCCAGCCATCCAGGCGATAGCACCATGCGTTGGGGTGGCGGTGTCAGGTGCTGTATTGGTTGTTGATGTAGATTCTGGTTTCATTTAATGTGATTCCGTTGCCTGGGCGATACGAACAGCCATTCCGTCTACCGCTGTGGTGAGATCGGATAGAATAATTGCTTCATCTTGCTGAATCCCCCGATCAATAAATACCCGTTGCCGATCTTTCCAGACAATATTCACGTTGCGAACGCTCAGGGTGTTATCTGTACTGGCTATCCATACCTGATTGCCGTTATGAAGGGCGCTGCGTGGTATGCTGATAATGTTTTCCAAAGTATGTCCGAGTAAATTTACCTCTACATAATCGCCGAGTAACAGTGGTTGTCTCTGCTTGAGGGGACGCTGTAGATCCAGTGGGTCGGGTATAGCAATCAGCAATCGAGCCATACGACTTCCCGTGGCCAAATTGCCCAGTAGCCGGATAATCTTCCCTTTGCGCTGGTGTTTGCGTCCCTGCAGGATTATGTTAGCGCTGGAACCGCTGGTGCTGTTTACGTCCGGTAAGTCCAGCCAGCTAAGTTGATCGATAGGGACAACCACCTCAACCCAAAAAACATCTGTGGCTACTATGCTGGACACAGTGGTTTGGGCGCTGAGCTGGGCACCGAGGTCAACCTGTTTATCCAACACCAGACATTCAAAAGGGGCGGTAATTATGGTGCGTTGCAGAGATAGTTGCGCTTTTTCCACGGCAGCCTGTGCCGCCATATATTCGGCTTGTGCCTGATGCAAATATGGTTGGCGCAAAGCCAGTTGCGCTGATGGGGGCATGGGAGCGCCGCTGTTCTGGTAGATCTGCCACTCCTGGTGGGCAATATCCTGCTGCCCCATTTCCAGTTCTAGTGCTGCGGCCGCTTTTTTTTCTACAGCTTGTTGCCTGGCAAGTTCCAGTTGATAATCACGCGGTTCTATCTGTAAAAGTTCAGTGCCGATCTTCAGGCGCGCACCGATATCAAAATTGGGATTGATGGAGATTATCTCTCCGCTTACCTGACTTTTTATATTTACGCTGCGTGCTGCCACCACCTGTCCAAAACATGGAATAGTAACCTGCGTTCGGGTAGATTGACACTTTTGTACTTTGACTAACTGTGCCCGTTTAACCGGTTCAACTTTGTGTGCTTTGGGGGCGGTTTTTTTCAAAAAAACTGCTGTTCCGATCCCTGTTGTCAAAATTATTAATACAATAATAATCCGCAGCGGAACGTTTTTGCTCCGGCTGTTACTAGTTGAACTGTCTGGTGATGATATCTCGGATTTTTTTGTGGTCATGCTGAGTGTGCCTTTCACATATCTATTATTTAATGGATCCGCCCAGCGCTTGATGGAGCGCAGTACGAGCCAGTAATAGATCGCGTCGTTGCTGAAGTTGTCGTTGTTGCAGCAGATTCAGGGTTTGCATGTTTTCTAGCAGGCTTAGGTAACTGTTATCTCCGTTGATGTAGCGCCATTGCTGGTGTTCGCACAATTGTTGCTGTTGTTCAACTTGGGTGATGATAGCTTGCAACTCTAAAGCGCGCTTATCTTCCTGCATAAGAGCACTTTCTACCTCTTTCATGGCCGACAAGACTGTTTCCTTATAGTTGGCCAACCGTTCATCTACGCCAGCTCGTGCTTGTTTTACAACAGCGTTACGGCGACCTCCATCAAACAGGGGGCCGCTGACGCTGGCGGCCAAGTTGGCTAGCCAATTATCAAATAAATCGTTGATGTGGTTGCTGTTGATATTGCCATCTGCGCTCAAGCGTATGGCCGGTAGCCGATCAGCACGCGCAGCGGTGACACTCCAATCGGCGGCTTGAAGGCGCAATCCGGCAGCGCGTACGTCAGGACGTTGTGCCAGAAGATCACTTGGTATCCCTATATTATCCAGAGGGGTAAGTTGTGGGAGCTTTTGCTGTTGAGGGGTCCAATTCCAGGAGGGCAATTCGCCTAATAATAGCGCTAGTTCGTAATTTAGCTGCTCTTTTTGCTCTTCCAAAGGCAGTATCATGGCACGATACTCAGCAACGCGGCGGCGTTGTTGGGCAATGTCGATGGCGGTGGTCATCCCCTGATTATAGCGCAATTGTAGTAGTTGTAGCTGTTGTTGGGCTCGCTGCCAGCGTTGTTGTGCCAGCGGTATAAGTAAACTATGGGTTGTCAGTTTGATTGCTGTTTGGGTTACCTGGGCGGCGATTGATAGCTGCGCAGTGCGCCAGTCGTCGGCGCTGGCCTGAGCACTTAGTGTGTCGGCATTGATGTTTGCAGCCACCCTTCCCCACAGGTCCAGTTCATAACTGCTGGTTAAGGCTAAAGTGAAACTGTCGCTGGTGGTTATATGGCTATTGTTGTTTGTCTGGTGTGCATTGCGGTTGTGATTTGCTGAGCCACTATAGTTGAAATTTGGCCATCTATCGGAGTTGCTGATATTAGTAATCGCCTGAGCCTGTTGCAGCCGTGCCCATACTTGTTTGAGCGTCAGGTTCTGAGCCAAAGCCTTTTTGACTAAAGCATCAAGGTCTGTCCAGTAAAAGTCTTCCCACCAGTTGGTGTTGAAGTCACTGTTTGAGCTGTCGTTATCGCTATACAGTGAAAAATGAGGGGGCAACTCTTCCTGTAATGTTGCGCGTGGGGATGGCGCCAGCGGGCTGCAAGCCGGTAGTATTATCAGGAGCACTATACTCAAAATTAAATTCAGACGCAGGTGTGATGGGTATGATGGGGACAAATACTGAGTTCTCACTTTTTATTTAATGGTATTGAAAATTATTTTACAGACCAAAGCTCAGCGGAATTTTTTAGTATCGGGCTGAATAGTCAAAGAATAGCATTATAAATAACATTTTAAATGAAAAAACAGATGTAAAGAAATGTAAAAATATGAGGTTGTTATTTAGGCTGGCACGCTGACGACATCTATGGGAATAGTGTCGCCAGCGTGTTTAACATGTTTAGCAGTTATGCCGAATTAATAGTTAGTTCAAGATAGTAAGATTTAGTTCACCATTTTTGACACCAATTTCTATCTTGCTATCGTCGAACACTTCACCGGCGATAATTGCTCGGCCAACTTTGGTTTCCAGTTGATGCTGCAGATATCGGCGCAATGGACGAGCTCCATAATGGGGGTCGTAAGAGCGATCGCACACCAACTGTTTCGCTTCATCGGTTAGATGAATCTGGATGCGGCGCTCGACCAGCCGTTGTTGCAGTTCCTCCACCTGCAGCTCGATGATCTGTCCCAGTTGTTCCCGTTGCAATGGATGGAACAGCACGGTGTCATCGACCCGATTGAGGAATTCCGGTCTGAAGTGCTGGCGCAGCTGGGTCATAACTGCGTTGCGTGCCTCTTCAGTGATCTCACCCTGTTCTGATACCCCTTGCAACAGATAATCGGAACCGATGTTGGAGGTCATGATGATGACGGTATTTTTAAAGTCGACCGTGCGTCCCTGCGAGTCGGTGATACGACCATCATCCATAATTTGCAACAGTACGTTGAATACATCTGGATGCGCTTTTTCAACTTCATCGAACAACACCACGGCATAAGGACGCCGCCGCACTGCTTCGGTCAGTTGACCACCCTCGTCGTAACCGACATAGCCGGGAGGTGCGCCCACCATGCGGCTGACACTGTGTTTCTCCATATATTCCGACATGTCGAGGCGGATCATGTGCTCTTCACTGTCGAACAACGCTTCGGCCAGCGCTTTGGCCAGCTCGGTTTTGCCCACCCCGGTAGGACCGAGGAACAGGAACGAGCCCATGGGTCGACGTGGATCTTTAATGCCAGCGCGGGCGCGGATTACTGCATCACTTACCAGCTGTACCGCCTCATCCTGACCGATAACCCGCTGATGCAGATGCTGGTCGAGTTTTAGCAGTTTGTCACGTTCCCCTTCCAGCATACGCTCCACCGGAATACCAGTCCACTTGGCGACGATACCGGCGATCTCATCGGCACCAACGCTTTCATGCAATAACTTCTGCCCTTCCGGGCGCTCTTTTGCTGCCTTTTCCAGCTCTGCCAGTTGCTGTTCCAGTTGCGGCAGACGACCGTGGCGGATTTCGGCGGCGGTATTGAGATCGTAGTTGCGCTCCGCTGCTTCCAATTGATGGCCGGCCTGTTCAATCTGTTCACGTAGCTGCTGTACCTGCTGCAGCGCGGCTTTTTCCACATCCCACTGTGCCTTAAAGGTGTTGACAATATGTTTCTGTTCAGCCAGTTCTGCCTGGATATTCTTCAGACGCTCTTTGCTGGCAGGGTCTTTCTCTTTAAGCAGTGCCGCTTCTTCAATTTCTAGCTGCATCACCCGCCGTGCTGCGTTGTCCATGTCGGCTGGCATGGAATCGATCTCAGTACGGATCATGGCACATGCTTCATCGACTAAATCAATAGCTTTATCGGGCAAAAAACGCTCCGAGATATAGCGTTGACTTAGGGTCGCAGCGGCTACTAACGCCTGATCCTGAATTTTTACTCCGTGATGCACTTCGAAACGTTCTTTAAGCCCACGCAGAATGCTGATGCTGTCTTCTACCGTTGGTTGTTGAACCAGAACTGGTTGAAAGCGGCGCTCAAGAGCAGCATCTTTTTCGATGTGGCTACGATATTCATTGAGGGTGGTGGCACCAATGCAATGTAGTTCACCCCGTGCTAGTAGAGGTTTTAGCATGTTGCCGGCGTCCATAGCTCCTTCTGTTTTGCCGGCTCCGACGATGGTGTGTAACTCGTCGATAAAGAGAATGATGCGCCCTTCACTGTTGCGTAACTCGGTGAGTACCGCCTTGAGACGCTCTTCGAATTCGCCGCGGTATTTAGCCCCAGCGATCAACGAGCCCATATCGAGGGCGAAAATGGTCTTGTCGCGCATACCGTCAGGGATATCGCCGCGCACAATGCGCTGCGCTAACCCTTCAACGATAGCGGTTTTACCTACCCCCGGTTCACCGATAAGCACCGGATTGTTTTTTGTCTTACGCGATAAGATGCGGATAACTCGGCGAATCTCCTCATCGCGGCCAATGACGGGATCGAGTTTGCCTTCGCGCACCGCCGCAACCAGATCGCGGCCATATTTCTCCAATGCTTCATAGGTTGATTCTGGATCTTCGCTGGTAACTCGCTGTTGCCCGCGTACCGATTCCAGCGCCTGCAAGATGGCCTTAGCCGTCAGCTGGTGTTTGGCAAACAGTTGTCCCAGATCACTTTTTTTCTCCTCACCTGCCAGTGCCAACAGCAGATGCTCTACGCTGATATATTCATCCTTCAGCCCCTCGGCTTCGCGCTGAGCGCGAGTCAACGCTTGGTCGAGGCGTGCCGACATATAAATTTTTTGAGCTGCACCGCTGACGCTGGGGCGCTTGTTCAGCAAGGCATTAACCTCAGAGTGGAGCTGAGGTACGGGAATCTCCATCTTAGTCAACAAGCGTGGAACTAAGCCGTCGGCCTGATCTAATAGTGCTATAAATAGATGCTCAACATCGATTTCAGCATGTTGCTGGTTTGCCGCCAGTTGCTGTGCCTGTTGGAAAGCCTGTTGGCTGTTACGGGTCATTTGTTCTCTGTTCATTTATATAACTCCTTTCAATGCTGCCCTGATTTCAAGGTTACATATCGAATACTTTTTACAATATGCATCACTCTCGGGTATTTCAAGGGCGTTAACCGACATTAACTATAACGCATTTGCGGAAATTGTCATTTGGTGTAAAGGAATTGGATGATGAATAGTGTATTAGAAAGTGAGTTCAAAGAGAAAATGAGCTCACTTGTTTTCTGAATTTGTAGGTCAGGCACTGCTTGAAAGGGGGTAAGTTGATTGCTATTCCTGTGAAATAGCAGAGTCAGGTTGTGTCGCAATAGATCTGATCCATCCTATACTGCAACACCGTTTATCCCAAGATCCGAGATAGGAAATGAAAAAACCTCTAAAGTGTGAGATAATTTAGTTACTTAGACAAAACCAACTCATCACCAAAGAGGTCAAACACATTATGGCTCAAAAAGTTCTACCTTTCAAGCTGGAAACAACAAACGACGTAATAACCCCACATGCTGGATTAGCAGTTTTTGGGGAATTTATCCATGCGTTGTTGATGCTTCACGGCGGTGATCGCGATCTTGAATTCATACAATACTGCTGCAAGCAGATGTCCAAAAGAAACCATATAACCGCACTTCGAGCAGACAGTGCCACCTATCAGGCAGACATCTTCAACTGGTGTGAAGGAAATAGCATCCAATTCGCCATTGGCGGGCAATTAGATAGCGCAATATACGCTGGCGACTATATCAAACAGCCGGGAAAGTAGTAAAACACGCTGGAGCAATATTTTTAAAGGTCAGCAACTCTATGTATCAGCTATTAAATGAAATCAGAGCCAAAAACTACGAGGAGATGATCAAGCCATAAATAGCTGACGAAACCACAATGAGAGATCAAATGGACAGGTGCGTCTAAAAACTGCTAAAAATGCCTCAAAACTAAAATACGACTAATAAATGGAGGAAGTTTTTCCTGTCATGGGGTAATCTGTCTGAATTTCAAACTACAAAATGTTATTTTGTAGCGATAGGGAAAGTTTGTGAAAACCTATATGGGACTATTCAGCATGATATGCACGTAATTCCCATATCAAGGGACATGTAAACCCCTCCATGGGGTTTGTTGCCACCCTCTATGGCGACAAACACCATTGCTATGGGGATTACGTGTCCAACTAGAGAGATACTGAGGTATTACAAAAAATAGATATACGTCTAATGCAGCGATTGACGCCAGCATGATTTTTAGCTATGTTGAGCAAAGCTAACTACACTAGTTATAATTAACCGAAAGTAGACTAAAGGTACAATATACAGTTATGGAAAGAATTTATCTCGATAATAACGCAACTACCATCGTTGATCCCCAGGTACATTTAGCAATGGAGCCTTTTAATTGCCAGATGTATGGCAATCCGAATTCGCTGCACTCTTTTGGTATTGAGGTGCGCCCCTATCTGCACGAAGCAATGGAACAATTATATACCGGTATTGGTGCCGGTGACGATGATGATATAATTGTAAATTCCTGTGCCACCGAAGGTAATAACACGGTAATCATGGGGATGTATTTCAGTTTGCTTAAAGATACGCGTAAAAAGCGGCTGATAACTACTCAGTTGGAACATCCTTGTATCCGCGAAGCATGCCGTTTTCTGGAAACTCAGGGGGTGCAGGTGGTTTATCTGGCTCCCGATAGTGACGGGATGATCACCGCCGATATGGTTGCGGAGGAAATTAACGATAAAACTGCGCTGGTGTCGGTTATGTGGGCCAACAATGAAACGGGCTTGATTCTGCCTATTAAAGAGATCGCAGAAGTTTGTAAAGAACACGGAACCTATTTTCATACTGATGCAGTTCAGGCAATTGGCAAACTGCCCGTAGATGT
>NBLX01000126.1 GCA_002084705.1 Desulfobacteraceae bacterium 4572_35.1
CTGAGAGACGGCTGAGTTATTGGGTTTGGCCGTTTGGTCGCCAAGCCCAAGGAATTGCTGTTGCTGACACTATTACGGCGAGCATAGTAGGTCAACGAGATCTGAAAATTCGTACAGCAGAAGCTAAACGTCTGCTGTATGTGAGTTTGACACGGGCTCGTGACCTGTTGATCATGCCACTGGCAGAAACTGCTAAGAAAGCAGAATGGCTCGACACTTTAGGGGCTGATTGGTTGCCGCCAGCTGCTGAGCAACTGGTTTTGCCGGGTGGAGAAGCGGTGCCAAGCCGAGTGGTTACATGCGAAGCCAGCGATGCCCTTGCCACCATTGCAATTGATAGCGCACTGCCTTGGTTTCCCGCAAAAAAAGATAGATCGACAAAACTGAGTGCGACAATCAGTCCCAGCAGTTTGCCTGCTGTTACCGCAACCTGTGGGCAGATCATCCCCCTTGGCAAACGCATTGCGCTGGCAGGGAAACCCCATATGGATTTACTTGGTACGGCGCTGCACGATATTATTGCGGCTGACCTAGCAGGTGGGTTTGGAGTTGACCGTGAGGAGAGCGCAACGTTGCTTCTTCAGCGCTATCAATTACAGGGCAATGTTACCGCTGTGGATGTTTTACAACGATCTGGGCAGTTGAAAGATTGGTTGGAACAGAGCTTTGATGTTAAGGGGATCTATCCCGAGTGGCCTATCCAGTCGGCTCTAGACAATAATCAACGGCTCAAAGGGTGGATCGATCTGCTGGTTGAAACAGCAGATGGTTGGATCATTATCGATCATAAATCCTTTCCCGGTAAGCAGGCAGATTGGCAAGAGCATGCGTTGGAGTACAGTGGTCAGTTGCAGATCTATAGCCAAGCAATTGAGGTGGCGACGGGTAAAGCAGTGCTGAGTCAGTGGATCCATTTTTGTGTCGGTGGTGGGTTGGTTGAGGTGAAACCTGGTATCAATTGAAAGCACATCAACCATTTAAGGTTTAGTAATGCTAACCCAGCATTAGGGGTCAATAGATCGTTAGTTGTTTCCAACTTGAAAGGCAGGACGTTTTGAGACATAATGTATCTAACCTCTTTGGTGATGAGTTGATTGTGTCTAAGTAACTATATTATCTCACACTTTAGAGGTTTTTTGTTTTCTGTCTCGGATTTTGGGTTAATTTGAAAACTTAAACTCTTGAAGTTTTTTGTATTGTTATTTTAACTTGTCTTTGATGCTGATATAAGGTCGATTTTAACGCGGTGCTACCTTTAACGACTTGGGGAAATTTACAATTGCGCTGAAATCGGCAGCTTTTAAACTGGCGCCGCCAACAAGAGCCCCGTCTATATCGTCTTCGACCATAAGTTCAGCAATATTATTTGGTTTAACACTGCCGCCATATACTATGCGTATGCTGTTGGCTGTTTGTTCGCTATATAGACCGCTTAAAACACCACGAATAAAGGAATGAACCTCGGCTGCTTCGTTGCTGGTGGCCGTTTTGCCGGTGCCAATTGCCCAAATTGGTTCGTAGGCGATAACCATTTGTTCTACCTGTTGTTGGCTGATTTCATTTAGCGCAAGGGTTATCTGGCGGGTGATGACATCAAAAACTTCACCTTTGTCACGCTCATCTTCGGTTTCACCAACACACAAAATTGGTATCAAACCCGCTTGAAGTGCAGAGTAACATTTAGCATTTATGAAACAGTCGGTTTCACCAAAGAGTTGCCTCCTTTCAGAGTGACCGAGGATTACATAGTTACAGCCAGCGTCGGCTAACATTGGTGCAGATACTTCACCAGTAAATGCTCCTGCGTCGATGCAGTGGCAGTTTTGCCCGGCAATTTTTATGTTACTACCAGTACATACCTTGGCTACAGCAGATATGGCGGTGAAAACCGGTGCGATGACGATATCCACATCATTTTTGCAACCAAGATTATCTAGAATAGCGGTCGCTAATCCCACCGATTCAGCTATGTTGTTGTTTAACTTCCAATTGCCGGCAATTAATGGCTTACGCATAGTATGTAGCTCCTGATGGGATCCCAATGGGATTATTTGTTGGTTAATGCGGCGATACCTGGAAGAATTTTTCCTTCGAGAAACTCAAGAGAAGCACCACCACCAGTTGAGATGTGAGTCATTTTGTCATTGAGACCAGCCCGATTGACGGCTGCCACTGAATCACCTCCACCAATGATAGAAATTGCTGCAGAATTTGCCAATGCTTCGGCTATCTTAAAAGTTCCATTGGCAAAAGCAGGAAATTCAAATACACCCATGGGACCATTCCAGACAACAGTTGCTGCCGAAACGAGTTGCTCAGTGTATTTTTGAATAGTTTGCGGACCAATATCAAGACCCATCTGGTCGATTGGGAAATTGTTGTTATCGCAGGTAGTAGCGGAAGCATTGCGGTCAAAGGTTGGAGCAACAATGTGGTCATCAGGTAGTAATAATTTTACGTTGTTCGCCCGTGCTTTGTTTAATAATTCCGACGCCAATTGAGTTTGATCTTTTTCAATCAGAGATGTGCCGATATTAATGCCTTGTGCTTGCAAAAAAGTGTATGCCATCCCTCCGCCGATGAGTAGGGCATCCACTTTTTCGAGAAGTTGATTGATAACTGTTATTTTGTCGCTGACTTTAGCGCCGCCAAGGATAGCAACGAACGGTCGTTGTGGTTCATCCAGTGCTTGTCCTAGATATTTAAGTTCTTTGTCGATGAGAAAACCAGCAGCTGCAGGATTTAGCAGGTGAGTAATACCCTCTGTGGAAGCATGAGCACGGTGGGCAGTGCCAAAGGCATCATTGACATAGAGATCAGCTAACTTAGCTAGTTGAGCACAGAATTCTGGATCATTTTTCTCTTCGCCGATGTGAAAGCGCAGGTTTTCCAGCAGTACCACATCGCCATCTTCCATTTTTTCTACTATAGATTCAACCTGCTCTCCTATGCAGTCAGGTGCCATAGTAACCTTAACGTTAAGTAGTTCAGACAGATATGGTGCTACTGGTGCCAGACTCATTTTGGCCTGTACTTTTCCTTTAGGACGACCCAGATGGGAAGCTAGAATAAGTTTTCCGCCTTGGGATAAAATGTGGCGAATGGTTGGTAGTGCAGCGACAATACGGGTATCGTCACTGATTTTTTGATCTTCATCTAGAGGAACATTGAAATCAACCCGACAAAAAACACGTTTGCCGCGTAAATTCAAATCAGAGATGGAAATTTTGTTGAGCATTGTTGAAACTCCTGAAGAGAATATAAAACAGGTAATTATTAAAGCTTGGAGCTGACCATAGAGATTAGATCGACGATTCGTTCAGAATAGCCCCACTCGTTATCGTACCACAATAAAACCTTCACCATGGTTCCATTTAAAACTGCGGTGGAGAGTGAGTCGAAGATTACTGAAGCTGGATGACCATTGAAATCGCAGGATACTAATGGCTTATCACAGTATTCTAAAACTCCAACGAGATCGGTGTTGGCTGCATTGAGCATTATTTGGTTGATCTCTTCAACGCTGGTGGTGCGTTTAACTTCAAGCACCAGGTCTATTAACGAAACATTTGGTGTAGGTACGCGCACCGACAGACCACTTAGGCGACCATAGAGTTCGGGAATTACTACGCCGACAGCCTTGGTTGCTCCGGTACTTGTTGGTATCATGGAGAGCGATGCTGCCCGCGCTCGACGCAGATCATCATGGGGCAGGTCGAGAATTTTCTGATCGTTAGTATAGGAGTGGATAGTGGTCATGCTGCCATGAATGATGCCAACATGGTTTATCAGTAGTTTTGCTACCGGTGCCAAACAATTAGTTGTGCATGATGCGTTGGAGATGATGTGGTGTTCATCAGGATTATAATCGGAAAAGTTTACCCCTTTAACCACAGTTACATCGGAATTTTTTCCTGGTGCACTTATGATAACTTTTTTGGCACCGGCAGCCAGATGTTTAGCGGCATCATCACGCTCGCGAAAATGACCTGTTGATTCGAGAACTATATCAATATCAAGTTCGCTCCATGGTAATTCGGCAGGGTCTTTGGCGTTGTAAATGTTAATGGGGCAACCATTGACAATTAAATGACTCTCGTCAGAATCAACAAAGGCATCGAATGTGCCGTGTACAGAATCATACTTAAGCAGGTGGGCAATGGTGGCTGGATTGGTAAGATCATTTATGGCGACTATGTCAAAATCTGAATTGTTGATTGCTGCACGAAATACGTTTCTGCCAATACGACCAAAACCGTTGATAGCAACTTTTGTTGTCATTTTCGCATCTCTCCCAAATGAGCCCAGTGGGCTGGTGTAGTATAGGTTGCTCTTTTTAATGTGTTATTGCGGTAAGCGTTGAAAATCATATAAAGAAGCATCCATTTCGTCAAGGTGTTATCGCACAAACATTAAACTATTTTATGGCTAACCGGCTCTATTTATTATAAGGACTTGTTGCGGACAATATTTATCCGGTTTTTGCTTGCTGATGGTTGGTTTTTCCGGTATATCCTGAGCAAAATTTAAGCGATTCAATATTGCCTTTTTGTTTGGTCTGCTCTCTTAAGAGTTGGGGGATTTATTGTGCGAATTTGTCAGCTGGCAAGTGGGAGTAAGGGTAATTCAATTTATATAGAGAGCGAAACTACCCGCATTCTGATTGATGCTGGACTTTCAGCGCTCCAGTTGGGAAACAGATTGGCAGATATAAATGTTGATGTCGCTGAGCTTGATGCAGTTTTTATCACCCATGAGCACTCCGACCATTGTCGTGGTATTGGTCCGTTGTCACGTCGTTATGGGGTAGAGGTCTATATTCATCCATCCACATATGCTATGTTGCCAAAATTGGGCGAAATCAGGCAATCTTACTTTGATATCGGAGAAACAATTGCTTGTAAGGATATCGAGGTAACATCGTTTCCGATAACGCATGATGCCGCAGCCCCTGTTGGTTTCACTGTTGATACCAGTGCTGGTAAAATAGGGATAGCGACTGATTTAGGCGTTGCCACTCGTCTGGTTGAACAACGCTTAAGTAGTTGCCGTGCTTTGATAGTTGAGACCAACCATGATGAATTGATGTTACGCGACGGTCCCTATCCATGGGAGCTTAAGCAGCGCATTCGCAGTAATCATGGTCATTTGTCCAATAGTGCCGGAGCACAGTTGTTACAACGGCTGTTGTGGGGTGGCTTGGATTCGGTTTTTCTGGCTCATTTGAGTGAGACAAATAACACACCGGTTTTAGCGCAACAGCAAGTTGACGCTATGTTGCAGCAACAAGATGTTTGTCAGCCACAACTTATAATTGGAGCACCGCAGCAGGTTAGTTGCTGCTTTGACTCCTCAATTTAGAACTTGATATTTGTTATTTACTTTTCCTGCTAAGGAGAAAACATGGCTAACCGAATTGCCAACAGGGTAGTTGTAGGATTAAAAGATGGAGTTCGTGATGCTCGTGGAGAGCGGGTGCGGCGCGAAATCCTTGAACATCTCGGAATTGAACTGGATGCGGTACGTACTTTAGATGTGTATACTGTAGATGCGCAACTGACAGATGACGAACTTAGGGCCGCAGCACAAGGACCCTTCAGTGATCCAGTCGTGCAGGAATATGCTATCAACAAACCGTTAGCGCATGATTTTGATCTGTTGGTTGAAGTTGGTTATCGCCCCGGTGTCACCGATAACGTTGGTCGAACCGCACGGGAAGCCATACAATATTTGACTGACCGCAATTTTGTAGATGACGAAGCTGTGTATACCTCGGTGCAATATATGCTCAAGGGTAATATTGATAAAGAGATTGCCGAGCAGATAGCTAGCGGTTTTTTGGCAAACAGTTTAATTCAACGCTGGACTGTAGTCAGTAAAGATGAATTTGACACTAAGTGCGGTTTGCCTGCTCAACCTCCCAGGGTGATAAGTAGTTCCACACCACAAATTCGTGAAATAGATCTTGATGTAAGTGACGCCGAATTGATGCAGATCAGTCGTGATGGCATGTTGGCGCTCACGTTGGAGGAGATGCACAAGATTCAGGCGTTTATTGCTGATCCTAAGGTGCAGCAACTGCGAGCCGCAGCTGGGGTGGGCAGTAAGCTGACCGACGCAGAGCTTGAAGCTTTGGCACAAACATGGAGCGAACATTGGTTGGTGCTACCCGCGATATTCGCGCGGCCAAGGGTGATAACGATTTTTGCTTGTCGGTGTTTAAAGATAATGCTGGAGTGATAAAGTTTACCGATGATTGGAGCATGGTCTACAAGGTTGAAACTCACAATTCCCCTAGCGCTCTTGATCCATACGGTGGAGCTTTAACTGGTATTGTTGGTGTCAATCGTGATCCTTTTGGCACGGGTCTCGGCGCCCGCCTGATTTTTAACACCGATGTATTCTGCTTTGCCTCGCCGTTTTATGATAAGCCGCTGCCGCCACGGCTGTTGCATCCGCGTCGGATTTTTGATGGCGTTGTCGAGGGCGTTGAACACGGTGGTAACAAGAGTGGAATCCCGACAGTTAACGGATCATTGGTGTTTGATGATCGTTTTGCTGGCAAACCTTTGGTTTATTGCGGTAGCGCAGCGTTGATGCCGGCGCAACTGAATGGTAAACCTTGCCATGAGAAAAAAGCGCAGGTTGGTGACCATATCATTATGGTTGGTGGTCGGGTAGGGAAAGATGGTATTCATGGTGCAACCTTCTCATCGGAAGAGCTCAATGAGGCTTCTCCTGTTACTGCGGTGCAGATTGGAGATCCGATCACCCAACGCCGTATGTTTGATTTCCTCCTTATAACGCGTGACCGTGGTTTGTACAACTCAATAACTGACAACGGTGCCGGTGGGTTATCTTCCTCAGTGGGTGAGATGGGTGAGGATACTGACGGCTTTGAAATGCACCTTGATCGTATCCCGCTCAAGTATGCTGGTCTACAACCATGGGAGATATTGATCTCTGAGGCACAAGAGAGGATGACTGTTGCAGTACCTTCGCAGCACCTGACAGAATTTCTTGATCTGGCTCGGGATATGGATGTTGAAGCCACAGATATTGGGCAGTTCAATGACTCTGGCTATTATCATTGCCTGTATAAAGGGGAAACCGCCACCTATTTGCCCATGAAGTTTTTGCATGAAGGTGCTCCTCAGATGCAGATACCAGCCAAGTGGTGTGTGAAACATCATGAAGAGCCTGCACCAGAGGCTTTGCCCACAGCCGATGAGTCGTTGGAGTTGCTGCTCTCCAGCTTAAACGTATGCTCCAAAGAGTGTGTAGTGCGCCGATACGATCATGAGGTGCAGGGTGCAACCGTACAAAAGCCGTTAACCGGTGTAGATAACGATGGCCCGGCAGATGGTGCTGTGGTGCGCCCTTTGTTTGATTCCTTTGCCGGGATAACAACGGCTCACGGCATCTGCCCACGCTATAGCGATATTGATACTTACCACATGATGGCCTGTGCTATTGATGAAGCATTGCGTAACTACGTATCGGTGGGTGGCAATGTCGATCATGTGGCTGGTTTAGATAACTTTTGCTGGTGTGATCCGGTTAAGAGTGAGCGCACCCCCGATGGTGAGTATAAAGCGGCGCAGTTGGTCCGAGCGAATAAGGCGTTGTATGATTACTGCCTGGCGTTTGGAGTGCCACTGATATCTGGTAAGGATTCGATGAAAAACGACTACCAAATCGGTGATACAAAAATTTCTATTCCGCCAACAGTGCTGTTTTCCGTGATTGGTAAGGTTGAAGATATCCGAAAAACTGTCAGCATGGATGTTAAAGGTGCTGGTGACAAGGTTTATCTGCTTGGCATAACTAAAGCTGAATTGGGTGGCTCGGAGTTATACACTCAACTCGGATATATCGGCAATCAGGTGCCTAAGGTCGACGCTGTAGAGGCGCTACGGAGATATAGAACTATCAATCGTGCTCAAATCGCCAGCTTAATAGCGTCGTGCCATGACTTGTCAGATGGTGGTCTCGGTGTTGCTGCTGCAGAAACCGCCTTTGCTGGCGGTTATGGGATCCGAATCGATTTAAGCCGGGTCAATTGTGACGGTGAATTGACTGATATGGAAATACTTTATTCAGAGTCTCAGAGTCGTTTGTTGGTAACGGTGTCAGCAGATAATGCTGTTCTCAATTTTGCCGGTGGTTTTTTAGACGGAGATGATCTCGGTAGTGCCAAGGCTGGTGCTAATCGCCTTATAAATGCAAAAGTGGCAAACTCTGATGTGGCTTTAGCGGGTCACATTGCCGATTTTATTGCAGCCGGAAAGTTGGTAATGGGGGTGTGTAATGGTTTTCAATTGATGGTTAAAATGGGTTTGTTGCCTGCCATTGACGATAATAAACAAAATTGTACGTTGACCTTTAACGACGGGGGGCGGTTTGAAGACCGGTGGACCTATCTTAAAGTTGATTCAAAATCTCCCTGTGTCTTTACTCGTGGTTTAGATGGAATATATCTGCCGGTGCGTCATGGAGAAGGTAAATTTATAGCTGAATCACCAGCGCTGTTGGAGCAAATTGAGGAGCAACATTTGGCAACACTTAAATATTGTGATGCTGATTATAAGGAGCCAACCATGAGTTATCCGCTCAACCCTAATGGCTCAATGGCGGCTATTGCCGGCGTGTGCGACAAGAGCGGACGTCTATTTGGATTGATGCCCCACCCGGAAGCATATGTTCATCGCACTCATCATCCGCGTTGGACTCGTGAGGAATTACCGGAAGAGGGGATGGGCTTGTGGTTATATAAGAACGCTATAAAATTTATACGTGAAAATTTATAGGTTATTTGCCTGGAGATCGGAACAATATGTTTGATAAATATGAAGATGAATGCGGCGTTTTTGGTATATATGGTCACCCAGAAGCTGCAAATTTAACTTATCTGGGACTATATGCGTTGCAACATCGTGGGCAGGAAAGCTGTGGTATTGTTGCCTCTGATGGGATCTCTTTGCGAGCCTACAAGAAGATGGGCTTGGTATCCGATGTTTTTAAGGATAACAAAATTTTTGACCAACTCTCTGGCCAGAGTGCAATCGGTCATGTACGTTATTCTACGGCCGGTGGAAACGATATAAAAAATTGTCAGCCGATAATGGTTGATTATGTGCGCGGCAGTGTTGCCGTTGCGCACAACGGCAATTTGGTTAATGCTCAAGAATTACGTAATGAACTTGAACGGTCTGGCTCAATTTTTTCAACAATAGCAGATACTGAGGTTATTATTCACTTATTGGCGCGGGCGCAGAGTGATAACCTTGTCGACCGGGTAGTGGATGCTCTTAAACGGGTACGTGGGGCATATAGCCTAGTATTTTTAACTGAAACACGCATGGTTGCGGTTCGTGATCCCAACGGCTTTCGTCCATTGATTCTGGGTAAATTGGATGGAGCCTACGTGGTAGCTTCTGAAACATGTGCCTTGGATCTGATCGAAGCGGAATTTATACGTGAACTCGATCCAGGTGAGATAATAGTTGTTGATAAGGATGGTTTGCATTCATTCCACCCTTTTGATGCTATTCAAGCCTCCCCGTGTATTTTTGAATATATCTATTTTGCCCGCCCTGACAGCACAATTTTTGGACGTGAAGTATATGGAGTTCGGAAGGAGTATGGACGCCAGTTGGCTCGTGAATATCCAGTAGAAGCAGATGTCGTTGTCGCAATCCCTGACTCTGGTGTCCCAGCAGCAATTGGTTATGCCGAACAATCTGGAACACCTTTTGAACTAGGATTGATTCGCAACCACTATGTTGGACGTACTTTTATTGAGCCTCAGCAGTCGATTCGCCACTTCGGTGTTAAGATTAAACTTAATCCAGTACGAGAGGTTATTGAGGGCAAACGGGTAGTTGTAGTAGATGATTCCATTGTGCGGGGGACTACGGCGCGCAAAATTATTAAAATGATTCGCAACGCTGGCGCTAAAGAGGTTCATCTGCGTATCTCTAGCCCACCTGTCAGCTATCCCTGCTACTATGGTATAGACACCCCGACAAGAACCGAACTTATTGCCTCATCGCATAGTGTAGAGGAGATAAATCGCTATGT
>NBLX01000003.1 GCA_002084705.1 Desulfobacteraceae bacterium 4572_35.1
ACCGTAGATATGATCACCCCGATCGCCATGGATAAAGAGTTGCGCTTCGCAATCCGCGAAGGTGGACGTACTGTTGGTGCCGGTGTTGTTAGTGAAATTATTGAGTAATCGAGGTTAGCAAATGTCCAGCCAGAAAATAAGAATTCGCCTTAAGGCGTATGACCATAAGCTGCTTGATATGGCCGTGAGTGAAATTGTCGATACGGTTAAGCGTACAGGGTCGCGGTTAGCAGGTCCGATCCCATTGCCTACAGTAATCAACAAATACTGTGTGCTGCGTGGACCACATGTAAACAAGAAAAGTCGTGAGCAGTTTGAGATCCGTACGCACAAGCGGCTGGTTGATATACTGGATCCTACACAGCAAACAGTAGATGCCCTGATGAAGTTAGACCTGTCAGCGGGGGTTTTTGTTGAGATTAAGCTGTAGGTTTAAATAGTTTTTGATAAGGATTGTATGATGTTAAACGGAATTCTGGGAAAAAAACTGGGTATGACCCAGATATTTACCGAGAACGGAACGCGCATCCCGGTAACGGTGGTTGAAGCAGGTCCGTGTACGGTTGTCCAGAAGAAGATTTCTGACACTGATGGTTACAATGCAGTGCAGTTAGGCTTCGGGGCGCAAAAGACGCAGCGCATTAACAAACCAGCCATGGGGCATTTTAATAAAGCCGGCAAGGGAGTTTTTGCTTATCTGCGTGAGATGGATGGCGATATCGATAATCTGGAAGTTGGTGCAGAGGTTGTATGTTCTGAACTGTTTTCAGCAGGTGATATTGTTGATGTGGCGGGAACTAGCAAGGGTAAGGGTTTTCAGGGGGTTATTAAACGTTGGAATTTTTCCGGCGGGCGTTCAACTCACGGTTCCAAGTTTCACCGTGCTCCTGGTGCAATAGGCTGCAGTGCTTGGCCGTCACATGTTTTCAAAGGTAAGAAAATGGCCGGACAGATGGGTAATGAGCAAGTTACTGTTCAGAACCTTGAAGTAGTCGACGTGCGGGCAGATCAGAACCTGATTCTTATAAAGGGTGCTATACCAGGACCCAAGAATGGATTGGTCACAATCCGCAAAGCTGTTAAGGCTTAAGTCGGCCCCAGTGGCGATATGGGAGAAGTAAGATGGCTAATGTAACTGTTTATGATATGCAAAAACAACAAGTGTCAGAACGCGACATCAGTGATGCTGTGTTTAACACTGAAGTGAAGAAATATTTACTTCACGATATGGTACGCTACCAGTTGGCTGGTCGCCGCCAAGGTACAGCAGCAACTAAGAATAGAAGTGCTGTAGCGGGTGGGGGTAAAAAACCTTTTAAGCAAAAAGGCACTGGTAATGCGCGACAAGGTACGATTTCAGCTCCAAATCATGTTGGTGGCGGTGTGGCTTTTGGGCCAAGTCCACGCGACTATGCTTTCAAGCTAAACCGTAAAGTTAAAAAAGCAGCTCTGTGCTCAGCTCTTTCAGCTCGTTTTCAAGATGAAAGATTGACCGTCATATCGTCTCTGTCTTTTGAGGAGATCAGTACTAAGGGCTTTAAGCAGGTGCTGGATACCTTTGGTCTTGAGCGTGCGCTGATTGTTATCGATGGTAGCAACCAAGAGGTTGAGTTGTCCGCTCGGAATTTACGTCATGTTAAGGTTTTGCGTGCCGAAGGTGTGAATGTTTATGACGTTCTTAAATACCCAAATTTGGTGTTAACCGAAGGTGCTGTTGAGCAACTGGAAGGAGCGTTGGCGTAATGAAGTTGTTACATCAAGTATTAAAGAAGCCTTTGGTTACCGAAAAGACAGCTTTGTTGAAAGAGCAAGGTCAGGTTGTGGTTTTTGAGGTAGCGAGAGAGGCTAATAAAATTGAGATCAAACAGGCAGTAGAAAAGGCTTTCGACGTTAAGGTTGACGATGTGAACACCATGATTGTTGCCGGTAAAGTTAAGCGTGTGGGTCGACAGTTTGGTAAACGACCTAATCGTAAAAAAGCATATGTGACACTTGCTGAAGGAAGCAATATCGACTTCTTTGGCGTGTGATGTCAGTCTTAGGGATACGGAGTTAGAATAATGGCTATCAAAAAGTTCAAGCCGACCTCGCCGGGGCGTCGTCATATGACTGCCTCAGCTTTTGATGAGGTAACAACAGCGACACCTGAAAAGTCACTTTTGGAACCTTTGAAAAAGTCCGGTGGACGGAACAATAACGGGCGCATTACTAAAAGACATACTGGTGGTGGGCATAAGCGTAAGTATCGTATTATAGATTTTAAACGCGATAAAAAAGATATAGTAGCACGTGTTGTGTCGATCGAATACGATCCCAACCGCTCTTCACGTATTGCACTGCTAACCTATGCTGATGGTGAGAAACGATACATTCTTGCACCTGTAGGTTTGTCCGTTGGGGCAGAAGTTGTTGCCAGTGAAAAAGCAGATATTCAGCCTGGTAACGCCATGTCAATCCGCTCAATTCCATTGGGTACATGGGTGCATAATGTTGAATTGAAGGCTGGCAAAGGCGGTCAGTTGGCACGTAGCGCAGGTGCTTATGCCATGATCGCGGCAAAAGAGGGTCGTTACGCTCAACTGCGTCTGCCGTCGGGTGAAGTTCGCTTGGTGTTGCAAGAGTGCTGTGCAACAATTGGTCAGGTAGGTAATACTGATCATGAAAACATCAAGATCGGTAAGGCTGGTCGTAACCGCTGGCTTGGAAAGCGTCCACAGTCACGTGGTGTAGCTATGAACCCTGTCGATCACCCCCATGGTGGTGGTGAAGGTAAGAGTTCTGGTGGTCGTCACCCAGTAACACCATGGGGTGTGCCGACTAAAGGTTATAAGACTCGTACTAATAAGCGTACAGATCGCTTTATTGTACGTCGCCGGAATAAGTAGAGGAGGGTATCGTGGCTAGATCTATTAAAAAAGGACCTTACGTTCAGGAATGTTTGTTGCGTCAGGTCGATTTGGATGGTGGTACTACGGCCAGTAAGGTTATTAAAACCTGGTCTCGCCGCAGCACGATTATTCCAGAATTTGTTGGGCATACTTTTGCGGTACATAATGGAAAAAAGTTTTTGCCTGTTTATGTGTCAGAGAACATGGTAGGTCATAAGCTTGGTGAATTTGCTCCAACCCGTACATATTACGGCCATGGTGCAGATAAGAAATCCAAGAGAAAATAATCGCAACGGAGTTCCCGTATGGAAGCAAAAGCGAAATTAAGATATGTGCGCATGTCACCACAAAAAGCTCGATTGATTGTGGACATGATACGCGGAAAAAATGTTCAGGATGCGCTGAATATTTTACGATTTTCACCCCAGAAGCCAGCTGGAATTGTAGCTGAACTGGTTAAGTCTGCTGTGGCAAATGCAGAGCAGAAGGGTGTTTCTGACGTAGATGCAATGTATGTAAAAGCAATTACTGTAGATCAAGGCCCAGCGCTGAAGCGTTTTATACCAAGAGCACAGGGTCGTGCCAGTAAGATTCGTAAGCCAACAAGTCACGTTCAGGTTGTACTGGACGAAAAATAGCTGTTCAAGGAGGTGATAGTTTGGGCCAGAAAGTTCATCCAATAGGTTTTCGCCTGGGTGTTATTAGAACCTGGGAGTCGAAATGGTATGCAGATGGAGACTATGCGCAATTTGTGCATGAGGATTTGAAACTGCGTAATTATTTAAAAAAACGTCTTTACCATGCAGGTATCGCCAAGATTGAGATTGAGCGTGCGGCAGGTAAGATGAAGTTGAATATCTTTGCTGCTCGTCCGGGTATTATTATTGGTAAGCGTGGTGCGGAAGTAGAAGCTCTCAAGGTTGAGCTGGCCAAACTCACCGATAAAGAAATATTCTTGAATATTCAGGAAGTACGCAAGCCGGAAATGAATGCTCAGTTGGTAGCAGAAGGGGTAGCACTACAGTTGGAGCGTCGTGTAGCTTTTCGTAGGGCCATGAAACGTAGTGTCGGACAATCTCTTCGTTTCGGAGCTCAGGGCATTAAGATCACTTGTAGTGGTCGTTTAGGCGGTGCAGAGATGAGCCGCACAGAATGGTATCGAGAAGGACGTGTTCCACTTCACACCATTCGTGCAGATATTGATTATGGTTTTGCCGAGGCAAAAACTACCTACGGTATCATTGGTGTTAAGGTTCTCATCTTCAAAGGTGAAGTTCTTTCACAAGAACTTTAATTTTGTCGAATAGGAGTATGTAGTTATGTTGATGCCTAAGAAGGTTAAACATAGAAAACAGTTTAAAGGACGCATGAAGGGCGCAGCTAAAGGCGCTACCGATGTTAATTTTGGTGATTACGGTTTGCAGGCTACTAATCGTGGCTGGCTTTCATCTCGCCAGATAGAAGCTGCTCGTCGTGCGATGACTCGTTATATAAAGCGTGGTGGTAAGATTTGGATCCGGTGTTTTCCCGATAAATCATTGACACGTAAGGCTGCCGAAACTCGTATGGGTAAAGGTAAGGGTTCTCCTGATAGTTGGGTAGCTGTAGTGCGCCCTGGTCAGATTCTCTATGAAATGCAAGGTGTGTCAGAAGAGATCGCTCGCGAAGCATTGCGACTGGCTGCGCAGAAGTTGCCGATTTCAACAAAGTTTATCGCTAGAGAGGAGGCTTCTAATGATAGCTAAGGAGCTTATTGACTTAAGCCAAGAAGAGCTAGAGGCAAAATCTCTAGAGTTGAGTCAGGAACTTTTTAACCTGAAATTTCAGTTGCACACTGGTCATCTTGAGGATACCTCCAAGATACCTCAGGTGCGCCGAGATATTGCTCGGGTTAAAACTGTTCTACAGCAGAAACTTGCGTAACGGGGTGTTGAGGTGAGCAATATGGCAACAGAACATCGTAATAAGAAGAAGCTGGTAGGAACTGTTACCAGTGATAAGATGGATAAAACTGTCGTGGTCAGAGTTGATACGCTGGTGAAACATCCAGTGTACAAAAAATATCTGAAACGCAGCGCTAAATATAAGGCACATGATGAGAATAATAATTGTGCCGTTGGTGATAAGGTGGTTCTTACAGAAGCGCGACCTCTGTCTCGTGATAAACGCTGGCGTGTCAGTGAAATTATTGATAAAACGCTGTAGGCTGGGAGATCGATAATGATTCAAATGCAAACCGTACTTGATGTAGCGGATAATTCCGGAGCACGGAAGCTGTGCTGTGTCAAGGTTTTGGGTGGCTCAAAAAGAAAATATGCAGGACTAGGTGATATTATTGTCTGTTCTGTTCGAGAAGCAATGCCCAATTCAAAAGTAAAAAAAGGTGATGTTATTCGAGCGGTCATCGTAAGGACTGCCAAAGAGGTTGCACGCCCTGATGGGTCACGTATCCGCTTTGATAAGAATTCTGCTGTTGTTGTTAATGCTGCCGGAGAGCCTGTAGGTACACGTATCTTTGGTCCTGTTGCACGTGAATTACGTGCTCGGCGTTTTATGAAAATCGTATCGCTGGCACCTGAGGTGCTTTGATACGGCCTGGAGATTATCAGAAATGGCTGTAAAAAAGTTTCATGTAAAAAAAGGTGATCTGGTGCAAGTGATGGCTGGTAAGGAGAAGGGTAAGCAAGGCAAGGTGCTCAACGTCTTCTTCGACAAAAACCGCCTCACGGTTGAAAACCTGAATATGGTTAAGCGGCATACAAAACCTTCACGACAAAATCAAGAAGGTGGAATCGTTGAGAAAGAAGCTGCATTCGCTGCTTCAAATGTCATGATCGTATGTAGTTCTTGCAATAAACCAACTCGTACCGGTATTCGTAAACTTGAGGACGGGACGAAAAGTCGTTATTGCAAAAAGTGCAGCGAGAATATTGACTAGGTAATGGAGAGATAAATGGCCAGGTTAAAAGATAAATACAAAAATGAACTGGCACCTAAGCTGCTCAAGGATCTTCAACTCACTAATGTGATGGAAGTGCCTCGGTTGGAAAAGGTGGTTGTAAATATGGGGGTCGGCGAGGCTATTCAAAACATTAAGTTGTTAGAGTCTGCTGTTGAGGAATTGACAAAAATTGCCGGTCAAAAGCCAGTTATCACCAAAGCAAAGAAATCAATTGCAGGGTTTAAATTGCGCGAAGATATGCCGATTGGCTGCATGGTTACCTTGCGCCGGGATCGTGCTTATGAGTTTCTTGATCGACTGATTAATATTGCTTTGCCACGGGTGCGTGACTTCAAGGGGGTTTCCCCTAAAGCGTTCGACGGGCGTGGTAATTATACCTTGGGAGTTCGGGAACAGATTATTTTTCCTGAGATCGATTTAGAGAAAATTGCGAAAATCGGTGGACTGAATATCTCAATTGTGACTTCTGCACAGACAGATGAGCAAGGTCGGGCACTGTTGACAGAGTTCGGGATGCCGTTCAGGAAATAATTAGGCGATATCGGAGGAAATTGTGGCAAAAAAATCAATGATAGCTAAGGCTGCACGGACACAGAAATTTAAGGTCAGAAAGTATACACGCTGCCCTCTTTGTGGTCGTCCACGCGCTTATTACCGGAAGTTTGATATGTGTCGGATTTGCTTGCGCAAATTAGCGCTAGAGGGTAAACTTCCTGGCGTTTTGAAATCTAGTTGGTAACGTACAAGGAGATGGATCCATGGCAATGACCGATCCTGTTTCGGATATGCTAACCCGCATTCGCAATGCGGGAATGGCCAAGCATCAAAAGTTGGAAATGCCGGCAAGTAAGGTAAAGCTGGCTATAGCTAATGTGCTTAAAGAGCAAGGTTATATTAAAAATTTTAAGTTCATCCAAGATGATGTGCAAGGAGTTTTACGTATATACCTTAAATTTGATAATGAGAATGTTCATGTTATTCACGAGATTAAACGTGAGTCAACCCCTGGGCGCCGTCTGTATGTAGGTGCTGACGATATTCCTAAAGTTAAAAACGGCTTAGGTTGTGCTATCGTATCTACATCACAGGGGGTTTTGTCTGATGTTGCGGCACGTGAAGCCAAGGTCGGTGGCGAACTGGTCTGCACCGTTTGGTAACTAGAGTGAGGAGTGTAGACAATGTCTAGAATTGGTAAAAAGCCTATCCAAATACCTGGTGGTGTTACAGTTGATCTAAAAAAAGATCAAATCAGCGTTAAAGGACCTAAAGGGCAATTGGAGCGCAGTATTCCGGAAACTGTTTTGGTTTCCATGGAAGCTGATACTGTTAATGTTGCTGCCGTGGAAAGCGTTCGGCGTAACACCGCAATGCAGGGTTTATATCGTTCATTGATCGCTAATATGGTTGATGGAGTAACTACTGGTTTTTCTAAGATTCTTGAAATTAACGGTGTTGGCTATCGTGCTGACGTCAAAGGATCAGTTTTGAATCTTGCCCTTGGTTATTCTCATCCTGTTGAATACCAACTGCCTAAAGGTATCAGTGTAGAAGTTGAGAAGCAGACTCGTCTTACGGTTAGCGGTATCGACAAGGAGCTGGTAGGTGCCACCGCGGCTAAGATTCGTTCATTCCGTGAGCCTGAGCCATATAAAGGTAAGGGTATCAAGTATGCTGATGAGCACATCTTACGTAAAGCTGGTAAGGCTGGTAAGTAATAATTTAAATACGGGAGAAATAAAGTGGCTGGCGTAATATCAAGAGCGGAAGCAAGAAAAAGACGACAAACAAGGGTTCGTCGTAAAGTGGTCGGAACCTCAGAGCGTCCACGTCTTTGTGTCTTCCGTAGTTCTAAGCATATATATGCGCAAATAGTTGAGGATTTTAACGGTACTTCAGTCGTGACTGCATCTAGCCAGTGTTCAGGTGTGCTTGATGATGCTTGCTACACTGGAAATGTAGCGGCGGCGAAGGCTGTTGGTACTGCTATTGCGAAGAAAGCTCTTGAGAAAGATATCAAACAAGTAGTTTTCGATCGTAATGGGTTTATTTATCATGGCCGTGTAAAGGCCCTGGCTGATGCTGCGCGTGAAGCCGGACTTGAGTTTTAATGAGATTGGAGGGTCCTTTGCATCGCAATGAGCCAAACGAAACAGAAATGATTGATCGTGTCATCCACATTAACCGCTGTTCAAAGGTTGTTAAGGGTGGTAGACGTTTTAGCTTTTCAGCACTAGTTGTTGTTGGTGATGGTAGTGGTCGTGTCGGTTTTGGGCATGGTAAAGCTAAAGAGGTGCCTGAAGCTATTCGTAAAGGGGTTGAGAAAGCGAAGAAAAGCATGATCAGCGTTCCTTTGGATGATCGTACTATCCCTTTTGATGTGTTGGGTCACTTTGGTGCCGGCAGTGTGCTTCTAAAGCCTGCTTCAAAAGGTACTGGTGTTATCGCTGGTGGACCAGCGCGTGCGGTACTCGAAGCTGCAGGAGTTGGAGATATCCTGTCCAAGTGCTTGGGGTCGAATAATCCTCATAATGTTGTTAAGGCAACAATGGATGCACTCGGTCAACTGCGCAGTGCCAGTGAGATTAAGTCTAGACGCGGGATAACTGCATAATTGCAGTATAGCTGGAGATAACAATGGCTAAACAAATTAAAGTTACGCTCAAGAAAAGTGGCATTGGCCGCCCTGAGTATTTTACTAAAGTTTTGAATGGTCTAGGTCTTACCAAACTTAACAAGACTGTAGTACTTCAGGATACTCCTGAAATTCGTGGCATGATTAATAAAGTATGTCATATGGTCGTTGTTGAAGAAGCCTGAATAGGATAAAGATAATGGATCTAAGTAATTTAAGCCCCGCAGCGGGATCAGTTAAAAAAAATAAGCGCATAGGTCGCGGGCCTGGAGCTGGAACCGGGAAGACTTCTGGTCGTGGGCATAAAGGACAAAATGCTCGATCTGGCGGTGGTGTAAAGCCTGGTTTTGAGGGTGGTCAGATGCCGTTGCAACGTCGTTTGCCTAAACGTGGTTTTACCTCCTTGAATAAAAAGGTTTATGCGTTGGTTAATGTCCGTGACCTGGAGACCTTTGAAGTTGATTCAGTTATTGATCCAGAAATGTTGATCAATGCTGGATTTATAAAAAGTGTTAAAGATGGTGTTAAGATTCTGGCCGATGGTGAATTGACAAAAAAACTCACTGTTAAGGCCCATAAGTTCAGCAAGTCAGCGGCCGAGAAAATTGAGGCAGCTGGCGGTAGCATTGAGGTTCTCTAAAATTGTTTAAGAGTCTGCAGAATATTTTCAGTATAGCTGAGCTGCGCCAACGTATTTTGTTTACTATGCTGATGTTGGCTGTATATCGTGTCGGTTGTCATGTCCCAACTCCTGGTGTAAATGGCCAAGTGCTGGCTAGCTTTTTTGAAGGTAGCCAAGGGACTTTGTTGGGTTTGGTGAGTGCCTTTACCGGTGGTGCGTTGCAGCGGATGACCGTGTTTGCGCTTGGTATCATGCCATATATCAGTGCATCGATTATTTTGCAGCTCTTGACTGTGGTTTTTGAACCGGTTGAACGATTGTCGAAAGAGGGCGAGCAGGGACGTAAGGTTATTACCCGTTGGACTCGCTATGGAACTATTGCATTATCTGTAGTGCAGGGCGCTGGTATTGCGGTTGGTTTGCAATCGATGGTTGGACCAGCTGGTGATCCTGTTGTTCCTTCCCCTGGGTTTGGTTTTATCCTGTTAACCGTTATTACACTGACTGCCGGTACGGCTTTTATTATGTGGATTGGTGAGCAGGTGACTGAGCGCGGAGTTGGTAATGGGATATCGTTAATTATTTTTGCGGGCATTGTAGCAAACTTACCTTCGGCTATATTTAACTCAATTAGACTGTTGCGTACTGGAGCTCTTGCTCCGGTAACTATGTTGTTTCTGGCAGTTGTAATGCTGGTGGTGGTTATGGTCATAGTGTTTATGGAGCGCGCCCAGCGTCGTGTTCCAATTCACTATGCCAAGCGGGTCGTTGGAATGCGAAACAGTGGTGGTCAGTCCAGCCACTTACCATTGAAAATAAATATGAGTGGTGTTATCCCGTTGATGTGGCAGAAAATGTAAAAAATCAGGGTGGATATATACCTGGAGTGCGACCAGGTAAGCCTACTTCGGAATACTTGGATACTGTATTAAGTCGACTCACATTTGCAGGTGCGATTTATGTATCTATTGTGTGCGTATTACCTACATTGCTGATAGGTCAATTCAATGTACCGTTTTATTTCGGTGGTACTTCATTGCTTATCGTTGTTGGGGTTGGCTTGGATACAGCGTCGCAAATTGAATCGCATCTAATATCTCGTTCTTATGAAGGATTTATGCGCGGTGCGTCCATTAAGGGACGGCATGGGTAGCGGAGATTGCAAATTATGAAGTTGATACTGCTTGGACCTCCTGGTGCTGGAAAAGGTACTCAGGCTAAAATGTTGATACAGCGTTATGGCGTGCCACAAATTTCCACAGGTGATATATTGCGTGGTGCAGTCAAAGAAGGTTCGCCAATGGGTTTAAAGGCGAAGTCTTTTATGGACGCGGGTGGATTGGTTCCTGATGAAGTTGTTGTCGGCATTGTCGAAGAGCGGCTACAGAAACCGGATTGTGATAAAGGTTTTATTCTGGATGGCTTTCCACGTACCGTGCCACAAGCAGATGCTTTAGCGGGGACATTGTCGAGCTTAGGGAAAAATCTTGATGCTGTGATCTCTCTTGAAGTTGATATCGAGGCATTGGTGGCTAGGCTTGCGGGCAGACGTACATGCGATAGTTGTGGTGCTGGTTATCATGTTGCGTATGAACCCCCAGCTGTCGATGGTGTGTGTGACAAGTGTGGCGGTAAATTGATTCAGCGTGATGATGATAAAGAAGAAACTATCAGGAAGCGTATGGCGGTTTACAATGAGCAGACATCACCTTTGGTAGATTATTATCGCAATGCGGGTTTGCTTAGAACTGTTGATGGTATGCTCCCTATCGACGAAGTAGGGGTTGCTATTCTGGCTCAACTCAAGGATTTTGAGTGATAATCATAAAGCGTCCACATGAGATCGACAGGATGAGGGTTCCGTGCAGAATGGTAGCTGAAATCCTTGACGAGCTCAGTGGTGCTGTAGAGCCGGGAATAACTACAAAAGAATTGAATGAGCTGGCACTTGATGCGTGTAAAAAGCGCAAGGCTGTGGCAGCTTTTAAGGGTTATTCGGGATTCCCTTTTGCCATATGTTCA
Organism: Desulfobacteraceae bacterium 4572_35.1; assembly: GCA_002084705.1. GTDB lineage: Bacteria > Desulfobacterota > Desulfuromonadia > Desulfuromonadales > Desulfuromonadaceae > Desulfuromonas. The sequence continues at coordinate 11,127 of NBLX01000003.1, forward strand.
TCTCCCAATGAGGTTATTGTGCATGGATTTGCAACTGATAAGCCTCTAGTTGAAGGTGATATATTAAGTATAGATTTTGGTGTGCTCTATGATGGTTTTTACGGTGATTCAGCAGTGACTGTTCCTGTTGGTGATGTTAGTAAGGATCGCGACAGACTTATGCGGGTGACTAAAGAATCTCTGTTCGCCGGGATAAACGCGGTTGCCCCTGGAGCACATTTGTCTGATATCTCAAATGCTGTGCAGTGTGTAGCTGAAGATGCCGGATATACAGTAGTTAGAGACTTTGTGGGACACGGTATTGGTCGTGCTCTGCACGAAGATCCGCAGGTTCCAAACTATGGCAAGCCTGGTTATGGTCCAATACTGAAAACAGGTATGGTTTTGGCTATAGAACCAATGGTAAATGCCGGCAGCCCCCAGGTTAAGGTTCTTGACGATGGCTGGACTGCTGTAACAAAAGATGGGTGTTGCTCGGCGCATTTCGAACATACAGTTGCTGTGACTGAAAATGGATTCGAGATACTTACGAGTTTGTAATTTGGTTGATAATGGTAATTTTATAGAGGTTGGTTATGAAAGTTCGTGCATCTGTTAAACCTATTTGTGATAAATGCAAGATTATTAAGCGCAAGGGTGTTTTGCGAGTTATTTGTGAAAACCCTAAACATAAGCAGAGACAGGGTTAAAACTGGGAGGATATTAAGTTGGCTCGTATTGCTGGTATAGATTTACCGAAAAATAAACGTATTGAAGTAGCACTGACCTACATTTATGGGGTTGGACGTTCGACGGCGCAACGGATCCTGTCTCAGGCTGGTGTGGATTGTGACACCCGTTCAGACGACCTTACGGAATCTGAAGTTGCTCAAATTCGTAAGGTGCTAGATGCTGAATATAAAGTGGAAGGCGATTTGCGTCGTGAAATTTCCATGAATATTAAGCGTATGATGGATCTCGGCTGTTACCGTGGCTTACGTCATCGTCGTGGCTTGCCGGTGCGTGGACAAAAAACAAAGACCAATGCTCGTACCCGTAAGGGACCACGTAAGACGGTTGCTGGTAAGAAGAAATAATTGGAGGAACGATGGCTAAGCCAGGTAAAAAAGTTGTAAGAAAAAGCAAAGCAAAAAAGAATGTTGTTAATGGTGTTGCCCATATTCAGGCTACTTTTAACAACACTATAGTATCCATTGCGGATGTTAGTGGTAACGTTATTTCTTGGGCGACTTCCGGTGGTTCAGGTTTCAAGGGTTCACGTAAAAGTACCCCTTTTGCGGCTCAGGTAGCTGCTGAAACTGCAGCCAAGGCTGCTCAAGAACACGGGATGAGGAGTGTCGAAGTATGCGTTAAGGGTCCTGGCTCTGGGCGTGAATCTGCGCTGCGGGCTTTGCAGGCGGCAGGACTCAATGTAACCATGATTAAAGATGTTACTCCTATTCCCCACAATGGCTGTCGTCCGCCCAAGCGCCGTCGCGTTTAAGGCTTCAGTTTCAGGGTAGTTTCCGACAGGTAGACGATAGACAGTAGAGGATAATAAAGAAATGGCAAAAAATTTCACACCTAAAGGTAAAATCGTAAGACGACTTGGTGTCAATATTTATGGTAACCCAAAATACGATCGTTTGCTCGAACGTCGTCCAACACCTCCAGGCGAGCATGGTGCTGGTCGTCGAGGTAAGCCTTCAGATTACTCACGTCAATTGAATGAAAAGCAAAAGGTTCGTTTTTGCTATGGCTTAAGTGAAAGCCAGTTCCGTCGGGTATTTGATAAGGCTAAATCGATGAAAGGGATCACCGGTCACAATATGCTGGTGTTGCTTGAGCGTCGTTTGGATAATATGGTTTTTCGCTTAGGCTTGGCTTCAACTCGTACTGAGGCACGTCTATTTGTTCGTCATGGTCATTTTATGGTCAATGGTCGCAAAGTGGATATTCCATCATACCTGGTTCGTTCTGGCGATGTGATCGAAGTTCGTGAAAAAAGTCGCAAGATTGCTAAGATAACGGAAGCCATGGATAGTGTAATGCGTCGTGGAATTCCTGCTTGGTTAGAACTTGATCGTGATGCTTTTAAGGGTACTGTCAAGACGTTGCCGGCACGTGAGGAACTTACCTCTCCGGTGTTTGAGGAGCAGTTGATTGTTGAGCTTTATTCTAAGTAATCGCAGTCATTTTGTAACCCTCAACTTGGAGCAAATGCATGTATAAAAACTGGAGAGATCTGATCAAGCCAAAAAGGCTGCAAGTCGAAACTAAAAGTTTGACCAGCAGTTATGGTAAGTTTTACGCTGAACCATTTGAGCGTGGTTTTGGTACTACGATTGGGAACTCTTTGCGGCGCATTCTGTTGTCATCTCTGCAGGGTGCTGCGATTACCTCAGTGCGAATTAAAGGGGTTCTCCATGAGTTTTCGACTATTCCTGGCGTAACCGAGGATGTTACTGACATTATACTTAATTTAAAGTCAGTGCTGCTGTCTCTTGAAGGTCAAGAGAGTCGTAATGTTCGCATTGTTAAAAAAGGTGCTGGGGTTATCACAGCTGCAGATATAATCACTGATGCTAATGTTGAAATCTTAAACTCAGATCAGTTTATAGCAACCTGTACCAAAGAAGCTGATGTCGAGATTGATATGGTTGTATCAATCGGTAAAGGTTATGTTACCGCAGAGCGGAATCGTGATGAAAATGCACCGGTTGGAACAATAGCCATCGATTCAATATTTTCTCCCATCAAAAAGGTTAATTATTCAGTAACTAATGCCCGTGTTGGTCAAATTACTGATTACGATAAATTAACTCTGGAAGTGTGGACAGATAGCAGTGTTAGTCCTGAAGATTCAGTGGCGTATGCTGCAAAAATTCTCAAAGAACACCTGCAGATGTTTATTAATTTTGATGAGGAACAGATTCCAGTTGAAGAGCCTGAAGAGGATGAGGTTCAAAAAATCAACGAAAATCTGTATCGCAGTGTTGAAGAACTGGAACTGTCGGTCCGTAGTGCTAATTGTCTCAAGAATGCACATATTGGACTTATTGGTGATCTGGTTCAGAAAACAGAAGCTGAGATGTTGAAGACGCAGAATTTTGGGCGTAAATCACTCAACGAGATTAAAGATATTCTTGCAGAGATGGGACTTACCTTAGGGATGAAATTGGAAAATTTCCCTGATCCTGAGTACTTAAAAGTTTTACAGAAGAGTCGCGAAGAAGCTTAATCTAACATTACGCATAGAAAGGATTACACATTATGCGTCATAATAAATCAGGTAGAAAACTTGGGCGCAATTCAAGCCATCGTAAGGCTATGTTGCGTAACATGGTGACTTCATTGATTGACAATGAGCGGATCACCACGACGGATGCGCGAGCTAAAGAAGTTCGTAAAATTGCTGAGAAAATGATTACCCTTGGCAAGCGTGGAGATCTTCATGCACGCCGTCAGGCTTTAAGTGTTATTTTTGATAAAGCCGTAGTTGCCAAATTGTTTGAGCGTTTGGCTCCCCGGTATGAAAATCGTGCAGGCGGCTATACCCGTATTATTAAAGTTGGGAATCGCCTTGGTGATAATGCCTCTGTTTCTATTATAGAGTTTGTTGACCAAGAGCAATCTGCTTAATAGTTGTGAGGTAAAATATTGTTAGAAAAAAAGGCAAGGGATTTTCCCTTGCCTTTTTTTCTAGGTGAAAGCTATAGCGAGTAATGACCATGCATATTCAACCTGCATATCAGGATTTTGTTGAGCTCACGCAACAGGGTAATCTGGTACCTATTTATGCTGAAATTCTGGCAGACATGGAAACTCCGGTATCTGCATTTAAAAAAATAGATAATGGAAGCCAGTCATTTCTGCTTGAAAGTATCGAAGGTGGTGAAAAGTGGGCACGTTATAGTTTTTTGGGCTCTGGTTCAGGAACTATGTTTCGCTCGCGCGGTAACCAATATGAGATTCTAACAGATGGGGTGCAGATAGAGTCTGGTGACTGTGATGATCCATTAGAAAAATTGCGGGCATTGATTGCTCGTTTTAAACCGGTAGAAATGGTGGGGTTGCCTCGATTTTGTGGAGGTGGAGTTGGCTATCTAGGTTACGACATGGTGCGCTATGTTGAACGTCTGCCTGACAATAATCCATCAAGTATTGGAACTTACGACAGTTGTTTCTTTTTCGCTGATACTTTACTTATTTTTGATAATCGCTTACAAAAAATTAAAGTAGTATATAACGCCTATATTGATAAAAATTCAGATCTACGTCAGAGTTATCAGCGTGGAATTGAAAGTATTGGCACATTGATTGATAAATTGCGTATTCCGCTGGAGCGGGGCGCCGTTCGGTCACAGTGCGAGCAAGCTTCCACGTTAATCCCAAATTTCACCAAAGATAAGTTTAAGGCTGCGGTTGAACGGTGTAAGGAATATGTGCGCTCTGGTGATGTTATTCAAACAGTGCTATCACAACGTTTTAGCGCACCGCTGCGGGTTGATCCCTTTGATATTTATCGATCTCTGCGCACTATTAATCCTTCACCGTATATGTTTTTTCTCCGTTTTTCAGAAACTGTTGTCGTTGGGGCTTCGCCTGAGGTTATGGTGCGCAAAGAGGATGATGTCGTTGAAGTTCGTCCAATAGCTGGCACCCGTCCCCGAGGGAATGATATAATCGACGATCAACGTCTGGAGCAGGAATTACTTAACGATCCCAAGGAATTGGCAGAGCATGTTATGCTTGTTGATCTAGGTCGCAACGATCTTGGACGAATTTGTCAGACCGGTAGCATAGAGGTTAGCGAGTTTAAGGTGATTGAGCGTTACTCCCATGTCATGCATATTGTTTCGAACGTGCGCGGCAGACTGCAACCAGAATGTGATGCTTTCGATACCTTCCGAGCGACTTTTCCAGCCGGAACATTGTCCGGAGCACCTAAAGTCAGGGCTATGGAGATTATTGACGAACTGGAGCCACAACGGCGCGAGATATATGGTGGTGCCGTTGGTTATTTCTCTTATTCAGGGAATATGGATCTTGCCATCGCGATACGTACGCTGGTTGTTCATGATGATGCCATTCATTTGCAGGCTGGTGCTGGCATTGTCGCCGATTCTGATCCACAGGCAGAGTATGAAGAAACGCTAAATAAAGCACGCGGAGTGATGAAGGCTATCGAGATGGCAGAAAGAGGACTTGATTAATGTTGCTGATGCTGGATAACTACGACTCCTTCACTTATAATCTTGTGCAGTATTTCAGAGAGCTGGGTGTGCATGTCGAGGTTTATCGTAATGATGCCATCAAACTTGAAGAGATAGGGCAATTACAGCCACGTATGTTGGTTATTTCGCCGGGACCGTGTTCACCTGCTCAGGCGGGTCTTTCGGTGGCGGCTATTCAGCATTTTGCTGGCAAAATTCCTATCTTCGGTGTTTGCTTGGGTCATCAGTCGATAGCTGCAGCGTTAGGTGGTAAAATTGTCCGCGCTCCAGAATTGATGCATGGAAAGACCAGTCAAATTTTTCATGCCGGAAGTGACCTGTTTTCCGGTTTGGAAAATCCATGTATAGCCACCCGTTATCATTCACTGATAGTTGAGCGTAGCTCATTGCCGGAGCAGCTCAGTGTTACTGCATGGACAGAAGATGGTATGATAATGGGGATGGCGCACAAAACGCTGCCGGTGTGGGGAGTTCAGTTCCATCCAGAGTCAATCCTCTCAGTTTCCGGCAAGGAGTTGATGGCTAATTTTATTAAATTAGCGGATAAATTTTGGAGTGACAAATGATAAAAGCCGCTATCGCTAAGGTTGTTGATGGTCGTGATCTTGATGAAAGTACGATGATCGATGTGATGAATATGGTGATGGGTGGTGAGGTAACTCCGGCTCAAATTGCTGCATTTATCACCGCTCTGCGCATGAAGGGTGAAACCATCGAAGAGATTACTGGTGCGGCACGAGTGATGCGCCAGCGCGCTACACCTATAATGGTTCAGCATAGTGTTGATATCGATCGGGAAGAGATCAACAGCGACCGTGAAACAATCCTCGACACTTGTGGTACCGGTGGTAGTGGAACTAAAACATTTAATATTTCAACTACGGTGGCATTTGTGGTGGCGGCTTGTGGAGTAAAGGTTGCCAAGCATGGTAACCGCAGTATCTCATCTGCGTGTGGCAGCGCCGACGTGCTAGAACAGCTTGGGGTCAATTTGTCGGTACCTGCGCATACTGTTGAGCGCTGTATCGATGAGATGAATGTTGGCTTTCTGTTTGCCCCAGTACTGCACGGAGCGATGAAATACGCCATAGGACCGCGGCGCGAAATCGGAATTCGGACGATATTTAACATTCTGGGACCACTGACTAACCCTGCTGGTGCTGATCGCCAAGTGCTGGGAGTGTATCGAGAGGATCTGGTTGAGCCCATAGCTACAGTGCTGATCCGTCTTGGTTGCAAGCGCGGTTTTGTTGTTCATGGACTGGATGGGATGGATGAGATCACCATGACTGGTGCAACCAGAATTGCATCTATCGAGGATGGTAAGGTGACAGTTTCAACTATGCATCCAGAAACATTGGGACTGCCAACTTGCGATCTTGCTGATCTTCAGGGCGGTGATGCTGTTTATAACGCAACAATAGTGCGTTCGATTCTGGAGGGTAAAAAAGGGTCACAACGCGACATCGTGGTGCTCAATAGTGCCTATGCTCTGGTTGCAGCCGGAGTGACAGGGAGCATTGCCGATGGTTTGACTAGAGCATGTCAGGCCATTGATGATGGTACGGCTTTGGCTAAACTGGATGGTTTGGTGCGGATAACTAATCAATGATTTTAGATAAAATTATAGAAAAAAAAATTAGCGAAGTTGATGCTGCTAAAGCACAAGTAAGTTTGAGCGAGTTGCAAGATATAATTGTCAATTGCCCCTCAACACGTGGTTTTGAAGCACAGTTGCGTCAGTACAGTAAAACGACTACAGCAGTTATTGCAGAGGTTAAAAAAGGTTCCCCTTCCAAAGGGATAATTCGTGCAGATTTTGACCCCGTAGAGATCGCTCGTGGCTACGAGGGCGCTGGTGCAGCTTGTCTGTCGGTGCTCACTGATGAGAGTTTCTTTTTTGGCAAGTTAGCTTTTTTGAGTGATATTGCCCGGCATGTAGATTTGCCGTTGTTGCGTAAAGATTTTATTGTTGATCCATTCCAGATTTACGAGGCGCGCGCTAATGGTGCCGATGCAATTCTGCTCATCGCAGCAGCTCTTGGTTTGTCACAGCTGCAAGAGTTTTATGCTGTAGCGCGACAATTGGGGTTGGATGTGCTGCTGGAGGTACATAACGAAGAGGAACTGGAGCTGGCTCTTCAGACTGAGTGTTCTCTTATTGGCATTAATAATCGCTGTCTGAAAACATTTACCACCGATTTACAGGTGAGTGAGCGTTTAATCCCCCTTGTTCCATCGTCGCGGCTGGTGGTGTCCGAGAGTGGCATACACAGCCGCGCTGATATTGAACGGTTGCTGGATGCAGGAGCGGGAGCGTTTTTGATTGGTGAGAGTTTGATGCGCGAAGATGATTTTGCCGACAAGTTGGGTGAATTGCTTGGCGAAGAGTGTAGCTGATGGTTGTAAATGGCAACCAAACTATAAACAGGGTGCGGGTCAAGGTGTGTGGAATTACCACCCTTGAGGATGCTCTTCAAGCAATAGCTGCGGGTGCCGATGCTCTGGGGTTTGTTTTCTATCCTAAAAGTCCACGATATATAGAGGTGGAAGCAGCTCAACGTATAATTGCTCAATTGCCACCTTTTGTTGCCATAGTTGGTTTGTTTGTTAACGCTGACCCGGCAATAATTAAAACTACTATTGCCGAGTGCAATCTCGATGTGGTGCAATTACATGGCGATGAAACTCCGGCGCAGTGTGAATACGCGGGGGTAAAGGTTATTAAGGCGTTACGGGTACGCAGCTCTGAATGTTTACAGAATGTGGATGATTATCCCGTTGCTGCGTTATTGATTGATGCCTGGAGTGAAGATGCCTATGGTGGTACTGGTCAACTTGGGCGTTGGGATCTAGCTGCCCAGATAGCCAAGCGTTTGCCGGTTATCCTTGCTGGTGGGTTGAATAAAGACAATGTGGCGCAGGCGATTGCTGCAGTACACCCTTACGCCGTCGATGTCTCTAGCGGGATTGAGATCAAACCGGGGCACAAAGACTCAGAGTTAGTGCGCGATTTTATTTATAGAGCAAAAAAATGGGAATAAAACCCATAGTGACAGAGAAGGTGAAGAGGTGTGCCGATGTATGAATATCCCGATCAACGTGGTCATTTTGGTCAATTCGGTGGGCGTTATGTTGCTGAAACCCTTATGCCGGCACTGCTGGAATTGGAACAGGCATATCGTGAAGCTCAGGCCGAGCCAAAATTTCAGCAGGAGTTTGATTATTATCTTAATAACTATGTTGGTCGTCCGAGTCCTATGTATTATGCCGAGCGTTTGACTCAATCTCTGGGTGGGGCAAAGATATACCTGAAACGTGAAGATCTGAATCACACTGGTGCCCACAAGGTAAACAACACCGTGGGGCAGGTACTGCTGGCACGACGGATGGGTAAGAAAAAAGTTATAGCTGAAACCGGTGCAGGACAGCATGGTGTAGCCACCGCTACGGTTGCCGCCCGTTTTGGTTTGGAGTGTGATGTTTTTATGGGCACCGAGGATATCCGCCGCCAATCGTTGAATGTTTTTCGGATGAAGTTGCTTGGAGCCAGAGTACATGGTGTAACCAGCGGAACGGCAACCCTTAAAGATGCTATGAACGATGCTTTACGCTATTGGGTGACCAATGTTAGCGATACCTTTTATATTATCGGTACTGTCGCGGGGCCTCATCCATATCCGCAGATGGTGCGTGATTTCCAATCGGTAATCGGGCGTGAAGCCCGTGCTCAGATGTTAAAAATAGAAGGGAAACTGCCCGATGTTGCCGTTGCCTGTATCGGTGGTGGCTCCAATGCCATGGGGATGTTTTTCCCTTTTATAAACGATAAACAGGTTCGCCTCATCGGCGTTGAAGCAGCAGGGCTTGGACTCGATACCGATAAGCACGCAGCCAGCATTAGCGCAGGTCGTGTCGGTGTTCTCCATGGGAATAAAACCTATTTGTTGCAGAACGATGATGGACAAATTGATCATGCGCACTCTATAAGCGCTGGTCTTGACTATCCCGGCGTTGGTCCCGAGCATGCGCTGCTGCACGAAATTAAGCGGGCTGAATATTGTGCGGTCAGCGACGATGAAGCCTTGGATGCTTTTAAGAAGTTGACGCAACTTGAGGGGATTATTCCAGCTCTGGAAAGTGCCCACGCTATTGCTCAGGTGATTAAACTGGCACCGACTATGAGATCTGAGCAGACCATTGCGGTGTGTCTGTCGGGTCGTGGAGACAAAGATATGCATACCGTTGCAGAAGCCTTTGATGTAACATTATAATGTCGTTTTTTCAGGAGCTGTTATGCGTTTTACTGAATTAGATCTACCCCCACAGGTGCAACATGGTATTGAAGCACAGGGGTTCGAAAATTTAACCCCAGTGCAGCAACAGGCCGTACCCATAGCTCTTGCTGGCAAGGATGTTGCCGCCCAGGCACAGACCGGTACCGGTAAAACAGCAGCTTTCTTGATTGCGTTGTTTACCCGTTTACTTAATGACCCTCAGCAAACCAGCTCTAACCCGCGAGCCTTGGTTATGGCACCGACGCGTGAGTTGGTGGTGCAGATATGTGAAGATGCAAAAAATATCGGAGCTGATTGCCTTCTGAAAATTGTTCCCATTTTTGGTGGTATCGATTATGAGCGCCAGCGTAAATTATTGACTGACGGTGTAGATGTGATAATTGCTACCCCAGGGCGTTTGATTGACTATGCCAAGCAGAAAGTGTTTTCCTTTAATTGTATAGAGGTGTTGGTGATTGATGAAGCTGATAGAATGTTTGATATGGGCTTTATCAGTGATTTGCGTTATATTTTGCGACGCCTTCCATCTTTTGAAAAGCGCCAAACCATGTTGTTTTCTGCCACTTTGTCCCCACGGGTGATGGAACTAGCTTATGACTTTATGAATAATGCAGAAAAGGTGCAGATTGAACCAGAACAGGTAACAGCCAAGCTGGTAGAGCAGGTTGTGTACCATGTTGGCTATAAGGAAAAATTGCCATTGCTGCTTGGTTTGCTCAGTGGTCGTATGGCTGACGGCAGGGTAATGTTGTTTGCCAATACCAAACGGGAGACGGAATACGTTACCCAAGTACTGCAGGCGAATAATTATAAGGCTGCACAGATATCAGGCGATATCTCCCAGGCTAAACGAATGCGAATCCTGCAAGAGTTCAAAGATGGGAAGTTGCATGTTCTTGTAGCTACAGATGTTGCCTCGCGCGGGATCCATATCGCTGATGTTACCCATGTAGTTAATTACGATGTGCCCCAGGATCAGGAAGATTATGTGCATCGTATAGGGCGGACTGCCCGTGCTGGGGCTGCAGGATTGGCGATAACCATGGCGGATGAAAATCTGGTGTTTCATTTGCCGGCGATAGAGGAATATATTGGGACTAAAATCCCCAGTGAAGTGCCGGAGGAGGCGCTGTTTTGTTGGAACTACCAACGACCACAACTGAAAAAGAAAACACCGGCGCAACGTAAGGCCTCTTCAGTTAGGAGAGGTGGCCGCCCCGCAGGCAAACCAGCAAGCAAGGGGCCAGGAAAGGGAACAAAGGTGTCAGGGAAGGCTGCTGAAATCACTGGCAATAAGCCCCATCGGCGTAGACCGAATCGGCGCAAAAGCACGCCTAAACCGGAAAACCGTGATTCATGACGACAACTCAACTCAGTTTACCTGAATTGGCTGATTGTCGACGCTGCCAGCGTTTAGTCGATTATTTGGCTCATCTGCCGCCCAAGTCGGGGCGAACCCGTGATGATTATTGGAATAAACCAGTACCGGGTTTCGGTGATCTTCAGGCGCAGATATGGTTGGTAGGACTTGCCCCCGGTGCACATGGTGCCAATCGTACCGGTCGTCCATTTACAGGTGATGGGGCGGGAGACTTTATGTATCCATTGCTCTATCAAGCTGGGTTCAGCAATCAACCACAGGTCAGTTGTGTCGGCGATGGTCTGCAACTGAAAAATATCTATATCAGCAATGCCGTTAAATGTGTTCCCCCTGGCAACAAGCCAACTGCGGCAGAATTTAATAATTGCCGACAATTTATGTTGCAGGAGTGGCAACAGTTATCGCAGGTGCGTGTTCTTTTTGCCCTTGGTCGCGATGCCTTTATGAGTGTGCTGCGTTTGCTTAAACAGGCGGGAGTGATTGAGCGTTTGTCCGATTACCCATTTCAACACAATGTTGCTTATCCTTTGGCTAACGGGCAGTGGTTGTTGAGCAGTTATCACACCAGTCGCTACAATGTCCAGACACGACGTATTACTGCTCCGCTTTTTTTAAAAGTGCTTGATCATGCGTATTTGCTGGCGCAAACACCTGTTAGCTAGTACTAATTCATGGGGTGATACGAGAAAACGGTTGAAAGCATAGTTGTTATTGAATTAAACTCTCTCAGTTAAGTATTGGCATGAGATCGCGAAGCGGCGATGACTCAGCTCATGACAAAAAAGGGGTTATTGTGGGGCGGATAAAACAGACATTTGCACAGCTTAAACAACGAGGTGAGACGGCATTGATTCCGTTTGTAACCGCCGGCGACCCGAATCTTCAAACCACAGAAGATATTATCGATGCAATCATTGCTGCCGGAGCTGATATTATTGAGCTTGGGATGCCATTTTCCGATCCAATGGCAGATGGACCGACAATTCAGGCAGCTTCAGAACGTGCTTTGGCTGCGGGCACCACTCTGGTAGATGTTTTAGCGCTTGTCGCACGGCTGCGTACGCGCACGCAGGTACCCATTGTTTTGATGGGCTATTACAATCCTATATTTAGCTATGGTGCCCAACTTTTTGCGCAGCATGCTAAACAGGCTGGGGTTGATGGATTGTTGTTGGTGGATTTGCCACCGGAGGAGCAGCTTGAATTGAGTTCCTTTCTGGAAAATCAAAAAATTCATCTTATTACCTTGTTGGCACCTACTACCTCGGAACAGCGAACCAAAGAACTGCTGTCTGCAGCACGTGGCTTTGTTTACTATGTTTCCATGACCGGCGTCACCGGAACTGCCAAGGTCGACAGTGAGGCCATCGAAGTTAGGGTTAAAAATTTACGCAAGCAAAGTCCAGTACCGGTTGCCGTTGGTTTCGGTATTACCAGCGCTGCTGACGCTGGTGCCATTGCGCGCTTTTCCGATGCCGTTGTGGTTGGAAGCGCTCTGGTTAATATCATTAAACAGCATGCTGAATCGCCAAGTTTACTTGAGGAGGTGCACACGTTTGTACATGACCTTAAACAGGGTGTTTTGGATGCCACAAATAACAGATAAAGTGAGGTAACTCATGTCATGGTTTAGCAAAAAAGCGAAAGCGCCAATTTCTGCAGTTGAGACTAAAACGGTTAAGATGCCCGAAGGGGTGTGGACTAAATGTAAAAATTGTTCTGAGATTATCTATTCCAAAGAGATCGAGCGAAACCTGAATGTTTGTCCCAAGTGTGATTATCATTTTCGCATAAGTGCCAGGGAGCGTATTGATTTGGTAATTGATGCCGGGACATTCGAAGAGATGGACGCAGGGCTTGAATCGACCGATTTTCTGGAGTTTAAAGATTCTAAAAAATATAAAGACCGGATCAGGGCTGCCGTGGCTAAAGCTGGCGGTGGAGATGCTGTTATCTGCGGTTGTGGCAATATCAATGATTTGCCAGTGGTAGTATCTGTTTTTGATTTCAGCTTCATGGGTGGAAGTATGGGATCTGTTGTTGGAGAGAAAATAACTAGGGCTATAGAAAAAGGGATTGAGACCAAGGCTCCGGTTATTGTTTTTTCCTGCTCAGGTGGTGCTAGAATGCAGGAGAGTATCCTCTCCCTGATGCAGATGGCCAAAACCAGCGCTGCTTTGGCGAAATTGAAGGAAGCTGGATTACCCTTTGTTTCAGTATTAACCGATCCAACTACCGGCGGAGTTACAGCCAGTTTTGCTATGCTGGGTGATATCAACATGACAGAGCCACGAGCATTGATAGGTTTTGCTGGTCCTCGCGTAATTGAACAGACCATTCGTCAAAAATTGCCGGAGGGATTTCAACGCTCGGAATATCTCCTTGAACATGGGATGATCGATATGATTGTTCGCCGTCAGGAGATGAAAGAGAAGTTGTCACAGATGTTGCGGGTCTTCACCAAGAGCTGAAACCATGGGTAAAGAAGCCATATTGGAGTTCCTGTACGGTCTTCAGATGTTTGGCATTAAGCTCGGTTTGGAAAATATCCACACCCTGTTGCATTCGGTGGACAATCCTCAGAACCAATATGGGATCATACATGTAGCCGGAACCAATGGTAAGGGGTCAGTGTGTACTTTTTTGCGCGCAATTCTGATGGCGGCCGGTTATCGGGTTGGAACCTACACCTCTCCGCATCTGCACCAGTTTAACGAACGGATAACCGTTGATAATTGCCCCATAGACGATGATGAATTAGCATCCTTGGTTGACGAGTTGCGCAGCGGTAATCCCGGTGTTCCCGCCACTTTCTTTGAATTTACTACAGCGTTGGCATTGCTCCATTTTTCCCGCAGTGAAGTTGATGTGGTGGTGCTGGAAGTTGGGATGGGGGGCAGACTGGATGCTACCAACGTCGTGACTCCTCTGGTCTCGGTCATTACCTCGGTAAGCATTGATCATGGTGGCTATTTAGGTGATTCAATTGAGCAGATCGCCGCTGAAAAGGGTGGCATTATCAAAGCCGGAGTGCCTGTAGTTATCTCTTCTCAACAGGAGGCGGTGCAGTCGGTGTTGCTCCGGCAGGCTGATGACGCAGGGGCGCTTGCATTTCTTTACGGTCGTGATTTTCACTGTGAAAATGGTAGCGATGAAATGAAGGTTGTCAGTACGGACCAAGTGTGGACAGAGTTGCGTCCGCAGATGTTGGGTCGGCACCAAGGGGAGAATTTGGCGACGGCTTTGATGACTTTGCAATGTTTATTGTTACATGGCTATGAAGTTACACAGGCACAAATCAGAACTGCTGTGGCGCAGGCAACTTGGCCCGGGCGTTTGGAGTGGTGGCCGGATACCCACCCCCCTGTTCTTCTCGATGGTGCCCATAATGAAGCTGGCGCGACCTCTTTGGCAACCTATCTTCAACAGCATGATTATACCAAGATTCGATGGGTCGCCGGGTTTAAGGTTGATAAAGATGTTGCAGCGATTCTGCGTTGTATGCTGTCATTGACCTTGCGGGTTTATGCTGTTGAGCCTCCGGTTGAGCAGCCTTTCCCATGTGAACAGATTGTTGACATTGTAGTTGCCTCGGGTGGAGTTGGGCAATCCTATGCTGACGGAGTATCAGCCTTGCAGCAAGCACAGCGCGATTGCCGGGCAGGAGAAATTGTTGTTGTTGCTGGCTCTCTTTTTTTAGTGGCAGCTTGTCGTGAATATCTGATTTTATCTAGGTGATTAACCTCTATGCGTGACGATAAATTGTGTAATTTTCTACAGATAGTGATGTTTGTGATTGTCAGTTGCTTGTTCTTTGTCACTAGTGCCAGTGCTAGAGATATACACAAAAAAAATGTTCCAGTATCTATTCAAGCCGATAACCTAAAGTTTGATAAAGAGTCTGGAGTATATTCAGCACAAGGGCAAGTGGAACTGCGGCAGGAACAGACGCAATTACATGCAGATCAAGTTCAGTATAATGCTCGCACTGGTGATGCCGATGCTGTTGGTAATGCTGTACTCAACGATCCAGATGGTACGTTAGAGGGCGAGCAGATGAATGTCAACATGAAGACCGGCATTGGAGAAGCTACTAAGGCTAAAGGTTTTCTCAGTGCCTATAATTTTCATATCGCCGGTGATGATATTAGTAAGTTGGGTGAGTTTACCTATCAGGTTAAAAATGGATTTTTTACTACCTGCGACGCTGAGCCACCCGCATGGAAATTTGGTGCCAGTGATCTAAATGTTAGTCTTGGTGGCATGGCTAAAGCGCATAATGTTAAATTTTATCTTCACGATGTTCCTGTCCTTTATCTCCCCTATATTGCCTATCCGGTAAATACAGAGCGCCAATCAGGTTTTTTGATGCCAGCGTTGGGTTACTCTAATGACCGCGGCATGCAAACTTCTATTGCATATTATCAGGTGATGGCGCGCAACATGGATGCTACCCTGTACCTAGATTATTTTTCTGATATGGGGTTGGGCAGTGGGCTGAGCTATCGTTATATTTTTGGTGATGATAGCGCCGGTGAGGCAAATGTGTATTACCTGTCGGGGTTTGAAAATCCTGAGTATGAAAATCTTAATGATAGCCTTGCCTTCAAGTGGGATCATCTCGGCACTCTGCCTTATGGGGTGCGCTTTAGCGCCGATACAGAATATGTGAGTGATAGTGAGTACTTCGAGGAGTTCGGCGAGATTGCAGAAGAATATAATAAGGATGAAGTGGAATCTACCGTTGCCCTGAGTAAACGTTGGGGTAGCCTGGCTGCCACTCTGAGTGCTATCTATACTAAAGATCTTGAGGATGACGCAGATAACGATAAAACGTTGCAGCGTTTGCCTGAGTTTCAGTTAGATTATATGCGCACCCGTATTGGATCAACTCCTCTGTATTTCAAATTTGATTCAACCTCTACCTATTTCTGGCGACGCGAAGGTTTGAAGGGGGAACGGGTTGATGCTCGTCCGGCTATCTCAGCGTTTTTCCAACCGGGAGGGGTGGTGGATATAGAACCGGAACTTGGCTATCGACAACGGCTTTATTGGACCTCTAACGAAGGACCAGGTTATGAGCACGCAGAAAATTATGAATTTTCTACCCGCTTTTCCACTCGGTTAGCCCGTGTTTTTGATCTGGGAAGCTCAGAAGGATTGACCAAGATTAAACATAGCGTTGAACCGGAAGTAACCTATTATTATACCCCCAACAAGAATCAGGATCACCTGCCATATTTTGATTCTGCTGATCGGGTGGCAAATAAAAATATGGTGGAGTATGCGCTGGTTAACCGTTTTATCGGTCGCTTCATTGAGGATGGTAATCGTCCAACTTATCGCGAGTTCGCTTATCTGCGTTTTTCACAGAGTTATGATTTTTGGCTTAGTCGTCGTGATCGTGATGAAAAAAACAGTAGTCACAGTTTCTCCAATATGCGCACCGAGTTAATATTGCGACCCAGTACTCTCTGGAATGTCGATATTGATCTGAGCTATGACCCACATCGGACAAAGCTGGCCAAGTTCAATGCCGAAACTGGTGCCCGTTATTCCGATGATTTGGGTTTTTCCGCTTCCTACCGTTACACTGAAGATGATTCAGAGTATCTGGCTGCCGGTGTAGATCTTGATTGGGCTAAGCCGTTGTACGTGAAGTACGAATATAGATACGATTTTGTCGATGAAAAACGACTTGAGAATCTGGTCAGTGTCGAGTATCGTTCCCAATGCTGGAGTATTTTCCTAAGTTACCGTGACCGTATGGATGATAATGAGATTATGCTGACCTTCAGTTTGGGTGGCATTGGCTCTGTTGGTCATATCGGTAGTAGTTTCAGCAGCGATTAGTCGGAACCCTGTTGATGTTATGATTTATCAAGTGGGTACAGGGCAACATCTATCCCTCCATTGCTGAAGTTGAATAGGGTTTTATCTTTTTCATTTGAGCTCAGCACAGAGGTTGTTGCAGAAGGTGTTCCGTGGTATGGCAGCAGGGCATAACCGTGCCAGCTGGGATAATTGTCGTGTAATTGCCTGCCCAGTTTTTTAAGCAGTTTTGTCGGTGTCGATGTCAGCGCAAGCCTTTCGCCGTAGGGTGGATTACAGATAATTAATCCATCATCTGTGGGCGCTTGTGCCTGAAATGCATCAGCGTGGCGAAAGGTTATAAATTGTGCTACTCCGGCCTGTTGAGCATTTTGCCGCGCGGATTCTACCGCCTGTTCATCAATGTCACTGCCATCAATTGTTATCCCTGTCTCTTTTTTTATCCCCCTGTCAGCTTCACTAAGCAGTGCTTCCCATAGTCCGCGCCGGAACCCCGGCCATGACATAAAGGCAAATTTACGCGATATCCCCGGTGGGATATTGGCAGCTATCAGCGCTGCTTCAATGGGGAATGTTCCCGAGCCACAAAATGGATCCCACAGTGGTTCTTGCCCCGTCCAATTACAGTGTAATAAACATCCCGCTGCTAATGTTTCCCGCAACGGTGCATTTGTTGCTTGCTGGCGATAACCTCGCTTGTGTAATAGATCGCCACTGCTGTCTACAGACAGGGTGCAGATATCGTTTTCAATGCGGACGAAAACTGTTTGTTGCTCTGGTGAAATCTCCTCTGAAACGGGAATTGACCCAAGCGCTTTGTGTATCGCTTCTTCGATTGTTGTAGCTACGCGGTCGCTGTGGTTCAGACGTGATGAGTGGCAACTGACACGCAATGCAACCTTGTGGTGCGGTTTTATGAAGCGTCCCCACGGTAAGCGCGATGCTCTGTTGAACAGTGTGGGGAAATCTCGGCACTTGACGCTGCCAATACGTACCAGAATGCGGCTGGCACAACGTGACCATAAATTGACAAGATACAATTCACGCAATTTACCCGTGAAGGAGATTCCACCACGGGTAATGGTTAGTGGTGTATCGAGAAACTGTTTTAGTTCCTTAGCGCATATCTGTTCAAAACCGGGTGGCATGATTACATAAAAATCTTCACTGGTGTTTTTCATTAAGGCTCATCTGTTGGTTTAAAAGGGATGCAGTTGTCCCACGGACAATAAATTGCCTGTTGTGTCGTGGGTGTCATGTAATTTGAAAAGTTTAGCATATTTATAAGAGTGAAACCAGATCACATGCTGGTTTCACCAAGTGCTGCTGTCTTTTTGACAATTATCCCTTTGAATTGTCAATTTTTTTTGTATAATGGTACTGATATGCTCTGGTCCTGGTTTTGTCGAGATTATCATTGCTTATAAGTTTAATTAACGAGGGATTTAATGACGGTTTTTGCCGAAACAGAACTATTTGACGCTTGCCGAGTATTGTTTAGTAATGAAGTGCAGGTCAGTCGTGATTTTCTGTTTTATATTCAGCCCAGTGGAGTAAAAACGGCGTATCGCAAGAAAGCACGGGAAACTCACCCTGATCTTCTAATTGATGCACCGCCCGAAGAATATGAACGCCAGAATGAGTTGTTCCGAGATGTGAATCAGGCGTATAAATTGTTGGATTTGTTCGCTAATTCTCCAAGTAAACGATTGTGGCCAACGGCAGATAGCCGAACCGGATTTGGCGCTGGGTGTCAGCCTTCAACAGGTAGCGGTCAGCATTCACAAGAAAATTATACTGATGGCGAGGGTCAAGATCAACAATCATCAATTCTGCTGCCTAGGCGCTATCTTGAAACCGGGTTGTTTTTATATTATCGCGGTGTGATCTCATACGATGAGATGATTGAGGCGTTAGTTTGGCAGCGACGTCAGCGGCCGATTATTGGTAACATTGCCGAGAATTGGGGTTGGCTTAAGTCTGGTGATATTCAGGCGATAAATCGTTTTCATGGTCGGCGGGGTCGTTTTGGTGCACGTGCGGTGCAGATGGGCTATCTCACCACTTTTCAGGTGCAGGTGTTGTTGCGGCATCAGCGTCATGCGCAAAAACGGTTTGGACAATACTTTGTAGAGCAGGGTCGTTTAACTCGCTCTGAAATTGATGCTTATATTCGTGAGCAGCTTCTCCACAATTCCAAGTTTAATAATTCCAGGCGTTAGTAGGATGTTTTCCAATTGCCCTTTGAATTAAAATTTACCCGCCACTACATTTCCATCGACTTTGGGTTGGCACTGTTCTAATCGGTGTAAAAATTGCTCACGGTCAATATCGTAAGCGCCTAATGAGTGCAGGTGGTCTGTGGGTAGTTGGCAATCTATGAGTTGATAGTCAAGTTCTAGCAGATGTTGAGCCAGGGCAATGAACGCCATTTTTGATGCATCAGTTTGGGTGTGAAACATTGATTCACCGCAAAAACAACGACCTAGTGCTAATCCATATAAGCCACCTACCAGTTCGTCATCCTGCCAGCACTCTACCGAGTGGGCATAGCCTCTTTTGTGCAGGCGGTTGTATGCCGCAACAATTTTTTGGCTGATCCAGGTTTGCTCTGCGCGCTGGTTGCATTCGGCACAGTGAAGAATGCAAGCATTGAATGCCATATCAAAGGTTATTTTGAATTGTTCTCGGGCTATTTTTTTAGTCATAGAACGCGATATGTGAACCTGTTCTGGGTGTAAGACACAGCGTGGATTTGGCGACCACCACAGCGTTGGATCACTGGGGTGATTCCATGGAAAGATGCCGCAACTGTAGGCGAGGAGAAGTCGTTGTGTTGACAGATCCCCACCGACGGCCAGTAACCCGTTTTCGTCGGCGCACTGTGGCGCGGGGAAAATTAACTGTTTATCAAGAACAAAAACAGTCATCAGCTTGTGCTGTTAAAGTTGAATGTAAGCTGATTGTTGCGATATCCGATTTTTACTTCTCCACCACTTGTTAGCTCCCCAAACAAAATTTGTTCGGATAGTTTAGCACTTATATTCTCTTGAATGAGTCGGTTCAATGGTCTGGCACCATATTTAGGATCGAAACCGTTACGCGCCAGATAATTATGAGCGGCACTGCTGAGCTTCATGGTGATATTGTTGTCAGCCAGACGCAGACGCAATTCGTCGATAAATTTGTCTACAATATTGCTTATCGCTTCTGGAGTAAGTGGTTTGAACGTTATCATTGCATCGAGGCGATTGCGAAATTCTGGCGAGAACGTTTTGATAAGAGCCTGATCCGGGCTGGAAACAGTGGCTACACCGCTGGCGTTGAAGCCTATCACTGTAGTGTTCATCTCGTGGGCTCCGGCATTGCTTGTCATTATGAGAATAACGTTGCGGAAGTCAGCCGTTTTTCCATTGTTATCGGTTAGGCTGCCATGATCCATGATCTGCAGCAAAATGTTAAACAGGTCGGGGTGGGCTTTCTCCATCTCATCGAGTAATAACACCGTATGGGGCTGTTTGGTGACGGCGTCGGTTAATAACCCACCCTGATCAAAACCGACGTAGCCAGGCGGTGCACCGATCAAGCGGGCTACAGAGTGTTTCTCCATGTACTCACTCATGTCGAAGCGTACAAATGAAATTCCTAGCTGTTTGGCCAGTTGACGGGCCACCTCGGTTTTGCCTACTCCGGTAGGTCCGGCAAACAGGAAGGAGCCGATGGGGTGTTCCGGATGGCTGAGCCCAGCTCGGGAGCGGATAATTGCCTGGGTCACCTGTTGCAGTGCTTGATCTTGACCGAATACCGTACGACGCAGGTTTGATTCTAAACTGCGCAGATTCTTGCGATCATCGCGTGATACCGAGCGAGGAGGAATTTGTGCCATCTCCGCTACTATGGTTTCGATATCGCCAACTTTAACGCTCCTACGCTTACGTGGCTGAGTACGTAAGCGGGCACCGATTTCATCTATTAAGTCGATGGCTTTATCGGGAAGATGACGTTGAGTAAGGTAGCGACTGGACAGTTCGGCAGCAGCTTGCAATACCTCGTCGCTATATTTGATGTTGTGGTAGCTTTCGTAATGGGGGCGTAGCCCTTTGAGAATTTCAACAGTTTCAGTGATGCTGGGCTCTCGGATGTCGATTTTTTGAAAGCGGCGTGACAAGGCGCGATCTTTCTCAAACAGGTTTTTATACTCTTCGTAAGTGGTTGCGCCGACGCAGCGGATGGAGCCATCGGCTAACACCGGCTTGAGAAGGTTGGATATATCCATTGAACCATTGCCCGTCGCTCCAGCGCCAATAATGGTGTGAATTTCATCAATAAACAGAATAGGCTGATCTTTCTCCTCTAACTCATTCAATACTGCCTTGAGGCGTTCTTCAAAATCACCACGAAATTTGGTGCCAGCCATCAGCGCTCCCATGTCAAGAGCGAATATTTCGTTATCTTTTAGCACTGACGGAGCCTGCTCTTCAGCGAGCATTGTTGCTAGCCCTTCAGCTATAGCGGTTTTGCCGGTGCCCGGTTCTCCCACCAATATTGGATTGTTTTTACGCCGCCGACACAGCACCTGTATAGTGCGTTGTAATTCGTTGCAGCGTCCTATCAGGGGGTCGATCTGTTTATTGTTCGCCTTGAGGATAAGGTCGGTGGTGAAGCTTGCCAAAGCACTTTTTTTGCTGGGCTGTTTAGTATTGTCCTCCTGTTGGGTGGTGCTGTCTGGCTCTTTTGCTGTTATTGGTTTTGTGGTGCCGTGAGATATGTAGTTGAGGACATCCAGCCGTGTTATCCCTTGGCTGTTGAGAAAATAAGCCGGCTGGGTATTTTCTTTGGCTAAAATTGCAACCAGAATGTCTCCGGCGTTGACGCAGTCTTTGCCTGCAGCAGAACAGTGACTGACAGCATCCTGGAGAATGTGCTGTAGTGCTACTGTTTGCTCGGGGATATTGTCAGTTTCAAGTTGTTCCTCATTGTCTTGTTGATCAAAATGTTCTATTTGACTATCGAAATAATCATTTATGCTGGTGCGCAATAGATTGATATCTCCACCGCAATTGATGAGGATATCTTTGGATTCATCGGCGTAGAGCATGGCTAACAGTATGTGCTCGGTCATCAGATATTCGTGGTGACGGTGTTGAGCTTCCTGAACTGCTAGAGAAAAAATTATCTGAACGTCTTTGGTGAAAGTCACTTTTTCTAAATCTCCTGCGCTGTTATGCCGATACTATATTGAATTCATGCTACATCGAAGGGGATAACCCGCCGCGCTGGCGCGTTGATGAGCCTGAGCAACTTTTGTTTCGGCAACTTCGTATGGATAGTTTCCGCATACAGCCTGTCCTTGCGTATGGATGGTCAACATCACATGGGTAGCATCTGCAGGGTTTTTGCGAAAAATAGTTTGTAGTACTTCGATAACGAATTCCATAGTGGTGTAGTCATCATTATGCATTATAACTTGATAACGTGGAGGCTGTGCGCTGTCGTGTCTAGTAATTGTGTCGCTGTTCGGAGAATTGTCGGTCTTGGTTGCCATCTTGGACATTTTCCTTTTTCGCTGTTTATTGTTAGCAAGCTTTTATGCGTCAGCACAAGCATTATAAGTTTTTTTTCGACGACAATCAACGCTGAGCTGAATAAACGGTTGAACAAAAAAAATGGATGGCATAGACTGCCAGAAACTCATCATTGTGTGAAAATATTTATGTTGCGGCTTGGTAGATTACCTGAGCAAAATGTGTTGCAAGTATGATGTCAAAACCTGTTGCTGATAAGAAAATATCCATAGTTAGTTCGCGTATGTTGTGCTTGGCGGTATTGGTTAGCATTAGTCTGGGTTTTGCTTTGTTTGGCGAGAACGGTGTGTTGCGACTTAAGCAGGTATGCCAGCAACAGGCGTTGCTACAGTTACAGACACAACAATTGCAGGAAGCTAATGCACAATTGTGTCAGCAGATAGATGCGTTGCAGCATGACGATGCTTATCTGGAGAGGCTGGCGCGTAGCAGGTTGAGCTTGGTGCGTGATGAAGAGATAGTGTACCGTTTTGCGCCGCAATTAGCTAATTAGGTGGGTTAAAGGCGGTAACTATGTTGTTTAAGTGTGTATTCTAAACAGGGGCTTTGCCCCTTTTTCTCTTTTGGTTGATAAGGTAAAGGTTTTATGAAAACAAGATTACGTGACGCAGTACAGCAGGTGTTAACTCAGTGCTATGCGGAAAAGTTGTTGCTTTCTGGTGAAATGCCAGATTTTGCTATAGAGGTACCAGGTCGGGTTGATCACGGAGATTTTGCCGTTAACGTTGCCATGATGTTGGCGCGGGCGGAAAAGAAAGCTCCACGCCAGATTGCGCAGACGGTAGTTGAGAAACTGGAGGAGGTGCAGGAAGAGGTTGGGTTGTGGAAAAAGGTTGAGATCGCTGGTCCCGGCTTCATTAATTTTTTTCTGCATGCACGTTGCTGGTACGCGGTGCTAGATGATATCTATGCTCAGCATGAGACCTTTGGTCGTAGCGAAGTTGGGCGTGGACGTAGAGTGCAGGTGGAGTTTGTCAGCGCCAATCCTACTGGACCTTTGCATATAGGGCATGGTCGCGGCGCTGCAACGGGCGATGCTGTTGCAGCTGTGTTGCAGGAGGCTGGTTTTGAGGTGCAGCGTGAATATTATGTTAACGATGCTGGCAACCAAATGGATACATTGGGGCGCTCGATTTATCTGCGCTATTGCCAGTTGCATGGTCAACAAGTTGATTTCCCCGAAGATTGTTATCAGGGCGATTATATCAATGATTTAGCAAAACAGGCACAAAGTGCTGATGGTGATAAGTATTTGCATCAATCACAGCAGGAAGCAGTTAGTTATTTTTCCAGTTTTGGCGGTGGGATAATCAAGGCTGGAATAGATGATGATCTGCTTAGTTTCGGAATCAAGTTTGATAACTGGTATAGTGAGCAATCTTTGTACGATCGCGGTTTGGTCAAGGCCGGTATAGAGGCTCTAACCCGGGAAGGTTATACTTACGAGCAAGACGATGCTGTTTGGTTTAGGACTACCGATTTCGGTGATGACAAAGATCGAGTATTGGTGCGCTCCAATGGGGTGACAACCTATTTTGCCTCCGATGTGGCTTACCATCGAGAAAAATATGAGCGAGGTTTTGATACAGTGATAGATGTGTGGGGCGCCGATCATCATGGTTACGTGCCGCGCATGAAAGCGGTTCTGGCTGCATTGGGGCGCAACCCAGAAGATTTACAGGTTGTCTTGGTACAGTTAGTTAATCTGCTTCGCGATGGTGAACAAATTGCCATGAGTACAAGGGCGGGCAAATTTGTTACTTTGAAAGAGGTTATCGATGAGGTGGGTAGCGATGCATGTCGTTTTTTCTTTTTAATGCGCCGTTCCGACAGTAAGCTTGATTTTGACCTTGAACTGGCAAAAAAACAAAGCACCGAAAATCCGGTGTTTTATGTGCAATATGCCCACGCACGGGTCTGCAGTATAAACCGCAACGCTCAGGATGCTGGATTGCAATTGCCCACTGCCGCCATGGTTAATCTTGAGCTATTACAGTTGCCGGAAGAGTTGGCGTTGGCAAAGTTGCTGTCTCGGTATCCAGAGGTAATTGTCGGTGCGGCTCTGGAGCATGAACCACACCGCGTGACATTTTATCTGCAGGAGTTGGCAGCAAAGTTTCACAGTTATTATAATCAACATCGTGTTGTTATTGACGATGTTGCTACCAGCTCAGCACGTTTGTGCCTGGTTAATGCAGTGCGAATTGTCCTTGCAAATGCGTTGCGTGTTCTTGGTGTTTCTGCACCGGAAAAAATGTAATCTAACAGGAGTTTGTTATGCCACCATCAGAAATGCCAAGATCACCCCGTGCACCGCAGCGTCATCGCCCTATTGGAGTACTTGTAATAATCGTGGTTTTGTCTCTTATCGCATTTGGTCTTGGGGTGTTTGTCGGTAAACAGCAAAAAAACTCCCAACCCCAAGTTGTTGCGCCGCTGCAGCCACATACCCCGATAAAACAAAACTCCGATGAAACTTTGAAAAAAGTACCGTCTAAAGTGGAGCAGCGTGCTAGCAATGCTGTTGGGGTTGGTAAAGAGCTTTCCCGCTTGGCGGTAGAGGGAAGACAAAGTATAGAGTCGCTTTTAACCGGCAAGGTTGAGGATCAGGTTGTTAATGAGCAAGTTGTTGAAGTGGCAACTGCTTCTGCAGTTGTTGTCGAGCAGGCACCATTGGGTAATGGTATTAACCCTGCAAGGAATTCAACGTTGCCATTATCGCCATTGGCAGCATCACCATCACCAGAGGTGGTTTCAACAGCGACGCAAGTGTTGCAAAAAAAGGCAGCACCTGCGCCAGCTAAAGTCAGTGCTGTTGTAGGTAAGGGCAGCTATGTGGTGCAAGTGAGTTCCTTCAAGAAGCGCAGTGATGCTGAAAGGGTGGAGAAAAAAATCCAGGCCAAGTTTCATGCTTATGTCAACCGCGTCGATCTTGGGAAAAAAGGGGTATGGTATCGGGTGCTGGTCGGCCCAGTTACAACATTGCGCGAAGCGGGTAAGCTGAAAGAGCAGGTGCAGAAAACTTATCGGCTGAGTGGTTTTGTGAAAAAAGTGGTAAATTGATGGTGTAGATCATTTAAGTTTTATTTTAGTTGATATAGATCGTTTTTTAGCTTGACTTTGTCGCGTTAAAAAAGTAAATTCCTTTCGCTTTGACGCGGGGTGGAGCAGTTTGGTAGCTCGTCGGGCTCATAACCCGAAGGTCGGAGGTTCAAATCCTTCCCCCGCAACCAAAGAGGTAACACCGGCAGATCATTGGCATGTTTAGATGATGGTCGTTGGTTTTATATATAGCTTGGCGGTATAGCTCAGTTGGTTAGAGCATGCGGCTCATATCCGCAGTGTCCGGAGTTCGAATCTCTGTACCGCCACCAATTAAAGCCCCTTCAATTACTGGAGGGGCTTTTTTTTTAAGTGTTCCCGTCTTGCTTGTTATCTTTGGGGTGATCTTGTGCCAACAAAAAACGCTATTGAATCACAATTGTACGCAGCTATAAAAGATCGTGCCTTGTTTGCTGAGGGTGCAAGGGTGTTGATTGCCGTTTCTGGTGGTGCTGATTCGGTATGTTTGCTTCATGCCTTACATTTTTTGTCTCGCAATAAGTTGTCTTTTGAGCTGGTCGTGGCTCATCTTGATCATGGTTTGCGTGCTGAAAGTATGACAGATGCTCAGTTTGTTGCAGATATGTGTACTGGATTAGATTTGCCATGTCATGTCGAGCGGGTTGACGTTATGGCTATAGCGCGTAAACGAAAGCAAGGAGTTGAGGAGGCTGGACGCACAGCTAGACGGCAATTTTTGCAGCGTATTGCCAGTGAACATAGCTGTGAACGTATAGCTTTGGCTCATCATCGTGATGATCAGGCTGAAACGGTGCTGTTGAGAATGGCCCGTGGTAGTGGTATCTCGGGATTGGCAGCTATGTTATGGCGTGATGGTCCGTTTATTAGACCTCTATTAGGTGTGACTCGTCGGCAGATTGATAGTTATTTGCATCAGTTGAATATCGATTTTGTAGAAGATGCCAGCAATAGCAGTTTGGTTTACATGCGTAATAGGATCCGTCATCAGGTATTGCCTCAGCTGCGTCAGGTCAATCCTGGAATTTCTAAGCAACTGGCTCAGTTGGCTAGCTTGGCTCAGTTGGAGAACTCCTATTGGCAGCAGCAGTTAGCGGAACTTATGCCTAGTTTGAGTTGTTGGTATAACGATCAATTACATTTGGATTGCCAAACTTTGATCCAATTGCATCCAGCATTGCAACTGAGAGTGGTTCGTGCTGCTCTCGAGATGGTGCGTGGTGATTTGTTGGCTATCGAGACTGTGCATCTTGAGGCCGTAGTCGGATTGCTTAATAGCGGTCGACCTCAGCGTGAATTGAGCTTACCTAGAGCGTGGGTGGCTCGCCGCTACGGGAAATTATTGTTTAGTTCTGTTGCTCCGCAACCTTGTTCAGAATTTAGTTGTAATATTACCGCCCCGGGCACGTACGATTTGCCTGATGGACGTCTTCTCCGTGTTACTCTAGAGCCTGAAGGTGGGGATAAAACAGGCAGTGTGGTTGAGTTTGCCGCTGACCATGTTGCGTTTCCTCTGTGTTTACGCTCTGTTAGGCCTGGAGATCGGATTACTAGTATTGGGATGTCGGGTCGTAAAAAAGTGAAAAAAATCTTTGCTGAACGGCGTATGGAGCTTGAACAACGGTACTCCTGTCTGGTTCTTGCTCGGGGCGATGACCTGTTGTGGTTGTTGGGAGTGCATCGCTGCGCTGAATACCGTCCCGATGGTGATAATTCGCTGGTGATCAGATGCGAAATAGAGCAAAATATATTTGAGCTATCTTAGCTATATATGCTAGTTTCTGACACTGGCTGGGAAAGTTTCTATGTTCCGTATTTAAGTTCTACACTTCTGTGCTTTTAGGGTATTCAATTTCTCGCGTTGACGTCGACGCTGGCTTTATCTTTTTGGAGGAAAAGTGAATCAGTTTTATAAAAATATTGCACTGTGGCTTGTGATTTCATTGGTGATGATTTTGTTGTTCAACATGATGACTCAACAGGAGCAGAAAAAAGAGACAGTGAGCTACACCGCCTTTACCAGCGCACTTGACGATGGTCGAGTGCAGGAAGTTGTTATTCAGGGGTCCAACCTCCAAGGTGTTTACAAGGATGGCACCCACTTTAAAACTTTTGCTCCATCAGACCCGACACTGATATCTGAATTGCGTCAGCACGATATTGTGATCGAGGCTAAGCCAGAGGAAGATCGCAGTTTTTGGATGACCATGCTGGTGTCTTGGGGACCAATTCTGTTGTTGATTGCAGTGTGGATATTCTTTATGCGCCAGATGCAGGGTGGTGGTGGCAAGGCGATGAACTTTGGTAAGAGTCGCGCTCGCTTGCTTTCGGATACTCAGGGGATGGTGACTTTTAAGGATGTTGCCGGGGTGGATGAAGCCAAAGAGGAACTGGAAGAGATTGTCGCTTTTTTGAAGGATCCGAAAAAGTTTACCCGCCTCGGTGGGCGTATCCCGAAGGGGGTGTTGCTGGTTGGTTCTCCCGGCACCGGTAAAACTTTGTTGGCGCGAGCCATTGCCGGGGAAGCTGATGTTCCGTTTTTTACTATCTCTGGTTCCGATTTTGTCGAAATGTTTGTCGGAGTTGGCGCAAGTCGGGTGCGTGACCTTTTCGCTCAGGGCAAAAAGAATGCTCCCTGTATAATTTTTATTGATGAGATTGATGCTGTTGGGCGTCATCGTGGTGCCGGTCTTGGTGGTGGTCACGATGAGCGTGAGCAAACTCTTAATCAGTTGCTGGTTGAGATGGATGGTTTTGAGTCTAACGAAGGGGTAATTCTTATTGCCGCCACCAACCGCCCCGATGTGTTGGATCCGGCTTTGCTGCGTCCTGGGCGTTTTGACCGGCAGGTAGTTGTTCCCCGACCAGACATAAAGGGGCGGCGTACTATCCTTGAAGTTCATGCTCAAAAAGTTCCAATGTCCGATTCTGTAGATATGGAAGTAGTCGCAAAAGGTACGCCAGGTTTTTCCGGCGCCGATTTGGCGAATCTTATCAACGAGGCGGCGTTGTTGGCCGCTCGTGCGGATAAAGATCTGGTCGGTATGGATGATTTTGAAACAGCAAAGGATAAAGTGTTGATGGGCGCTGAGCGCCGTTCAATGGTTATAACCGAGAAAGAAAAGAGGGTTACCGCCTATCATGAGGCCGGTCACGCATTGGTTGCTATTAAAATACCTGAAGCTGATCCGGTGCATAAAGTATCTATTATCCCTCGTGGCCGTGCTCTTGGTGTGACCATGTATCTGCCAACAGAGGAAAAATATAGTGAAAGTCGTGATGATTTACTGATCTCCATGTGTGCTTTGCTCGGAGGTCGTGCCGCAGAAGAGATTTTTCTCGGTAACATAACCACGGGAGCCAGCAACGATATTGAGCGTGTCAGTAATTTGGCTCACAAAATGGTGTGTGAGTGGGGTATGAGCGACAAGATTGGAACAATATCCTATGGGGAAAAAGAGGGAGAGGTGTTCCTCGGCAAAGATATGGGCCATGTGAAAAACTACAGCGAAGCTACAGCGCAGCTTATTGATGAAGAGGTTAGTAGTCTGATCAAGGAATGTTATGAGCGAACCTGCACAATTTTGCGTGATAATAGCGATATTATGGAGCGGATGGCTCAAGAGTTATTGGAAAAAGAGACAATTGATGCTCAGGATATAAAGAGAATCCTAGCTGATGATGTGACTGCAGACACCTCTACAGAGATAATGGAAGATGCAACGGAAGAGATTGTGGCCGAAGTAGCGGAAACGGCAGAAGAGGATAAGGGCTAGATGGGAGACTTTGCCCCGCGAATCCTTAATTTAAATACGCAGGGTCAGGTGCAAATAGTCATGAAAACGATTGGTGTTGACCCCGCTGGTATCACCAGGATGGCGGGGAAAGCACTATGGATGAATGTTTTACTGGAGAATGTCCCCTGTGCTGCTGCGAATATTTTGAAGCAGGAGATGCTGGCCATAGGCGCCGATGCCGCAGTAGCGCGAGGTTCGGTGTCCTGTGCTCGTAGTCATACCCATGTGCTCCTCATGGCCAGCTCCAAGCAGTTTGATCGGTTGATTAAACGTCTGCCATATCAGCCTTTTGGGTTGGCTGGTCTGGCTGTCGAGTTGCGCAGTTTAGTTGATTATCAAAAGACTTTTCCTGAGCAGTTGTCGGGTAAAGATTGCTACCTAACCTTGGATCGACCTCAGGTTATGGCGGTGATAAATGTCACCCCCGATTCGTTTTATGATGGGGGCAAAAGTTTCAGCATTGAAACTGTGTTGTGTCAGGCCGAGAAGCATGTTGCCGCTGGTGCTGATTTGTTGGATATTGGCGGCGAGAGTACTCGTCCTGGAGCACTAGCTATTACAACTGAAGAGGAACTCAATCGAGTCCTTCCAGTTGTTGAAGCGCTGCGGAATAATTTTTCAATTCCTGTTTCTGTCGATACCAGTAAAGCGAAAGTTGCAGCTGAAGTATTGAATTCTGGGGCAAATTTCATAAATGATATTAGCGGTTTGATGTTTGATGATGAGATGGCATCTGTAGTTGCTGAAAGGGGTGCCGGTCTGTTTGTGATGCATACGCGTGGTCGACCGGAAGTTATGCAACAAGATACCAAATACGATGATCTGCTCGGTGAAGTTATTGCCGGTCTAAAATTTTCAATAGAACGGGCATGGGCTGCGGGGATACCACAAAATAAATTGGCCGTTGATCCTGGTATTGGTTTTGGTAAGTCGGTTGCCGGTAATCTGGATATATTGCGTAACTTGGATCAACTGCGATGTTTGGGTTGTCCTATCTTGCTGGGGACTTCGCGCAAGAGTTTTATCGGTTCGGTTTTGAATCAGCCGCAGCCTCAGCAGAGGCTGTATGGCTCATTGACTACTGTGGCGCTTGGGGTTGCCAACGGAGCAAGGTTGTTTCGGGTACACGATGTTGCGGCAACCCGGCAGACGGTTGATATGGCGTGGGAAATCTGTTGCGGAAAGCTTGATTAAATAAAAAGGTTCGGTTATGGGTATGATCGATGAGATGATGAAAAACTTCAGGTGGGTGTTGGATGTTTTAGATATCACCCTGGTTGCTGTAATCATTTATTGGATCATTTTGCTGATAAAAGGTACACGTGCGGTACAGATGCTGCTTGGTCTGGCCGTTATCCTTGGCGTTTATGTTGCTGCCCAGACTTCCGGTTTATATACTCTGCAGTGGTTGCTAGATAATTTTCTAACATCTATTGTTTTGGTAATTGTTGTAATTTTTCAAAATGATATCCGACGCGCCTTGATGCATGTTGGGCGCAATCCTTTTTTTGCCGATGTTGCTTATCGTGAAGAAACTAAATTAATAGATGAACTGGTTGCTGCCTCAGTTAATCTGGCAACAAAAAAGATCGGTGCTCTGATTGTTATTGAACGGGAAACCGGTTTGAAAAGTTTTCTTGAGGTTGGTGTTGAAATCGATGCCAAGGTATCATCTGACCTGATTACTGCTATTTTTCTCCCGCGCTCTCCTATTCATGATGGAGCTGTGATTCTTCAGCACGGACGTCTTAAAAAGGCTGGCTGTTTCCTCCCATTATCTCAAAATCCTGATATAAATAAAAATCTTGGTACTCGCCATCGTGCTGCTATTGGATTGACAGAAGTAGTTGATGCTGTAGTCATTGTCGTTTCTGAAGAGACCGGAAAGATTTCGGTTGTAGTGGGGGGGAGAATGACTCGTGATTTGGATTCAAAATCGTTGAGACGTATCTTGACCCGTCTTCTCGACCCGGAACGTAAATCGTAGGAGCAGCGCTAGCTATGTTTAAGATTATTACCAAAAATTGGCATTTGAAGTTGATATCGTTGTTCTTTGCTCTCTTGCTGTGGTTGTTTGTTATGGGCGAGCAAAACTCCGAAGTTGGGTATACGGTGCCGTTGGAGTTGAAGAATCTGCCGGTTGGTTTAGTCGTGGCCAACGAGGTTGCCAGTTTAGTTGATGTCCGTATTAGTGGGCCACGTACCTTGTTGAGTAAGTTGCAACCATCTGCTCTTAGCATGTCAGTCGATTTGCATGGGTTAAAGGCGGGGCTCACTACCTTTAAGCGTTTGGATCAAAATCTTAATATCCCCAGCATGTTGCGCGTATCACGACTGTCGCCGTCATATGTAGAGGTTAAGCTCGAGCGTATTCGCGAGAAAAAGGTTCCGGTACATGTGTTGATTAGCGGGGAACCGGAAGATGGAGTTAAGCTGGGTAAAGTGCGACTTAATCCCTCGGCCGTGGTGGTAGAGGGTGCTGAAAGTGAAGTTAAAAATGTCGATGCAGTTGAGACTGAATTGGTAGATATAACTGGCGTGGACGAGAGTTTTACCTTAACTGTACCGATAAATTACCGTGGCACTTATACCGCCCTGAAAAATCAAAAAACTGTTGAGATAGTGGTGCAAATTGTTAGGACACAGCCTGAAAATGTTAATCCAATAGTAGTTGTGCCGTCTGCCGATGCGATCCAATAATTATGAGTTTATCTTATATAACAGAGGGATTCTATGACTAAGAAGTTTTTTGGCACTGATGGGGTACGTGGTGTTGCTAATGTTTATCCTATGACCACAGAGATTGCTATGCAGTTGGGGCGTGCGATTGCCTATCTGTATAAGGGCTCTGATAAAAGGAGGCGAATTGTTATCGGAAAGGATACGCGTTTGTCCGGTTATATGATTGAGAACGCCATGGCTGCTGGGATTTGTTCTATGGGGGTTGATGTCCAACTTGTGGGACCGTTACCAACGCCGGGGATCGCGTTTATTACTAATTCCATGCGTGCTGATGCTGGAGTTGTAATTTCAGCTTCCCACAATCCATATCAAGATAATGGAATAAAATTTTTTTCTGACCTTGGGCAGAAATTGCCCGATGAGATGGAGTTGAAGCTAGAAAACTGGAGGAGCTTGGAGCTGAAGTTATCACTCTGGGTGTTAAGCCGAACGGGACCAATATTAACGCTGGCTGCGGGTCTCTGTACCCGCAATTGATGGCTAAAGCTGTGCGTGAGTATCGAGCCGATGTCGGTATCGCTTTAGATGGTGATGCAGACAGGGTTATTTTTGTCGATGAGCATGGTGCTGAGGTTGACGGAGATCATATTATGGCCATTTGTGCTAGTGATATGTTGAAAAATGGAACTCTGGCACACAAAACTTTGGTAGCTACGGTTATGAGTAACATGGGGCTGGACATTGCTTTACGTGACGCCGGTGGTAAAGTTATCAAGGCTGCTGTAGGCGACCGTTATGTTATTGAGGAGATGCTGCGTGGTGGCTATAATTTTGGTGGTGAACAATCGGGGCACATGATCTTTTTTGATTATAATTCAACCGGTGACGGTACGCTGTCGGCGTTACAGTTGCTGGCAATTATGCAGCGCACCGGCAAACCGTTATCGGAACTGGCCAAAGTTATGACCGCGTTGCCTCAGATTTTATGTAATGTGCGGGTAAAAAAGCGCATTGATTTGGCCACTGTGCCCGAGATAGATCAGGTTATCAAAGGGTGTGAAGACACGCTTGGCAACAGCGGCAGGGTGCTGATTCGTTATTCCGGTACTGAACCATTGTTACGTATTATGCTTGAGGGGGAGAGTCTTAGCCTGATTGAGCAGTTAGTTGCAAACATTGTTGATGCAGTAGAAAAACACATGGGCGGTGTTAAAGAGGGGAGTAAGTGATGGCACGTCTCGGTGTAAATATTGACCATGTTGCCACTGTTCGCCAAGCACGGGGAACTATGTCCCCCGATCCGGTAGCGGCTGCCGCTATTGCGGAGCTGGCTGGAGCTGATGGGATAACCGTTCATCTACGTGAAGATCGCCGTCATATCCAAGATCGTGATGTGGAATTGCTGCGTCGAACGGTGCAGACGTCATTAAATTTAGAGATGGCATGTACCGATGAAATTGTTGCAATTGCTAACAAGCTTCGCCCCGATTGTGTCACCTTGGTGCCGGAAAAACGGCAGGAGTTGACGACTGAGGGGGGCTTGAATGTTGTGGGTGCAGCATTATCGCTTGGTCGGCATATAGAAAGTATGCAGGAGAATGGCATTGTGGTAAGCCTGTTTATCGATCCCGATTTAGAGCAGATTGATGCGGCAATGCAACTTGGTGCTGATGCTATTGAGATTCACACCGGCAGTTACTGCGATGCGCCCTCAAGGGGGGCGAGGCAGGCAGAATTGGTCAAGGTTCAGACGGCTATTCATGCAGCGCGGCAGGCGGGTATCGCAGTCAATGCTGGGCATGGTCTAAATTATAATAATATTATACCTGTAGTTGCTTTGGGAGGGATTGACGAGTTTAATATCGGCCACAGTATAATTGCCCGAGCCGTACTGGTTGGTCTTGAGCGAGCGGTGCGGGAAATGAAAGAATTGCTGGCGGGATAGCATGTCTATAGCAGGGATAGGTACAGATATTGTTCGCGTTGGTCGTTTCAAGCGTTTTATCCAACGCAATGATGAAGCGTTGCTTAAGCGGATGTTTACGACTGGTGAGCTAGACTACTCGTTACCACGCAAATGTGCCGATCAACATCTGGCTGCGCGCTTTGCAGCTAAAGAGGCTTTTGTTAAGGCGTTGGGATTAGGCTTGCGCGATGGAATAACTTGGCATGACATGGAAGTAATACGTGATGATCTCGGTTGTCCGTCTCTGAAAATTAGTGGGCGAGCGGCACAGATTGTCAGTGAGCGTAACTTGAAGCATTCTTTTCTCTCTTATAGCCATGAGGAGGAGTACGCTGTGGCAACTGTAGTGTTGGAGCGATTATGAAATTATTAACGGCAGAGCAGGTGCGTGAGGTTGACCGTTGCGCCATTGAAGATTATGGCGTGCCGGGAGTGATATTGATGGAAAATGCCGGTCGTGGAGCGGCGCATATCGTAAATGATCGCTATGGTGGTTTGCGTCCAGGATCGGTCTTGGTAGTGGCCGGTAAAGGTAACAACGGTGGTGATGGCTATGTTATGGCTCGACATCTGGAGAATAATGGCTGGAAAGTTGAAACGCTGGTGTTGGCTGAGCGTAGTGCTATTAGCGGTGATGCCAAGGTTAATTTAGATATTTTAGAGAGTTGTTCAGCCTCAATTAAATATGCGACCAATGTCGGCGAGATAGATGAAGTTTTAGAGCATATTGCTCCTCCGGTACTGGTGATTGATGCAATATTTGGTAATGGTCTCAGTGCGCCTGTGCGCGGTCATTACTTGCATGCAATTGAGCGTCTTAATGCGTTGAAGGTTCCAAAGGTTGCCGTGGATCTTCCCTCTGGTGTAGATGCTACCAGTGGGGAAATTTTAGGTATTGCCATTGAGGCTGATTGCTCAATCTCTTTTGCTGCCGCAAAGCTGGGGCAGGTTAATTATCCGGCTCAAAGTTGTGCCGGCGAACTGTTTGTGGTGGATATTGGTATGCCAAAACAGTTGCAGGAGACGATATCCGAGCAATATGTGCTGGTGGATGAAGAACGGGCGTTTGGGCTGCTGCCAACCAGATTTGATGATGCCCACAAAGGCAGTTTTGGCCATAGCCTGATAATTGCCGGATCCCTTGGTAAGAGTGGCGCGGCACAAATGTGCGCTTGCGCCTGTGCGCGCAGTGGCAGTGGGTTGGTTACTCTGGCTGCTCCAGCGACTTGCCAGCCGTTAGTAGCTAGTGCCGCAGCTGAAATAATGACTGTTGCTCTCGCAGATCAGGATGGTGTGCTTATTGATGCTGCCTTTGATGCCTTGCAGCCTCTATGGGAAGATAAGCAGGTTGTAGCTATTGGTCCTGGCCTGGGGCAACAACCCCAAGTGCGGCAATTAGTAAACGAAATTGTCCAGCATTGTCCTTTGCCGTTGGTGATTGATGCTGATGGGCTTAACGCGTTGCAAAATAAAACGCACATTTTGTCGCAGCGCACCCATGTTTCAACGGTGCTTACCCCCCATCCGGGGGAGATGGCACGTTTGACCGGTCTCAGCGTTGAGCAGATCCAAAATAAGCGCTGTGAAATAGCGGGTAAATATGCAAAACAGTGGCAATCAGTAGTTGTGTTGAAGGGGGCGCGGACTGTGATTGCAGCACCAGACGGCCGGGTATGGATCAATAACAGTGGTAACTCGGGGATGGCTAGTGGCGGCATGGGCGATGTTTTGACTGGGGTGATTACTGGTTGGTTGGCTCAGGGTCTGAATCCGTTTGATGCAGCCGTGCTCGGTGTGTTTCTTCATGGTATGGCTGCGGATCGCTGTGCCGAACAGCAGGGGAGTGTCGGCTATTTGGCTGGAGATCTGCTCCAGCGGTTGCCGGCGGTACGTCAACTACTTCTCGAGAGGGGGTAATCTATGCTTACAGCAGAAAATATTATGACTACCGATGTTGTTTCAGTGCATCCGAATACTGAACTAAAGGATCTTGCCGCTCTGTTCCAACAGTATAATCTCAGTTCAATGCCGGTAATAGACGACCAGGGAAAGCTGTACGGCGTTATTACCACAACCGATTTAATTGATCTCGATACTACTTTACATATTCCTACCGTAGTATCAATTTTTGACTGGGTGTTGTATCTGGAAAGTGAAAAGAATTTTGAGGAGCAGGTGCGCAGGATTAGCGCCCATACCGTGGCGGAGATATGTTCCACTCAGGTAGTTACTTGTGGAGTGAATACTCCAGTTCAAGATGTGGCTGATATTATGGTGAAAAACAGAGTACACTTGGTGCCTGTTGTTGAGGATGAAAAAGTGGTTGGTGTGATAGCTCGTCTTGATATTATCCGTGCAATGGGAGTCTAGCCTTTTGTCGGGTGCATTGCGTCGCACAATCGAATGTTCCAGTGTTGCTCAAACTCATAAATTGGGGCATAGGTTGGGGAAATTGCTCCGCGCGGGCTCTCTGGTGTTGTTAAACGGAGAACTTGGCGCGGGGAAAACCGCCTTTACCCTCGGGATTGCCCGTGGGTTAGGCGTTGCTGAGGATGTTCCTATAACCAGCCCCACCTACACTTTGATGAACAGTTATTCTGGGTGTGATTTGCCTTTGTATCATTTTGATTTGTATCGTCTAGGTGACACCGACGAGCTTATAGAGCTTGGTTTTGACGAGTATTTTCATGGTGACGGTGTGGCTGTTATTGAATGGGCACAACGTTGCACTGAGTTGGCTGACGACGCATTGTGTGTAGATATAACCAGCCTTGATGAGTTTACCCGCAACATTGAATTATACGTTAATGGTTGTTCCTGCCAATACGACTCACTCCTAACCGAATTATAGCTAGAGTTATTAATATATTCCCACAATTTTTCTTTTTACCTGTTTCTGAATATAACATCCTTTCGTAGGATAAAAGTTTTGACCCGCTTTACATTACCTGTTAAAAACTCTATGTAGTGTGGGTTTTGAAGTATATCTAGGGCGATATTTGGCGAGAAATTGGTTTTTTAGGACGCTGGTTTATGCCTTATTTATTTCGCGTCTTGAATTTATGTGAGTTATGGATTTACTGATTAAGCTATTTCATAAGGAGGAACCTCAAAAATGGCTCTGGTCGTACAAAAATATGGCGGGACATCTGTTGGGACAACGGACAAGATACGTAATGTTGCCAAGCGGGTAGCCCGTACTTATGATGAAGGCAACGATGTTATTGTTATCGTCTCGGCGATGTCCGGTGAAACTAATAAACTGGTAGCGCTGGCCGAAGAGATGTGTGAATTTCCTAGTGAACGTGAATATGATGTGCTGGTTTCAACCGGTGAGCAGGTAACTATTGCTTTGTTGTCCATGTGTTTACAATCCATGGGTTATAAAGCGAAGAGTTATCTTGGGCATCAGATTCCGATTAATACTGACAACGCTTCGTCGCGAGCACGTATTCAAAATATCGGTGAAGATAATATTCGCGAAGATTTGAAGAGTGGAAATATTGTTGTGGTTGCCGGTTTCCAGGGGGTCGACGATCAAGGAAATATTACCACATTGGGGCGCGGTGGTTCCGATACTTCTGCTGTTGCCGTGGCGGCAGGATTATCTGCTGACGTGTGTGAAATTTATACCGATGTAGATGGTGTATATACCACTGATCCACGCATTGTTGCTGATGCCAGGAAAATTGATAAGATCTCCTACGAAGAGATGTTGGAGATGGCGTCTTTAGGTGCTAAAGTTCTGCAGATTCGATCAGTTGAATTTGCCAAAAAATATGATGTCGTTATTCACGTTCGTTCCAGCTTTAATGATAATCCTGGGACGCTGGTTATGAAGGAGGATGCTGAGATGGAGACCGTATTGGTTTCGGGGGTAACTTGCAACAAAGATGAGGCAAAGATTTCTGTAATGCGTATTCCTGATCATCCAGGAATTGCAGCTGATATATTTTCTCCGTTGACGGCGGCAAATATAACTATCGATATGATAATCCAGAATGTTTCAAAAGAAGGTTTTACCGATATAACATTTACCGTTCCCAAGGGTGATTTAAAGAAGGCGTTGAAGATTGTTGAAGATACGGCAACTACTATCGGTGCCGATGAGGTAAGCTCTGACGATAAAGTTGCAAAGGTTTCTATTATTGGTGTCGGTATGAGATCTCATTCAGGTATTGCCAGTAAGATGTTCAGTACCCTCTCGGCTGAGGGGATTAATATTCAGATGATTTCTACTAGTGAAATTAAGGTTTCATGTGTGATTGAGGATAAATATACTGAGCTTGCGGTGCGTGTGTTGCACGCCGCCTTCGATCTTGGTAATGGGCAATAATTGATTTGCTTTGGAGAGACAAATAATGAGTAAAGTAATGCTCTACGACACAACGTTGCGAGATGGTACCCAAGCGGAAGATATTTCGTTTCTGGTGAGTGATAAAGTTAGCATCGCACAGCGCTTGGATGAGTTGGGGGTCGATTATATTGAGGGTGGTTGGCCAGGTTCAAATCCAAAGGATATTGCATTTTTTCAAGAGATAAAAAATGTCACCTTAAAGCATGCCAAGATTGCTGCATTTGGTTCAAC
Organism: Desulfobacteraceae bacterium 4572_35.1; assembly: GCA_002084705.1. GTDB lineage: Bacteria > Desulfobacterota > Desulfuromonadia > Desulfuromonadales > Desulfuromonadaceae > Desulfuromonas. The sequence goes on from NBLX01000003.1 coordinate 49,553, forward strand.
CCGGCGGGCAAAATCTACCCCGGAGGATGACAATAATCTACAGACTTTAATACAGGCACAGCCAGATGTAGTTACCATTTTTGGTAAGACTTGGGATTTTCATGTGCGCGAAGCGTTGCGTATAAGCCTGGAGGAGAATTTGGAGTTGATCAACGATTCTCTTGTGTATCTAAAAAAGCATATTTCCGAGGTGATATACGACGCTGAACACTTTTTTGATGGCTACAAGGCAAACCCAGAGTATGCGCTTAAAACTCTCAAGGCTGCAGAAGATGCCGGTGTGGATTGTATTGTGCTGTGCGACACCAATGGCGGTACTATGCCGAGCGAGTTCCCGGAAATTATGGCAGCAGTTCGTGACACAGTGTCCACTCCCCTCGGGATTCATGCGCACAACGATAGTGAATGCGCCGTTGCTAACTCATTGATGGCTGTTGCTCATGGTGCGGTACATGTGCAGGGGACATTAAATGGCTTTGGTGAACGCTGTGGTAATGCTAATCTTTGCTCAATAATCCCGGCATTGAAACTGAAAATGGGTAAAGAGTGTGTTAGTGATGAGCAGATGAAAACCCTGCGCGGGGTGTCGCGCTATGTTTATGAAGTAGCAAATTTGATTCCTAATAAGCATCAGCCCTATGTGGGTAATTCAGCTTTTGCTCACAAGGGTGGAGTCCATGTCTCAGCTATTCAACGCCATCCTGAAACTTATGAGCATATGCGCCCAGAAAAGGTTGGGAATGCTACTCGGGTTTTGGTTTCAGATCTGTCTGGTCGTGCCAATATCCTGGCAAAAGCTGAGCAATTTAACATTGATCTTAACAGTAAAGATCCGATCACTCTGGAGATTCTTGAAGAGATCAAGGAGATGGAGAATAAGGGGTATCAGTTTGAGGGAGCCGAGGCTTCTTTTGAATTGTTGATGCGCAAAGCTCTGGGTACATTGCGACACCACTTCTCAGTTATTGGTTTTCGAGTTATTGATACCAAGTTGAAAGAGGATGATAAGCCGTTGTCGGAAGCTACGGTTAAGGTGAAGGTTGGTGGACGTATTGAGCATACTGCTGCTGAGGGAGATGGACCGGTAAATGCGTTGGACAATGCGTTACGAAAAGCACTAGAGCATTTTTATCCACAGCTTAAAGAGATGCGACTGCTTGACTATAAAGTGCGTGTTTTACCTAGTGGACATGGCACAGCATCAATTACCCGAGTGTTAATCGAATCCGGTGACAGTGATAATCGCTGGGGAACCGTTGGTGTTAGCGACAATATCATTGATGCTTCCTATCATGCTTTGATTGATGCACTACAATACAAACTGGTTAAAGACGCCGAATAAGATGTCTGTGCAACGTGGCTTTTGGGCTGTGTTGACACTCACAATTATAGCATTTGTTGTTTTAAGACAGGAGGGACCTGGTGAACTGGTTGCTCCTGTCTTTGTGTCTAGCCCAGATAAAATTTGTTATGTAGAATTTTCTTTTCCGTGCCTGGGGCATAAAATAACAAAGCTGGTCTCTTTTTCTGATGCCGTTGGTCAAGAAATTTTACTCAATGAATTAAAGTGCCCTGTCTGTGAAAAAGAGATGAAATTAGTTTTGAAACAATATCTGGCTAAGCACCATGTTGAGTCTGGTCAAAGGCTGACTATTGTTGCAGTATCAATGGATCAATTGTGGGTGTTATCTGAATATATGGGAGCTGCTCAGCGCCAAGTGTTGGGTATCCCCCTGCATCCAGATCGTATGACTGAAGCTGATTGGAGTTCGTTGCCGGGAATTGGGGAAAAGATGGCGACGGCAATAGTTGAAGAGCGTCGCCGCAACGGTGCGTTTGGCTCATTTTTGGCGTTAAAAAGGGTTCGTGGAATAGCAGATAAAAAAATTAAGTTTTTGCAGCCTCTCTTTGAGTAATTCTTTAATCGCGTCAATTGTTTGC